>CALHDG010000120.1 GCA_938023075.1 uncultured Chitinophagales bacterium
GAAATTTGTTGTACAACCAGTTAAATCAAATAACATAGTATACTATTGCCTTATGTGTCTATGTGGTTCAAAAAAACAAGTAGTTTGTTGTACAACCAGTCAAATTAAATAACATAGTATAGCCTATGTGCACTATGTATCAGGTAATTTTTTGATGCAGTACATTAATCCTCTTCTTCAATAGTTATTAAAGTCTCTAATTTCAACACTTCCGATTCGTTGGGATCCACCATTTGTTTCAAAGCACTCAACTTTTCTTTGGCAAGAGAAATGTTAGGTTTTTCATCATCTAATAAAACTTCTATATCATTAATTAAATTTTCTACCTTTTTAGGTTTAGCAGAAGCGCCCATAAAATCGGTAATGATAGAATTTACATCTCTGCCATACGTATTGTGCACATGAATACCTTCGGTAATTTTAAAATCATCTAACAAAATTAAATTTTCGTTTTTAAGATGATTAATCACTAAAGGCGAATGTGTGGTAACGATAAATTGTATGTTTGGAAAGGTTTTATGCAAAGCCTGTAAAATAGAAGGCTGCCATTTGGGGTGGAGGTGGAGTTCTATTTCATCTATTAGAACTATGCCAGGAGTTTGAAAAGAGTTATTTGAATTTTGGTCATAAAAAAATGAGTCCTTTGCGATTTCCAATAATATACCAAAAACTGCTTTTTCTCCCGAAGAAAGTTGGCTATACTCCACTTTTTCTCCATTTTCCTTTTCTATAAATAGTACCAATTCATTTTCATAATTGCTCTTATCAGTAATTACACGTAAGAATTTATGGTCTGTAAGATTTCTTAAAAATGTGTTTACCGCTTTGATAATTAAGCTTGTAGAAGGAATTTGGTAATCTAAGACACTGCCTGCACTTTTGTTATCCTGAAGGTTTTTAACTATTTCATTATTTCGAATGTTAATTTGTTCCTTATACCAATATGCAAAACTATTATGATTATACGATGCATTAGTTTCTAAGTCTCTTCTATTATTATACTTTTTGAAAACTAGATTGTCTGAAAACTTAAATTTTTCTGGTTGTAATTTACCTTCAATCGCATTGTATCTTTTATCATCATCAAATGAATATATAAATTCTGGCTCCTCGCAATTATCCATAAAAAGTTTTATTTCTGTTTGTGTTTTTGAATAAGAAATGTCAGTTTTATGATTTTGCTTATCTCTCCAGTCGTAATAATCTTTTCCTATAAATTGCCTATACATATTGCCAGAAAATATTGCGAAAAAAGGATAACTAATCGCATCCAAAACCGAAGTCTTCCCAGCCCCATTAGCCCCAATAATCACATTAATATAATCACTATGCAATTCAAACTCATGAACGCCTTCAAAACCTCTAAAATTCTCTAACCGTATTTTTTTTATGATCATTTAAGTTCACATTTTTTGTATTGGATTTTGGAATTGTGTAATAGGAATTTCATTCAAACACCGGCTCAAAGCCCATATTTTTCCAACAAAAGGCATAAATATCGGCAATCAATTCAATTCTTTGTGTTAAAGATACCGATGAATGCCCGGCATCTGTTTGGATACGAATTAAGACCGGATTTTCACCCTCGTGCCTTTCTTGCAAAGTAGCGGCAAACTTAAAGGAATGTGCCGGCACTACCCGGTCATCATGATCAGCGGTAGCCACCAAAGTAGCCGGATAAGCTGTTCCTTTTGTTAAGGCATGCAAAGGGGAATACTTTTTAAGATAATCAAACATTGCCGGGCTATCGTCGGCTGTGCCGTAATCATCTGCCCAACCGGCACCGGCTGTAAATTTATGGTAGCGCAACATATCTAATACCCCAACTTCGGGCAAAGCAACTTTGGCTAAATCAGGTTGTTGACATATGACCGCACCCACCAATAAGCCGCCATTCGATCTGCCAGCCAAAGCTAATTTTTCCGAAGAAGTATAGCCTTCTTTAATTAACCATTCGGCTGCGGCTATAAAATCATCAAATACATTTTGCTTGTTCATTTTAGTACCTGCTCTGTGCCATTTTTTTCCATACTCGCCACCACCGCGTAAATTGGCTTGAACAAAAATGCCGCCTTGCTCTAACCAAGCTACACGCGATGCCTTAAAAGCAGGCGTTAAGCTAACATCAAAACCACCATAACCATATAAATAAGTTGGGTTGTTTCCATCTAATGTTAGCCCTTTTTTATGGGTAATAAACATGGGTATTTTTGTACCGTCTTTGCTGGCATAAAATACTTGTTTTGTAGTATACAAATCAGGATTAAAATCAATTTCAGGTTTAAAGTATACTGTTGACTCTCCATTTTCAAGATCATATTCATATACAGTATATGGAAATAAAAAAGAAGTAAAGCCATAGTAAACGGTAGTGTCTGTTTTTTTACCCTTAAAGCCATAAGCTGAACCAATACCCGGCAATTCAATATCTCTAACCAAATTACCTTGCATATCATATTGCTTTACTGCAGTTTTGGCATCAATTAAATAATTGGCAAAAATATATGAACCCGCTTTAGACGCACTGAGCACATGTTCAGTTTCCGGTATGATATCAACCCAATTTTCAATGGCAGGTTTTTGAATATTGACTTTTACTAAACGCTTATTGGGCGCATTTACATTAGTTATCAAATAAAATTGATCGCCTTCGTTTTCTATAAAAAAGCTTTCTGTAGTATAATCCCCTTCCAATAAAGTAAAAGGAACATCTTTATTAACGGGTTTTACATACAGTTGGTTGCCATTGGTATTTTCAGAAGCGTAGATTATTAAATATTGCTGATCTTCGGTTATTTCAGCACCTATATATCTGTTTTCTTCTCCTTTGCCTCCAAATATTAATTGATCTTCACTTTGCGGTGTTCCTAATTGATGGTAATATAATTTATGATTATCGTTTTCGGCAGATAAATCAGATGCTCCATCAACTTTATCGTAACTACTGTAAAAAAAGCCTTCATTGTTTAACCACGAAATGCTTGAAAATTTAACCCGTGAAATGGTATCGTCTAACATCTCTTTGGTTTCAGCATGCATCACAACTATTTTTCTCCAATCAGAACCACCTTCGGTAATGCTAAGGCTTAGCAAACTACCATCATTAGTAAAAGAGAGAGCAGTTAATGCCACCGTGCCATCTTCGGAAAATGTATTCGGATCAATAAATACCTCGGGTTCATCATCAGAATTGATCAGACTTCTATAATATACACTGTGATCTTGCGATCCATCATTTTTTCTGAAATACTCATATTTACCTTCTTTAAAAGGTGCCGATACGTTTTCATAATCCACCAGGTTTTTAATTCTGCCGGTTAGTTTTTCTCTAAAAGATATGTCATCTAAATAACCAAAAGTAACCTTATTTTGAGCTTCAACCCAAGCCGCGGTTTCATCCGATAAATCATCTTCTAACCATCTATACGGGTCAGCAACTTCAACACCGTGATATATATCAATGTGTGCTCCTTTTTTTGTAAGCGGATAAGTTAGACTCATTTGTTCAGATTCTGATTTTAGTTCTGCTTCAGGGGCTGTTTCAACAGCTTCTTCAGTTGGTTTTTCATTAGATGTTTTATTGATAGCTACTTTATTGGTACAAGCATAAGTTAAAACCAGTAAAGAGCTTATGAAAACTAAAAGTCGGTTCATTTTTATAAAGTTTAATTTTAAAAGATGTTCTTTTTTTAAATATTGCTATAAAATAAAACGATGTACAGCAATTATTTGTAATTTTACAAAAATAAATCAAATATAATGAAATCATTTTACATGATAACTTTAGGGTATTTGTTGTGTATGGTCAGCCAGTTAAGTATAGCTCAAAATATACATAAAGCACCTGAAATAAAACAAGACTTAAATACAAGGGCACATTTTGATCGAATTGATAAATCAGTCGCTAACCAATATACCTTAAACTATGCCTCCTTAAAAAAAGAGCAACATTTCGATATTTTTTACCCAGCTTACGATTCATTAGATTATGATTTAACTCAAGGAATTTTTTGGCGGATTCACGAAGATTTTGAACCAGAAGAATATATATATTTTGATACGCCTGATGGCGAAGCGGATTCGATTAACATAAAATTTAAAAATGCGGTAGTTGCCTATAATTGGTTAAACGATTCGTTTAATGAAGATTCCGTTACGGTTGCATTTGAAGATGCCGGACCAATTACGGTAGATACCATCTTTTATTTTTATGGGCATGCCAACAGAAGTGGAATGACCAATACCCTAAGAACCCGCATTATGCCGGTAAATGAAGAAACTGGCCAACCCATTTTAAATGCAACGGCACTTTGGGAAGATGTAGTTGTAACAGATACCTCACTAACTGCACCAAACGATAATCCCGACAGTATTTTTTTAGATTTAAGAGTGTTGCCGGTCAATTTCACCTTACCTGAAAATAAACCTTTTGCAGTATTAGTAGAATTTAGTGGTGGCAATAAAATTGAAGACGAATTTAATTTATTAGCCACTTTTAACCAGCCTTGTGGAAATACCAGAGTTGCTCAACAATCAAAATTTTATGCTAATAGTTATTATGAAATTAGTGCTTTGGTAGGGGGAGTGGGTATTGAACAGTTTTTCCCCTTAGCCGATTTAGGTGGCTTAGGTTTTGATTTTGATAATGATATGGTTGTGGGTGAAAGTGAAGAATGCGAAAATTTTTATATCCAAAATTGGCACATTGGCGCTACTGTTACTTTTGATGTGGCTTTAAAAGCGCAAATTACCGCCTCTGCCGATACCATTTGTAAAAACGGAGCCGTTGATTTAACAGGAATAGGCTTGTTTGGTGAACCACCTTACAGTTATAATTGGTCGCCAACAGATGGTTTAACACAAACAACTGCCGGAAATACCACTGCCGCTCCAATAGAAACCACCACTTATACATTAACGGTGAAAGACGCTACTGACTCAGAAACCAAATTAAGTTATACGATATACGTAAATGATTTGACTGTAAATTTAGGTGATGATGTGATGGTTGATTGTGGCTCTCCTCATCAATCTATACCCGAAGTAACCAATAGCTTTGGTAACGAAATTAGTTATCAATGGAATCACGGTCAAACTTCTTCTGTTACACCTTTATTTCCTGGCAATTATCAATTAACGGTAAAAGATGGCAATTGTGAGGCTAGCGATGATATTGTAGTTGGATTGTCAAATTCTGATTTGATAGTCGATTTTAATGCCGATAATATTTTTAATGCGGTAGTTAGCTTTGAGAACTTATCTGAAAATGCCAATTTTTACGCTTGGAATTTTGGAGATGGTAATACCGCTTCTGATCAAAGTCCACAGCATGCCTATCTTTCTGGTGGCACCTATCAAGTTTCGTTAAATGCAAGTAGTGGAAACTGTTCTTATACTAAATATACGACTATTCAAGTAGGTACAGCTTCTTCGGTTTATTATATTGAGCAAATTAACAACATAAAAGTTGGTCCTAATCCGGTAAGCAACCAAATCAACTTTACAATTCATCCATCTTATGTGAAAAACGATTTTGAGATGATGTTATACAATATGAAAGGAGTATTAGTGCAAAGACATCAATTTGCCAAAAACAATACTCAAGGGAGTATGGCTATCTCTGATTTATCAAATGGTATCTATTTTGTTTCTTTTAAGATCGGTTTCAATAGTTATCAACAAAAAATAATAGTTATCCCATAAAGCCTTAGATTTGCCGTTTAGCCGACAAATATTGGCAAAACATAATGTCTACCTTTGAGCGGTATTAATAAAATAAAGAAATCATTTTAAACCAAATAAAAATAAACTTATCCAATTGAACAGTATGCGATATTTTAGTTTTGTAGTATTGCTAAGCACCCTCCTTTTTGCATGTACAAACGATTCGGCAGATGAACCCAATGCTGTTGAATGCGGTTTGACTGATGTAAGTTTTAAAACTGATGTAATGCCCATTATAGAACGATCTTGTTCATATCAAAGTTCTTGTCACGCAGGCGGTGCTTCAAATGGAGATTTTACTACCTTCGAAACGTTAAAAGTTGATTTGGACAATGAAAAGTTTGCCACACGGGTTTTACAGAAAAAAGATATGCCGCCTTCTTATGCTCCGGAAGACAGACCTAGATCATTAGAAGATGCGGAAATAAATATTATACAATGTTGGGCAGATGGTGGCTATCAAAATAATTAAATCAATTTAAACTTAAAATAATTTTATATGAAGTATTTAATGCTTATAGTTGTGGGCTTGGCTCAAATAGGGTTGTTACAAGCACAAGATATACAAATTTGTAAAGATGTATATGTTAAAATTTATTCAGAAGCACCTTTAGAAAATATTGAAGCAGTTTCAGAAAAAGGGGTATCAGCAATTAATCCTGCCGAAAACTCTTTGTACTTTGAAGTGCCTATGCGTTCATTAGATTTTGAAAAAGATTTGATGGAAGAGCATTTTAACGAAAACTATATGGAAAGCGAAAAGTATCCAACTGCTAAATATAATGGTACTTTTTCATCTAATGTAGATTGGGCAACGCCAGGAGAATATGAAGTAACCGTTGAAGGTACTTTTGAAGTACACGGAGTTGAGCAGCAAAGAACAGATGCAGGCAAAGTAGTTATAGCTGAAGATGGTACTATTACTGCAACTGCAGCATTTAATGTAGCATGTGCCGATCATAAAATTAAAATACCAAAGTTGGTGGTTAAAAATATAGCCGAAGAAATTGAAGTGTCGCTTAAAGGAAAATATGCCCCAATTAGCAAATAAGATAATCTTATTAATTGCAAATAGATAGAGCTCTCCAAGAAATTGTGAGGGCTTTTTTTTATATTCAATTCTATAAATTTGGTATTTGTATGTTGAAATTAGACGAGCTATTCAATAGATAACTCAATCATCGGGTCCCAAAAAAAAAGCTCAAATTGTTGAATTTGATCATCAATTATTAACAAGCCTTCTTTTTCTAATAGTTGTTGCATGGTGTTTGGCCCATTGTTAAAATGGTGCTTTCCGGTTAACAAACCAATTCGGTTAACTACTCTATGTGCAGGCACTTTCGGGCTAACGCTACCGGCTTTATTCATTGCCCAACCAACCATACGGGCAGATTTTCCGGTGGCAATATATTTAGCAATTGCGCCATAAGTGCTTACTCTGCCCTTTGGTATTAACCGTACAACTTGATAAACTTCGTCAAAAAAATGATTGTTTGTCTTTTTCATTCGAAAAATTTTTCCCAAAAATGAAAACTTTCCAACCAAAATACATAAAATTCATTAACTTTATGAAATGAGTTATATTCAAAAATGGGTAAGTATATTTTGTATAAGCGCACTTTTTTTTGGTGCGTGTGAAGAACAAGGACCTTATATAAATTTTGAAGAAGAAACCGAAACGGCCACTCCGCAAGAGAATGAAAATCCCACAGTAAATAATGAAGATGTTCAAAAAGTTGTTTTGCTGGAAGAATTTACTGGGGTACGCTGTCCTAATTGCCCTGCGGGAGCAGTTTTAGCTGAGCAATTAGCAGACCAATACGAGGGGCAAGTTATCATCGTTTCTATTCATAGCGGCTTTTTTTCTATCCCTTATGCTGAAGCAGAAAATTTTAAAATTGAAGCAGGTCAGCAAATTGAAAATCTATTAGGAAAGGCGGCGGCATATCCTTCTGCAGCCATTAACCGAACTTTATTTGAAGGCGAAAATAGAGCCATCATACCTAGTACAAAATGGAATAACTATATCAAGACTGAATTAGATGCTCCTGTCTTAGCCTCTATAAATATTAATACGTTAAATTTTGATGAGGGAACTTTAAAGCTTTCTACCACAGCTCAGTTTTTAGAAAAAGTTGAAGGAACGGTTAAATTATCGGTACTTCTAATTGAAGATGGTATTATAAGTCCACAAGATGTAGATGGTGTTAAGGTAGATGACTATGTTCATAAACACGTATTGCGAGCTATGCTTAGCCCTTCTAATGGAGTTTTGTTGGGGCTTTCTGCCGATAAAGATAGTGTGTACCAGAATGAGTTTACCTTTAATAATTTTGAAACATATTGGGATAAAAGTAAAATGTATGTGGTAGCTTTTGTACACGGAAGCGGAGATAACTTGAGTGTGTTAAATGCGGTTCAAATACCTTTAATTGAATAACTTTTTTGAAATGGTAAAGTAAAAGGTAGAGCCTTTGTTTAAGGTAGATTGTACCCATATTTTACCTTTATGCTGTTGAACAATTTTTTTGCAGGTAGATAAACCAATTCCTGCATTATCAGAATCGTCTGCAGCATTTAATTTTTTGAAAATCAGAAAAATTTCTGTTAAGTAAGCTTTTTCTATACCAATACCATTATCTTCAATTGCAAATTGGTGCTTATCGCCATCTTCTTGATGTTTAATTTTTATCTTAGGTACACATTCAGTTTTTCTAAATTTTATAGCATTCGATATTAAGTTAAAGAATAATATTTTTATTTTCCTTTCATCTGCCTTTAGTTTATGAGGCAAGTTGATTAACTCAAAATTGATATTGAAGCCACTATATTTACTTTCAATTTCTTTAAATATATTTGATAAGAAAATTGAAAACCTAATGTTAGAATTGATGGATTTAGAAACAGTAATTTTGGCATATTCAGATAAATCATTAATTAAAAAGTTCATTTTTTGCGCGGCGTGTTTAATAAAACTCAGATATTCTAAACTCTCTGTGTCTAGTTTGTTTTTGTTGTTCCGTTCTAATAATTGCGAAAAGCTAACCAACGACCGTATAGGTGTTTTTAAATCGTGAGAGGCTAAGTGCGCAAAATTTTCAAACTGTAAACTTCCTTCAATGTATTCAGTTAATTGTGTGTTTTTATTATTCAACTCTTCTAATTGTGCACTAATAATTTTTTGATTCTTAACCTCTTCAGTTACGTTTTTGAATAGATAAATAGTGATAGTTTGTAACACATCGTGCAATTTAGCAATGGTAATTTTTGTGTGAATTATTGTTTTATCTTTGGTTAAAAAAGTAAACTCATTTTCAATTCGATTTGCTTTTTTTAAAGTATGTTGTATTTGATTAAAATAGTCAATAGATAAAGAGCCGTTGGGTTGATATTTTGGAAGATAATCGGAAATATGTTGGATGGAAAAATCAGGATCATTAAATAAACTGAAGACTTGAGGATTAGGTATTTCATAGCGTGTTTGTTTAAAAGTGTTGATGTGTACACTCACAATTCCTTCGTAAGTATTGTTAAACAAGGTCTGATAAATTAAATTATTTCTCTTTACTGACGACTCAGATTTAATATATAAATTAAATATTAATAATCCCTTGTACATAAAACTAATTCCAAAAAGAATGATGATTAATACTTGTAAAGGCTTAATAGCTATAGATTGAACTTGAGAAACCGGAGACACTTCGAACAAACTAAAAAAAGAAAATAAGGCAATGTGTAATACGAAAAAAAATTGGTTGAATTTTTGATTAGCAGTATAGATAAAAGCCGAAAGGCTAAGCGAGATAAAGAAAATACGGATGTTATAGATAGATCCGAATATAATGATAGCAAAAGTGGTTAATAAAATTGAAACAAATAAGTTGGTATAAACGGCATAAATATATTTTTTTTTGTAGAGAAAAAATGAAACGACTCCACACAAGGCTAAATTACTTGCAACAAACAGATAAGCGATAGTATTTTCAATTTTAGCTAAAATAAGAATCAGTAAAGCAAGCAACACCACAACAACACCAGCAAACATATCTGATTTGAATACAGATTTCCTGTACTCATATATGCTTTCGATGGGTGATTTATTTTTGCTAGCCTGTATTGGCATAATTGACCTATTTAATTAAACTTACATAACCCTTTCATTTTATTCTATAAAAGTATACTTTAGATTTTAATAATAGTTACAACAACGTAATAAGTTTTATGCTTAAAAAAAAGAAAATTGGAATATTAGGTTATGGAAATACTGGTCAATTTCTATCACGTAAAATATTAAACGATACCAATCTTGTTCAACAATTTGAATTAATTTTTATTTGGAACCGTAGCGAGATAAAACACTTAGAAATTGACATCCCTTTTTTAAGTGGCGATTTAGCAACTCATTTAAATACAACACTTTTTAATCAAGTTGATTTGATTGTGGAGGTTTGTCATCCTGCTGTTATACATCAACATGGAGTTGCATTGTTATCTAAAGCTAATCTTTTTGTGGCATCGGTAACTGCTATGGCAAACCATCAAACAGAAAATATGTTAAAAGCATGTTTAAACCAACCAAACCATAAGCACAGTATTTTTTTACCTGCCGGAGCAGCTTGGGGCATTCACGATATAAAAAAAATGGCGCAATTAAACACGCTTGACAATTTGCATATAACCATGCAATTTAATGCAGATGCCTTAAAACTGAAGGGACATCTAACACAAATTTTAATTAACTACAAAAATGATGAACAGCAGATTGAACCCTTAGTTTTATATGAAGGAAATGTAAGAGAATTAGCGGCTTTAGCACCTAATAATGTAAATACCATGACTTGCTTAGCCCTCGCCGCTAATACTATTGGTTTAGATAAAACGCAGGGCAAATTAATTGCCCAAAAAAACAGCGATGCGCATTTGGTTTTGATTGAAGTACAAGGTAAAAATGGATTTTATGTGAAAACGGAACGATATAATCCGGCAAAAAAGGGGGCAGTAACCGGCGACGAAACTTATCATTCATTTTTAGCAAGTTTGCAAAATGCTTCGGCTAAGCAGCAAGGTATTCATTTTTGTTAAGTGAATAATTAATAATTTCTTTATCACAATTTTGTTTTATATTACATCCAAAAGATTGGCATTGAAAAAATTATCACTCCTACTTGTAATCATATACGCTAGTTTAAATGCAAGTTTTGTACAAGCTCAAAAAATTAAACCGGCAAATATTGAACTAGCCAAACAATGTAAAAAGCAATTAGCCGATGAACAATTGACGGATGATCACTTAATCGCTATAAATTCTACGTTGGCTTACCGTTTTTATACAGATAAAAAATCAAATGCTATTGAAGTTGAAGTACAAGAAGCCGAGACTTACCTTTCTTTAAGTTCTAATATCAAGCACGTAAAACGAACCTATTTTGATAATTATCAAACCATTAAAGAATATTCAATAAAAAGCGAAAAAAATAAAGCCTATCGGCACGATAAAATTTGTGGACATATAGAAGATGCAGGCATATTTTATTCAGATATTAAAGTTTGTGCTTATAACATTCCTTTTTACTCCATAGGGCAAGTGGTTAATTATAGTGGAGAACAACATATAAACGATGCCCGGTATTTAACCAAAATATTTATTCAAACGCCGTTGTACAATAAAGAGCGATCAATTGAATTTATAATACCCAATCACCTCGAAATTGAGTTGAAAGAAATGCATTTGAACACTATTGCTATTGAAAAAGAATCAGAAAATAAAGGTAATTATACCAGCATCCGGTATACCATAAGTAATTTAAAAGGTTTTCCAAATGAAGAAAATATGCCTGCTTTGGCACACTTTGCTCCGCACATTTTGGTATTGGTCAAGTCAAAAACCATTGATGGAAAAAAGATAAACATTCTTTCAAATACACAAGATTTATATGATTGGTATACCAATTTAAAATCGGGTGTAAATAATGATATGACTACTATTAAACCGTTGGTAAAAGAAATATTAAATAACACAAAAGAGATATCTGACCAAAAAAAAATTGAAAAACTATACTATTGGGTTCAAGATAATATTAAATACATCGCTTTTGAAGATGGAATTGCCGCCTTTCAACCCGAAGATGCACAAACCGTTTTGTACAATCGTTATGGCGACTGTAAAGGCATGTCGAACTTATTAAAAGAGATGCTTTTACTTGCTGGTTTTGATGCCCGTTTAACTTGGGTTGGCACAAGGCGTATTCCCTACAATTACGATACGCCATCGCTTGCCGTTGATAATCATATGATCTGCTCTGTTATTTTACCCGATACCACTTTGGTATTAGATGCTACCGAAAGTTTTCAGGGTATTGAAACAATTGGGGAAAGAATACAAGGCAGACCGGTTTTAATTGAAGATGGCGAATCGTACATCTTAAAAAAATTATTGTACGAAAACCTAAAGAATAATTTAATTGAAGAAGAATTAGCAATAGAAATTGACAAGCAGACTTTAATAGGAAAAGGCAGCAAAAAATTATATGGAGAACATAAAAAAAAGCTAAAGTACTTTTGGGATGCAATTGATAATGAAAAGCAAAGTCTTTTGATGGAATACGTGGTAAACAATGGTAAAAGCAGAGATTATGAGTTGTTAAAAGTATCGGAATTTAATAGAAAAGAACCCGCACAAATTGACTATGCAGTTAAGCTGAACAATCAAATACAACAATTTAATGATGAGTTGTATATTGATTTAGATGTGTCCAAACAATTGTTGGATTATATGTTGCCCAAAGAGCGTGAAGCCCCCTACGATTTTAAAAACAAGTTATGTATTGAAGAAACTGTTAGCCTAACCATTCCAGCAGACAGAGCAGTGAATAATTTGCCAAAAGATTTGCAACTCAATAATCATTTGATGGATGTTAGTTTTCAATATTTGGTTGAAGACAATAAAATTAAGTATCTGAAAAAAATAAACGTACTGCAATCCATTTTAAAAAAGGAAGACTTTGAAGAATGGAATGACGCTATAAAAGCCATTAATCAATTTTATGCCCAGCAAATTACATTAGGAATGAGAAAAAAATAAATTTTCCATTTTGGAATAGATTATTTTTTCTTAGAATAATAAATAAAATATAAGATAAACAAATGATACGCCTTTACACAAGTTTGCTTACTATTTTTTTAATAGCTAGCACCAATTATTTACTGCAAGCTGATAGTGATAAAAAAGCCCAGGAACTGAAAACTTATTTTTGGAACAACAGCAGTGACAATTTTAAGGTAACTAACATACCGGATAAATGGACTAATAAATCGGCAGTAATTATAGCGCGCAGTTACGAAAAGTATTATACCAAACGCCTTATTGGTGGTTTAATGCATTTAGATTATGTGCATTACCGGGTTAAAATATTATCAAAAAAAGCCTTAGAAGAATTTGCTCAGTTTACCTTTCCTAAAAGTACCAAGGTTGGGGTTTATCAATTTAATTTTTATGCCGGCTATAAAATTATTAAGCCAAATGGAAAGGAAATTGAAGTGCCCTTGAGCGATGCCGTTGAATCAGAGATGGAGGTAAACCGGTATCAATTCAACACCTTAAAATTGGCAATCCCTAATTTAGAAATTGGTGATATTGTTGATTATTATATTGCTGAAGAGCAAAGCATACCGGCAAACAAAGATTACTATAGTTTTGATCCGGTCATTTTCCGGTTAAATAGTGACTATCCGGTAATGAAACAAAAAATATTGTTTGATGTAGAGCGGAAATGTTATTTAAATGCCAAATCGTTAAATGGAGCGCCGGAGTTGGTTAGAAGCAATAAAGAAACCAATGATGTATATATTTTAGAAGATGAAGACCGGGAAAACGTAAGAGAAATTAAATGGTTTTACCCCTACCGCGAATTACCGGCTATTAAATTTAAAGTTGTGTACGCGAAAGGGGCAATAAGTAATTCTCCTTTGTTTCTTGGTAGTCCCGGCGTTTTAAAAAGCTCTGTTAGTAAACGGGAAGCGGTTAAGTTTGCCTTAGCCTATTTAAATGATTATCAGTTAGAAGGCATGCGTTTATATAAAATTACGAAGAAACAATTTAAAGAAGAAATAGACAGGAATGTATTAGCTAAACAACTCTATTATTTTGTAAGAAGTCGCTACGTAAGTAAATATACAGAGGCATTAATTAATCAAGGTATTGATCAATATCAGGAAGTTAGTGCCTATAAAATGGCAGGTATTCTTACTTACTTATACAAAATGCATAATATAAAATGTAATATATTGCTGGGTATTCCACGCAGCATTTCATCAGTTGATGATTTAATTTTAGAAGATGAAATGATTTGTACAATCGAGGTCAATCCAACTGCTGACGAGACATTTTATATAGGTGACCTTAGCAACTATTCTATGGTTGGCGATTATTATTATTTAATGGAAGGCACTGAAGTGTTTAAATTTATTACCGAATTTGATGTAGAAACCGTTGATTTTCCACAAAGTAAAAAAGATGATAATAGTATTAGAACCAGGATAGAATTGATGGTTAACGATTTCGATACCGGCAATTGCACTGCAAAAATAAGAAGCCGCATCGAGGGGCATTTTAAGAAAAACTTTCAGTATCATTTATTAGATTTTTATGATTACAAAAATGAAGAAATTACTAAATATCAAATAGCTGATTTTGGGTCGGATTTGAAGAAAAAAGCCAAAGCCAATTATACGCAAAAAAAGATTGCCTATTTAGAAGAATTAGAACAACAAAAGCTAGACTATCTTAAAGAAAATGCGGAAGAAAATTATGATTTCGATATTCAAAAAGTGAAAGACTTAAATATATTATCGCACGGCAGGCATCATGAAACACCGGCGTTTGAATATGTATATAAAATAGATTTTAATGGCATTGTAAAGAAAACGGGCGATAGCTATTTGATTAACCTTGGTAAACTAATTGAAAGTCAGGTTACTATTGAAAAAGAAGAGTTAGAAAGAAAGTATGATGTATATATGCCATATGCACGTTCTTTTGCGCACAACATTATTTTAAACATACCTAAGGGTTATGAGGTACAAGGTTTAGAAAATTTGATGATCGATCATCAAAACGAAACCGGTGGTTTCAGTTGTACTGCTAAAATTGAAAATTACAAACTAAAAGTAGAAACCTACAAACATTACGATACCAACTTTGTGAACAAAAAAGATTGGAGTGACTTAGTTGATTTTTTAAAAACTGCTGAAGATTTTAATCAGAAAAGTATTTTGTTGAAACCGATTAATAAATAGCAGTTGGTTTAAAAGCCATTATGGCAATCGCATAAAAAACACAACGCTGATTATTGTATTTATTTTTTTGTGTTAAAATTAAAATGATTAGAGCATAACTGTAATTTTTGCGATTGCCTTACTCCGGCGGAGTAAAACCTTGATAGCAAAAAAAATTAACACAGGCAAGCTTCAGCGGAGCGATACCTCATCGGCAAAATGTATTAGTTAATTCATTATAATTAAACAGTGTACCGCTCCTCTAGAGCTACCAGTTTTGTTACATGCTCATTCTACCAAGATATCGTTCCTTCTGGAAATCAAATTGTAGGTTTCAACCTAATGGAGACTACAGTTTAAATTGTATTTATTGAAGCATACTTAACCATTGATTACTTTTTACAAAATATTTTTGTGCGGTAGCCTTAAAAAGCCATTATACCATTTGAATATGAATCGTTTTTCTTTTATCTTTATGTAAATTTTTAGTCAATTAAAAAATGATGACTGCACAAAGTTTACAACAATTAAGTATTAAAGAATATGTTGAGTTAGAACAATCTACCCAAACCAAATACGAATATCATAATGGTGAAGTATTTGCTTTAGCAGGTGGCACTATTAATCATTCCTTATTATGTGGAAGTATTTATGGAGAATTGAGACATCAGCTTAAGGCTAAAAATAAGGATTGCCTAGCCTTTACCAGCGAAATGAAATTAAATATAGCGCATTCAAAAAGTTATGTCTATCCTGATGCAATGGTAGTTTGTGGTGAATATAAAATAGGGGCAGATTATAAACATGCAATCACCAACCCAGTTTTAATTGTTGAAGTGCTTTCTAAATCCTCAGCCGATTACGACCGGGGAGATAAATTTTATAAATATAGAACGATTGATAGTTTCCAGGAATATCTTTTAATAGAGCAAGATAAACCGCAAGTAGAATTATTTTATCGAAAAAAAGATGCCCATACATGGCAAATTGATCGCTTCGAAGGCTTAGACGCTGTTTTTCCATTGCAATCGCTTTCCATTGAAATTAGCATGAATGCCTTATATGATAAAGTGAAATTTGCAAAAGATGATGTGGCTTAAAATCAACTATTGATGAATAAATGGTCAACGATTTTATGTAAAAACTCGATTTCAAAACATTTACTTGAGGAAATTAAAAATGAAGGTAACAACAACCTTACTCTATCTGTCTTTAATGTTATTTCGACTGAAATCAATGATCAAAATGATTTTAAAAACTTAAAAGAAGCCATACCATATTTGAAAGACCATCTTTCAGAAGGATTGTATAACGCCATTTTAGAAGAGCAAGAAGAAATTCAAAAAGATTTAAAGTGGATCAGTACAAAAAGAGGAAAATATATTCTGGCAATAAACAATTGGCAAGAAAGTTTCTATACAGAATTCAGATCTAAACATGAATTTGATAATGTTTTTATAGGAGGTCATGCTGCAAGAATGGTAATATTTTTAACAGGAAAGGTAGATGGAAAAGATACTTTTGACGACCTTTTAACTTATGTAAATTCAAAAAATCCTCCGTATAAATTATTGATTCAGATTGAAATTATGGAATAAATTAACTAACATTTTGGTAAGGCTACCCATTTATTTTCAATTGATTATTCTTCTCAAGCCTCCAAGGCATCTTCAATAAACAATTCAGCATGTTTTTGATGGTCAATCTGTTTATCTTTACTTAACCGGTTATAGGTATGCACCATCATTGCCATTCTGGGGTTCGATAGAAAAAAGGACTGATGCTTAGAAATGAAACGCCAAAACAACCCATCCCAAATGTTTGCCCAATCACCTTTTGGATAGTTGCTCATTTTTTTAATATAATTTGATCCGCCAATATAAGGTTTGGTCGACAGCGTGCCAGCATCAGCAAATTGACTCATACCATAAACATTGGGAACCATTACCCAATCGTAAGCATCAATAAAAAGCTCCATAAACCAGCGATACACTTCGTTGGGATCAAATTCACACAACAACATAAAATTACCTAATATCATTAAGCGTTCTATATGATGACAATAACCCGTTTTCAACACTTTTTTTATGGTATCATCAACCGGTTCAATACCAGTAGAACCATCATAAAATGAAGCAGGAATTTTACGAGTAAAGTTCCAGAAATTCCGGGTTCTGGAAAACCTGCCTTTGCACACATACATCCCTCTAATAAACTCGCGCCAACCAATAATTTGCCGAATAAAGCCCTCCGTAGAATTGATGGGAATGTTTTCTTGCTGAGCAAAATGAATACTCTCATCCACTACGGCTTGCGGTAATAATAAGCCAACATTCATTAAGGGTGACAACACGCTGTGGTTTAAAATAAGCTGCTCTTTTACAATGGCATCTTCATAAACACCAAAATCAAAAAAGCGGTAAGTTAAAAATTGATTGAACCAATCTTTTGCTTCTTGAGGAGTAATTGGGTAAAACCTTTCGGTAGAAACACTGCCCGGATTATCGTTAAAATTGTTTACCGTATAGTCTACCGCCTCATCCCAACAATCGTGTTGTTTTGGAAAATAAACAGCCGGCGGAGTTTTACCTTTCGGGTATTTTTTGCGGTTTTCGGTATCGTAAGTCCATTTGCCACCAAGCGGTTGGTCGTTGGCTGCTAACAAAATATTGCGCTTTTTCCGTTGCTGTTTGTAAAAGGTAGTTTGAAAGAAAGATTTTTTGGTTGGTTTAAAAAAGGAAGTGAGTTCTGCTCTCGTATTTAAAAATTGTAGATTTTCATAGATGACCAATTTACAGTTTTTAGCAGATTGACGAATACGCCGTTCTAACCAATCATCAGTCGGGTCAATTACATGTATTTCATTAAGTTGTTGCAGCTCAATCTCTTTATGGAACAGTCTAATATCAGATCGTTCATCAGTTGATTCGATGTAATGAATGGTCTTACCTAAGCCTTCCAAATGTTGTTGATAGGCTTTCATTGTTGCCCGGTGAAACGCAATTTTTTGTTGATGAAAACCGTATTGTTTAAAAAATAAATATTCTTCTATCAGATAAATGTCATATTCATTTTGAAGCAACTCACTATCATAAAATAGTTGATGTGGAAAAATTAAGTTAACGGCTTTTGTCATTATTTTTGTTTCGTTTACAGCGTTCACTACAATATTTAACTTGGTCCCAATCTCTTGCCCATTTCTTACGCCAATTAAAAGGGCGTTTACAAACTAAGCATATTTTTGATGGCAAGTTACTTTTACGCATTTGGTTAAAGTTTATATAAATCAACGGCGTTTTTTTAACGCCCGGTTTCTGGTATGCAATTTAATAATACGTTGGTTCTCCTGTTTTACAGCGCCTACTTTTCTATGCCCCCAAATTTTATCTCTTGCTTTTTTTCCGCTGCTTTCCAAATCAACAATAGGCGAAGGATAAGTCATATCAATATGGTTAAACGCTTTATCTAATGCGGTCATCTTCCAGGGTTCGTGAATAAATTGAACCGGAACATCTCTCAATTCGGGCACCCATTGTTTAATAAAAATACCTTGAGGATCGTGATCTTTAGATTGCTTCACCGGATTGTACATTCTTATAGTGTTGATGCCGGTAGTACCCGCTTGCATTTGAAATTGTGGATAATGGATGCCCGGCTCATAGTCTAAAAACAAGTTGGCTAAATGATAAACCCCATCTTTCCAATTACAATCAAAATGATGACAAAATACCGATACCAACATAGCTCTCATTCTAAAATTAATCCAACCGGTTTGCTGCAGGCATCGCATACAGGCATCTACTAACGGAAAACCAGTTTGTCCATTTTTCCAAGCCTCAATTTTTAGTGGATCATTTGCATAAGGCATTAACTCATAACCCCGATTCACGCAACGGGTTTCATAATCACATTCTACTTCAAACTTTTGAATAAAATGACAATGCCATTTTAGTCTCGTCAGTAATCCATTAAAACTTCTTTTGTTGTTTGGTTGATTTGGATGTGTTTTTACAAACTGATAAACTTGGCGGATACTCAAATTGCCCCAAGCCAAATAAGGCGAAATTCGTCCGCAAGACTTCCTGCTTTCTAAAGGCTTCGAAATATATCTGCTATAGTTTTTACCTCTATTGTCACAAAAGGATTTCAAATATCTCCAGGCATAAATTTCACCAGCTTGTTGAAATGACTTAGGATAATTCATTAGCGCATCAACAAAATCTTTCGGCAAGCAAAAGGGATGCTCGGGTAGTTGAAAACTTCCTTCAGAAAATTGATTAGCAATAGTATCTTTAATCATCTGAATAAACCACTGCTTATCCCAATTGTTCCGGTTTCGAATGCCTCGTAAAATGCCATCGCGTTGACATTCATACCAACTTATTTGTTGTTGCTTAAAAAATTTTGCCACCGCTTTGTCACGTTGCCAAGTTGTTCTAATACCACTTTCTTGATGTGAAAAAACATGATCAATAGAAAATCTGTTATTCAGAAAAGAAAAGACTTCAAGGGCTTCTGCATAAAAAATGATCACCTGTCTGTTATAGTTTTTCAGCACTTTGTTCATAGCTAAAATAGAATGATAAACAAACTGCTGATGCCTTAGAGAACTATCAGGATAAGCCAACATCGATGGTTCAAATAGATAGATTGGTACATACTCATTTGCTTCTTTTTCTGTCAGCAAAAAAGGCTCGTGGTCTTGCAAGCGAAGGTCGCGTTTTAACCAAACAATATTTATTGGGGCAGGCATGCTTTCAAATCTTTCTTGCATTTTTTCCAGAAGGAGAAAAAAGAAGGATAATAGCCGCTAACACTACTCATCCAATCACGTGGTTCTTCATTACCCTTATAATGTTGGTTTAAAGGATGTTCTTTATATATGATTTTGTCAGAATTTATTTGCTGAGCCAGTTCGTCAAATTCACCAACAAACATCTTACAATTATTAATATTTTTGGAAAGATCAACTACAAAATTAATGCATAGTTGATTGACCGGATGCTTTTTAAAAACCGATGGCTCTAACAACAATACGCGTTGCACATCTTCACCTTTATACCAAAAAGGATCAAGGTTGTAATAATTATAAATCAAGGTAGTTTTATCTTTTTCGAGCTTTGGTTGATCAACATTTGGCAAAGTTGTTTCTAACTCAAAAGCTACTACATGCTTCAATACTTCAGGTATGCTATGATGACCAAAATGATCATAGTCAACATCAAGAAAGGTATTTTTTTGAGTACTGTGGAAAAATTTATTGATGTTACTTTGATTGGCGTAATATTTTTTATTGGCATTAGCCCCGGCTACCCATTGCCAACTCAATTGATTACTAGCAAGGTCTCCATCAAACAGATTTGCGTACATCCATTTAGCCGGTTGCAGCCAATGTGCATTTGCCATATTACAGCAAATGGAGGCAACATACATCCGCATATGATTGTGCATATAACCAGTTTCATAAAGTTGCTTAATGGCTTCATCAACCACTTCAATTTCAGTACACGCTTCAATAACGGCTTTGGGTACTTGCCGGTTAGCAACAGGCGATTGCGTATTTTTAAGATCGCTGTTTATTGCCGGTCCTTTTGCCCGCCAAACTTGCTGCCAATAGTCTCGCCATGCTAATTCTTGTATCAATTTTTCGGCACGATGCCAAGGCAAATCTAACGCAATAACATGTTCGTAAACTTGACGGGTAGTAATTACCCCTCTCGAAATATAAGGGCTTAAATAAGTAACTGCGCCATCCACATAATTTCGGCTCGAGGCATATTTCACCGGATTAATATTTTGTATCCGCTCTAATATGCTTGCTATATCGGTTGGAAAATCTATCGCTTTGAAATTTTACTGTTTGAAACTTGTCGTTGTCTAGAACATTTAAACCGTTTAATATCCTCGCTTCTTTTCTTTAAATGTTTTTGGCTAACGCCACTGTTCACCCGTTTTCTCCACAGCTTAAACGAACGCTGTTTAAGTTCTCTTCTCATCAGCTTAATTACTGCAGCCTCCGGTAATCCAAATTGAAATTTTATTGCTTCGAAGGGGGTTCTATCTTCCCAAGCCATTTCTATTATTCTATCGGTTTCTTGTTCGGTCAATTTCATGTAGCTAAGTAACGTAAAATTAATCACTTCAATCGGTTGATGTTGATATTTTTAATCTGCTTCAATATCGACAAAGATCTAGGTTTATTCTTTTATTAGCTCGGAGTTTTTAAATGCTTAAGCATAGTGAAGGCAGTGGCTTCCACTTTATAAATTTCATATCCATTGCGTTCGTAAAGTGCCTTTGCCGGATTTAATTGATCGACACTCAATGAAATTTGCTGAATACCCATTCGCCGATATACTGACGCAATATGAGCTAACAGCGCAGTGCCAATACCTTTATTTCTAAAAGCTGCTTTTACTGCCATACTAATTTCTGGAGTGTTATCATCAACATAACCATAACCTTTATTTGTAGCTCGAAATTTTCTTCCCCATATTGCGCCAATTAGGTTGTTTTCAACTACCGCAACAATAGCAATGTCTTCTTTTTGTTGATGCCAATTGGCAACATACTTTTTAATGGCAGGTTCCTCCAATATAGCTTTTGAAAATTTGGCTTTTCCAGGTGGCACAAATAAGGCTTCGTAGAGCATCTCTTTTAAAAATGCATATTCCAATGGTTGTATTGATCTGTAAATGATTGGCATCCTCGACGATAAGTTTTATATCCGCTATTTTTTTTAAGATTTATCTACTAAATAAAACCACTCAAATGTATAAGTTATTTTTTTTAACGTGACTTAAATGCGTATTTTCGCCGCTACCAAACAGAAGCGTTTTATGAAGTCATTTTGCAGTATGCTATTAATCACCTTTTTATGTATTAGCAGCTTGTGGGCACAGTATAATCCATTGGCGCCGCCTAACACCTATGCCAGCGAAGACAATCCTAATTACTGGAAAAATAAAAAACCATACGAAGGCTATTGGCAGCAAGATGTACATTATAAAATAAGTGCTTATATTGATGAAACTACGGATATTATTAATGGCGTTGAACAATTGGTCTATACTAATAATTCGCCGCATACCTTAAATAAGGTTTATTTCCACTTGTACCAAAATGCCTTTCAACCTGATTCTTATTACGATAAATATCAAAAAGCAAGAGGCATTAAAACTTCTTATGGAAGATACGAAAGTCAAAAACTCGGTACCACAATTGACAAAATACACATCACCACCGATAAAGCAGTTTATGAAAGTGTGGAGACCGAATTAGATAACACCATACTAATAGTGCAATTACCCGAACCCTTGCTGCCTAATCAATCGATTGTATTTGATATTGATTTTAAAACTTACTTTGATGCCGGCACCGTTCGCCGGAGAATGAAAGTTTTTAATGCCTATAAAAAAGGAGAGGTGCCTCGTAAAACAGACCCATCTTACAACCACGAGTTACATGCCAACAAACATTATGATGGGGTGCATTGGTATCCGCGAATTGCGGCATTTGATCGTAAATTTGGCTGGACGACTGACCAACATCTTGGAAGAGAATTTTATGGCGATTTTGGCACTTTTGATGTGGCGTTAAATTTTTCGTCAAATATGATTGTGGAGGCAACGGGTTATTTACAAAACCGTGATGAAGTATTACCCGATTCGTTGATGGCAAAAATTGAGTTGTCGCAATTTGCCAACAAACCTTGGGATGAAATACCCTCTGTACCCATTGGCTATGATGCCAATATGCGGAAGGTTTGGAAGTACCATGCCGAAAATGTACACGACTTCGCTTTTACTGCCGACCCCACTTATCGTATAGGCATTGACGAATGGAATGGAGTGAAGACCGTTGCGCTTGCCAGAGAGCACCACGCCAGCGGTTGGCAAAATGCAGCCAGTTATGCGGCGAAAGTGATCAAAACTTTTTCAACTGACATAGGCGAATATGTTTGGCATAAAATTATTGTAGCCGATGCGAAAGATGGGATGGAATACCCCATGATAACCTTAGATGGTGGCACCGATCCAGGACATCGGGGTTTGCTGGTACACGAAATCGGTCATATGTGGTTTTTTGGTATGATTGGAACCAACGAAACTTACCGCGCTGCTTTAGATGAAGGCTTTACTCAATTTTTAACCGTATATGGTTTAGAAGCAATTGATGGAAAATACATACCAGAGAATGAACCAGCTAAAAAATATTTGGCAAGGTTTAAAGAAAGACAGATCACTATTGATAGACGGGCTTATGGTGCCTATTTGAGAGATGCCAAACATCACGAAGATCCGCCTTTAAATATTCATTCTAATTATTATAAAAAGCCGAATTCTGGTTATCGGCATGTGTACTATAAAACAGCTACTATGTTGTATAATTTACAATATGTATTGGGTGATGAATTATTTCTAGGAGCCATGCAACATTATTTTAAGCAGTGGAAAATTGCTCATCCCTATTTTGATGATTTTAAAAAATCGGTAACGGAATATACAGGTGCCGATTTAAATTGGTTTTTTGATCAGTGGATTGAAGGTTCTGGTAATATCGATTATGCCATCAAATCAGTAAAACAAGCTGGTGAAGATGGAGAAGCCAAAATTACTTTTGAACGAAAAGGCGATATGAGCATGCCCTTAGATGTTACGATTTTATATGAAGATAGTTCTGAGCAAAAAATTTATATACCCAATACTTATTTCATAAAGAAAACCAATGCCACCATTTTACCAAAGTGGACCAGCTTTAATTTTTTAAACAGAACTTATGAAGCCAGCATACCAACGCGTGGTAAAATTAAAGATGTGATTATTGACCCAAGCAACCGGATGGCAGATGTAAACATGTTGAACAACCGGAAGAAAGGTTTAATTCAATTAGAGTTAGATCATCAGCTATACGAACCAGAAAACCGCTATGCTTATGATTTAAAATGGCGACCCGCTTTATGGTATAATGCTTATGATGGATTGAAGGCAGGCGTTCATTTTAATGGCGATTATTTTGGTTATAAACATCAGGTAGATGCGACCCTGTTTTTTAATACAACTTTGGGTAGATTTACTTTTGCAGATCATGCCTTGAGATATGGAGATCAAAAAGACAATGATCTGCTTTCTTACCTCATCAATTATAAAACCAGTATTGATAAATTTATACCCAATACCGATTTTTTTGCCGGCATCAAACACTTAGATGGATTAGATGGTTTTAACATTGGTTTAAGTACGGTGCTCGCCGAAAAACATAAAGTGACGGCTAAAATTAAAACGATGGTTCGCCGCGATTCTTCTGACTTAAATTATTTATTACACGATAATGAATGGGCAGCTGGAAAAAACAACAATGTTTTAGATATCACCTACAACTATGCTTACCGCATCAGCAATAATGCCATAGCTGGAAGAGGAGATATTGAAGTTGGTTTGCGCAGTTCAACCTTGTTTAGCGATTCGCAATACCAATATGCTTATTTAAATGTAGTGAACCGTTTAAAGCGAAACAAATTAGAAGGTAGAACTAGGGTTTATATTCAAGCGGGTTCAGGTTCGGCACCGGCAGAATCAGCATTGTTCTTATCAGGCGCTAATAACGAAACTTTGATGGATAATAAATATACTCGTTCACTTGCTTTTAGAAATATGGGTGTTGGGAATTTTGGTATCGAAACTAATCATTTTCATCATGGCGGTGGTTTAAATCTTCGCGGTTATAGCGGTTATCTGGTAGTTGATGAAGATGATGATAATACCGAATTGGACTTTGCTTATAAAGGGAGTTCCGGATGGGCTTTTAACGCAGAAGTTGATTTTGATCAATACCTGAAAAAGTACATTCCGAAGACGAAATTTTTAAAGCCCTTTCAGTTAGATGCCTATGGATTTTTTGATATTGGCAGCATTCGTTACACTCAATTTGATGGTACAGATACTTTTTCTGACGTGCGATTTAATGTAGGAATTGGAACCGCCCTTACCATAAAAAGATGGTGGGTATTGCAAAAAGTAAAACCCTTAACCATCCGTTTTGATGTACCGTTTTTTGTAAATCATAAACCATACGAAGAATCGTATTTTAAATTTAGATGGTTGTTGGGCATTAACCGGGCATTCTAGTAGAGGTCGCAATTGTTGCGACCCTCCAGCATCTCGACCAATTATGCTCTAATTTTTTCGCATCAGTTGGCAGTTTCATTGGTTTCACTGCTTTTGTTGAAGCATAAATCTTACTCACAAAAGTTAACATTTAACACCCAATTATCCAAAAGCTTTATACCATCATAATAAAACCGCAACAAGACTAACCATAGAAAATACTGGTTAGTTGAATTTAATCTCACCAATCCTTAAGCCAACTAAACCTTAGTTATGGGTATTTCGTATCTTATTTTATTCGCTTGTAGTGATGCTGGGTCACTTGATTCAAATAGGTTTTTGTTTCTATCAGTTCAAATTTTAGTTCGTTCGGTAGTTCAGAAAATAAAGAAGAACCACCACCTAATAAAATTGGAATTGTGGTAAGCACCATTTCGTCAATTAAGTCTTCTTTTAGAAAATTTCTTATGGTGGTTCCTCCGTCAATGTAAAGTTGGTTAAATCCTTTTTCACGGATTTGATTTAATATTTCTGTCAGTGTTCCTTTAACCAAAAATGCTTTTTCTTTATGACTTTGAGGTATTTCTTTTAATGTATTACTCAATACGAAAACTGGTTTGTCATAGGGCCAATCCACATCAAATCCACATACGGTTTCAAATGTTATTCGTCCCATAACAAGGGCGTCAATTCCTTCGTTAAACGCTACATATCCCATATCATCATTTTTTGGATTTGGTATGGTATGTAGCCAATCAAGCCCGCCATTTTTATCGGCGATATATCCGTCTAAACTTGTCGCAATAAATACACTGTTTTTCTTGTTCATTTATTTTTAGGTTTTGTTTTGCTATATGAATGCCAATGGTTTGCATAAGAGTAGAAACGGATTTACTCTTACTTACTTTTCGTAGTACAATATACATAATTTAAATGCAAAAGCGGTTTGGATTAAAACCCTAACCGCTTTTACTTTTATGCCTTGTGTTGTAATTATTGTTTTTAGCCTAAAAGTTAAATTTCCCGTTACTGTTTTTGTGTTCAGAAGTTGGTGCAATTGTTTCCATCACATCCCAATGTTCAGTAATTTTTCCATTTTCAATTCGGAAGAGGTCGTAAAAAGAAGTGTGTTTTCCGGCAAATTGCCCTTCGCTTACAGAAAGCACAAAGTTACCTTCGCCTAAAACAATATGATTTTTTTCGTAAATCGTAAAATAGATTACAAGACACATATTTTACAGTGTCGAATTTATTAGAACGTTTAGCATGTAATGAAGATAAAAATAAAGGTCAAGATATTGCGGACTACCTAATAAAGTTTGATTGGCGAAAGTTTAGAACCCTAAATATAAATAAAGAAACTCCAAAAATTCAAAAAGCAATATCAATAAATGAAGTTTTTGAAACAGAAAAACCGATAGTTAAAGAGTTGCCCAAGCCCAAAGAAATAGCTAAAGAATCTACTGCCTATATTACCAACGATGGCAAACTATTGATACCAACACCAACCAGTAACGATACATTTTACCATGTACCCAAATATTAAGGCTTTTAATAAAAGAACTGTATTGCCGATATTTGTCAAAAGAGCAAACTACGAAATTGATCATTTAAAAAGTGTATTGATTGATCTTAACACATTGACTATTGATGTTAATTGCCCTCTATAATGGGATGCATTATTTATAATTATCGGGTTTGATTTTTGGTGTCAGCTTCAAAAGCGTTTTTTCTGTTGGCAGTTATTTAATTAGTGCCTTTTTACTTCATTTAGTTTTGTCAAGTTTAAATTTTATATTTGAAGCCTTAACCACTTCCATCTAACCAAAACATTAAAAACTTAATACAATTTAGCACTATGGAAAACATAATTGGTTTTATAGATTTTTTAAGAGAATACAACAAGTTATTAGAGGGAGGAAACAAAAATATTTTTGTAGGAAATATAGCTCAAAAATACATTTGGTTACATGAAATTGAAAGACTTGTAAATAACAATATTTGTGAAACCGAGTCAACAAATTTATTCACCTCTGAAATGAAGGTTAACTCAACAATACTTTCTTTAAAAAGACCAGTAAAGCCAGTTATAGTTATTCCTGATGACTTCGTAGAATATATTGAATTTGACGAAGCAACAGACAAATTCAAATGTATAGATGATGAGGAAAGCGAAGAAATGGAAGAATTATTTTATGAAACGGATGCAGCAAAAATTGAAATTCAAAAATTAAAAGATTTTAAGGAAAACAAAAAACTTTACTCAAAATTATACAGGGCATATAATGATATTGAAAACGATTCTAACAATGAAATTGTATTGAGCTGTTGCCTAATTCAACACACAAAAAAAGCGAGAAAGGGTACAAAAAGTGAAAAAGAGGATAAGACTACTAACATCAATCAGCATCTTTTTCACTTTCCATTAGAGATAAAACTAACAGAAACAAACATATTAAAGTTATCTTTTTCAACTGAATTGCCATATGCTGATTTTTTCTTTCTTAATGGCTTGCCAATAGAAAAAAATATTTTAGATAATATAATAGATAGATTTGAACAGCAAGCAGATGAAATTGGATATAATTACATCTTTGATGGTAATTTTAAAAATTTAATTTGCAATAACATTATTCAAATATCATCTAATTCAACATTTGACGACACCATTTATAAGCCAGAAAATGAAGGTGTTAAAATTAGCAGTTTCAAAGTTTCCTATTCGCCAGCAATAAATATTAAAGTTAAAAAGCCAAGATTTTTTCAAAAATTAACGAATAATATAATTAATGAAATAAGGCAGCAAGGTGAAAGCCCCGACTTGTTAAACTTACTTTTGAGAAACCCTAATATTTCAAACTTATCAGAAAAGACAAACTATTTTGTTAATGAATTATACAATAAATATGAAGAAAGTATATCAAACCTAAACGCAGATGATGATTTTTCTACTTTCTTCCCTTTACCATATAACAACGAGCAAAAGAAAATTTATCAAGACTATTTAAACAATAGAATTACTGTTGTAACCGGACCACCAGGTACGGGCAAATCTCACACCATTGTAAATATTTTATGCACTTTGCTTGCACAAGGTAAAAGAGTTTTAGTAACAGCAGAGACAGACAAAGCATTAGAATCGTTATTAGAAAAAATACCGAAAAATTTTGATGATTTAATTTTTACAAGAGTTAAATCAGAATCCAGTAAAAGGTTTTCACTTGAAAATAGTATTGACAACATTGTTGAGACCTTAACAAGCAATTTTAAAATTGATGTTGAGAAAAAGGTAATTGAACTTGATAAGCTCAAAGGAGATTACTTCAATTTAAAAACCCAAATTCAAAAGACCTTAGAAAAAGAGTATAAAGATATTTCTATAAATGATAGTTTCAAGGATTTAAGGAGTTATAAAATATGGGAAAAATTTGAAAGCAAAAACACGAAAGAATGGATTTGGCTAAAAGATGAATTAACGAATGACTGGTTACAGAATTTTGAAGATTTAAAAAAAATAATAGAAGCAAATTTAAAACTTACTGAATTTGAAAATGAAGAACTTTGTAATTGCAATATCAATATAGACGATATAAACAAAAAGCTAACCAGTTTTAGTTTTGGTGCATTTCTAAAGCGGAAAATTGAATTGCAGAAACTCAAAAATTCCATTGGCATTGATGATGTACAAACTAATACTTTATTACAAACTGATTTAGAAGAAGTATTAAAGTTTGTTGAGAATTATGCAAATAACGATTTAGTTATAAGTAGCGTTCAAAAACTAAAGCAAATAACCAATCGGTTTAATTTTTTTGAAAAACCATCTGAAGATATAACAAGTAATTTGTCGTACTCTGAACTCACAAATAATGCCTCAAAATATCTTAGAGATATTGAAACTTACTTATCCTTAATTGATGAAGAAAAGGAAAAGATAGGTTTTTTAAAAAAGCAAATTAGTAAGCAATATAAGCAAGTTGGTTACTTAGAAAGTGTTGTTATTAATTCTAAAAAATGTGATAATAAGAACACTATAAAAGACTTGAAAAATTATCTCCTGTCACTACAAAATATAAATCAAACTCTACAAGGAATTAGCAACGAAGGTTTTGCAATTTCAATTGATGAAAACTCAAACCTATCTGCTAAAACAGAATTAGCAAATCATGCAATATCTAAAGTACAAAAAAATTTAAGACTACTTAAAGACATAAATAGCAATGAAAATATAATTAATTTTAAAAATATATTTAATATTGAAAAATCCAATGTAGAAAAAATTTATGAGACCATAAATGAAAAAAAAGAGCTTTTAAATAAACTAAAAGAAGTCTATAAGGAATCACAAGAAGAAGAAACAATTTTAAAATATATTAGCAATAAAGTTCAAAATTCTATTTTATTTGAGGACTTTAGAGAGTACCTGCCAATCAATGAAATAGACCATGAAAATTTATTTATTGAATTTGGAGAACAAGTAAAGCAAGCGAGTTTCAAAATAGAACAAGCAAAAGCATACCGAGAGACAAAACGTAGTTTGTTAAATATTATACCCAATACTTTTACTTCACTTAGAGAAATACCAACAGAATTTATTACTAAAGAAAATGCAGAATACGCTCAAGTCAATAATTATTTCAAAAATAAAAAAATAATTAACCTTCAAAAAAGGAAAGAGGAACTTAGCAATGTTTACCAAAAGATATTTCAAAAGAAATGTGAAATATTACACGATTTGGCAAAGTTTAGTTTTAAAAATAATTTTAACCATAGTAGTATAGATGAGTTTGTAAACTTACTGAAAAGCTATAAAAAGAATCTGCAAATTAGTGAATCTTACGCAAGAGATAATATTAAATTTAAAATTTTAGCAAGAAAAGAGATTAAACAAATAAGCGAAAATATTTCTTGTTGGATAATGAAGTTTGGAGACGTGCTTAATTCTGTTGGTAAACAACGAGAAATTTTTGATTGCATTATCGTTGATGAAGCAAGCCAGTTAAACTTTAATAGCCTATTATTAGGCTACTATGGTAAAAATATGATTATTGTAGGCGATGAAAAGCAAACAACACCAAGATCAATGACTGGAGTGAGTGACAATGAACTCAAATCAATTAAAAACAAGCAATTAAAATTTTTAGGTGATTATAAGTTGCAAATTAAAAATAGTATTGGTTTGTTTAGTTTGGCCACTATGGTTGCTGGTAGGTCAAACACAAAATTAAAAGAGCATTTCAGATGCCTTCCAGAAATAATTGATTTTTGCAAACAAAATTTTTATACCTATCTGCAACCACTAAAACAAATTAATTCAACAAATAGGCTAATTCCAATTGATAAAATATATATAAAAAATAGTTTTAGGGAAGATAGTGTAATACAAAAAGAAATTGATGCTATCAAAGAAAAATTAAAAGAAATATTAAAGGAAGATAGTTATAAAGATAAGACCATTGGGGTAGTCAGTTTAGGAACTACTATACACACAAAAAAACTTAAAGAAATCAAGGAAGAATTGTCTGTTGAGTTTGGAAGAAAAGAGATTGAAAAACATAAATTGACGATTGAAGAACCTCGTAAATTTCAAGGTGATGAAAAAGATGTAATGTTGGTTTCACTCGGTGTTGGTCTCAATGCTGAAAAGATAAAAGCTAATAAAAATCCTAAACCAACAACAATAGTTAATGATGGTAGAATTAAGGTGGAAACACAAAAAATTAATGTGGCACTTAGCAGAGCTAAAGAACAGATGATATTGTTTCATTCAGTTAAAAATGAAGATTTAAAACAAGATGATTTTAGAAACGATATACTAAAGTTCTTTTATGGTAAATATAAAGGAATAGAGATATTAGTATTGCCAAAAGATGAAACGGAACGAACCAGACACAATGTTCCTGAACCTTTTGAAAGTTGGTTTGAATATGATATTGCAGAGGATTTAATTACACGAGGCTATCATTATATCAAACCACAACACAAAGTAAAAGAAGATGACACCTATTATAACCCAAGAACTGAAAAAGAGACTTATGTAAATTTTAGACTTGACCTTGTTGTTTCAAATAATGGAAAATTGGTAGCCATTGAATGTGACGGCGACCCTTTTCATACTTTACCAATAGATGTAGAATATGACACAGAAAGACAAGAATTTCTTGAAAGAATTGGCTGGAAAATTTGCAGGGTTTTATATTCTGCCTATAAAAGAAACCCAGTTGAGGAAATTGATAAACTTGTTGAATTTATTGAAAGGCATACTAAGAATGATAAACCCACAAAAGAAAAACAGAAGGTTCATCACAAAGAAGAACAAAAAGAATTTGATAAATCAATAGAAATTGAAGAAAAACCAAACAACTTAAATTCAATAAACAAAATTGAAAAGATTAATAATACTAATGAAATTATCCGATACTTTAATTTGAATGAAGATGGTACTTACACTTTAGATGTAGAACAAAAACCAAATTCTTTTAAAACAATTACTATTTTTGAAAAAGACAAATTTGGCTATCTATTGCAAGGTTATGATAATGGCCATTTAAACAAAGTCCTAATTTCAGCTTTACTTTCTAAAAAAGTTGGCAGGGTTTATAAAAACGGTTTTAACAAAGATGCTAAACTTATTTTTCTTGAAATAATTAGCCGTGATGAAATATTAGCAATTCATTTTAAAGAAGATGGTGTCAAAAAGTTTAAGGCTCACTTAACAAAAATTATTTCAACCAGAGAGGAACTCCGTTTACAAGGCTATAAAGTTGTTTATAATAATTTTTTTGAGCTTTCATTTAAAGTAATACCAATTGAGAAGCACAAGAAAATCAAAAGACTTGTTTTTCAAAGTTTCACAGCATTAGGGAAACCAATAAGTAATACTTATTATGCAGATGAATGGAAGGAATTAGGATTGATTGACAAAGAAGATGCACAACCAAAACTATTTTAAATTAATTTTCTTAATGAACGAAAACCAAAACATAGAATGGAAAAGCAATTGGCGAGACGAGTACCTGAAATGGGTTTGCGCTTTCGCTAATGAGCAAGGCGGTAAATTGTTTATTGGTAAAGATGATACGGGTAAGGTGGTTCACTTAGCTAACTTTAAAAAATTGTTAGAAGATATTCCGGCAAAGATTAAAAACTATTTGGGCATCATCTGTTCGGTAAGGCTAAAAGAAGAAGCAGCCAAAAAGTACATTGAAATAGAAGTAAAACCCTATTCTGTTCCAGTTTCTTATACTGGTAAATTTTATGTTAGAAGTGGCAGCACCACAACCGTATTAACAGGCATTGAGTTAACCGAATTTCTGTTAAAGAAAACAGGCAAAACGTGGGATGATGTAATTGTAGAAGATGCCACCATTGCCGATATTAACAGCAAGGCGATTCAACAATTTATTAAAGATAGCAACAGCCCCGAAGGTAAAAACCGTATGCCCGAAACCAAAGGTTTAAGCAATTTTGATATATTAGATAAGTTGCGTTTAACAGAAAACAAGCATCTAAAAAGAGCAGCCTTAGTATTGTTTGCCAACGACCCAAACCGCTTTTTTACCAACTGTAAAGTAATGATTGGTCGCTTTCGGATAGATAGTACCGATTTAATTTTTCAAGAAGTGATAGAGGGTAATTTAATCTACACCTTACACGAAGTAATCACACAACTCAACCATAAGTTTCTAATCAGAAAAGTTGACTTTAAAGGGATGCTTCGGATTGAGCAAGGGGAGTACCCATTGGCTGCATTACGTGAAATGTTGTTAAACGCATTGGTACATAAAAACTATATGGGTGCTGCCACAATTCAGTTAAGGGTTTTTGATGATAGAATTACCATTTGGAACGAGGGCAAATTACCCGAAGGTCTAAACGCTGAAAGTTTGTTACGTGAGCATAGTTCCCGACCAAGAAACCCATTTATTGCCGATGCCTGTTTTAAAGCCGGATATATTGATACGTGGGGTAGAGGTACTTTAAAAATAATCAACACATGCATCGAAGCAGGATTACCTACACCGCAAATAATTGAAAAAGATGGTGGTATTGAAGTGACGCTGTTTAAGCAGAAGGTTGACGAACCCGAACCAACAACGGTTAATCCATTAGAGAGAGACTTAAACGCACGGCAGTTAGAAGCCATCAAGTACCTGCAAAGCCATCAAAAAATTACCAATAAAATTTATCAGGAAATTAACAAATGTTCAAGAAGTACCGCATCAACCGAGTTAGCCAAATTAGTTGAATGGAACATTGTTAAGAGTAGCAAAACTAAAGGCGCAGGGGCTTCATACGAGTTAATTTGAATTGCACATTAATTGCACAATATTCAGAAAATGTATTTATAATAAAATTATACTTAAATATATTGCTATCAAATATTTAATCGCAAATCAATTGCACAATAATTGCACAATAATTGCACAATTTTTAAGGTGCAATTAGCTTTAATACTTTAATCCAAAGATACTAAATTAAATACCCTCGAATTCGTGGGTTTTAAAAGAATAACAGAACAGCTTACCCATAAGCCGGAAAATAGCAAACACCTTTTTGAACAAGCCTATCATTTATTTACTACTCAATTGAGTTCAGTTTATGGCTTTAGTTCGGAACAAATTCGGAATAAATTCGGAACAAATTCGGAATAAATTTAGCGATAATAAAGCCCTGTTAATTTTTATGATCGCTTTAAGAAGTGATATTACTGCCAGCAATGCAGCCCAAAAATTAGGCTTAAATCAGCGCACTATTGAAAACTATTTAGCGGAGCTAAAACAAGCCAAAATTATAAGCCGTAAAGGTGCAAATAAAACAGGCTATTGGACAATTTCAATATAAGGTACTTGGCAACAACTTAAATGTTATTGCTCATTAAACTGAGCTTTCAATGCAAAGGAACTACCTAAAAGGGAACAAGGTGTAAACATCGTACTAAATTAAGTAACGGTTATTGCTATCAGCACACAAAACGGCAGAATAGTAGTTTACCATATTGGGCTAAAATTCGATAGGAGGCTTTTGTGCAGACGGTTTCTTCTACAAGCCGCATACATACTGGATTTATGGCGGTTTTTCGAGCCTTTTTTAAAAAGGGTTTTGATAGGGGGTGCTTTAACGGGGGAGTTCTACGGAAACGCCCAAAAACCTTGTATTTAGGCTGTTCCAACAAGCTAAACCAATGCAAAGCACTATTTTTGGTTTTAGGGGAGCGGGGGCAGTAAGACCGCTTTTTTCAGGGTATATTGACATTATCAACTACGCCCAAAAACATTACCGAATTAGTATTTTGAACTGTCTATACTGTTATAAAATTTAGCTTCAATTTCTTTAGTTGGTTTGATTTGTCGCAATTCTTGTATTACCCAATAATCAGGTAAATAAAATGTTTTTCTGTTTATACTTACCCTATATGATTTGTCTATATCCTTTTATAATGTTTTGAATATTTGATGTCAGCAGCAGAAGCATTTTTAAATAGTTTACCCATGATGGATTTACTACACATTAGAGGGTGAGGGCTGAAACAGTTATACAGTTAACACCACATTGTTGTTAATTGCGCAATTGGTTTTAATAGGGGGGTGGGTTCATATACACAAATTGCTTTTGCAGACATAATATTATATAGTCATTAGAAAGTATTGGTTCTGTTGGTACTTGTTGAATAGAGATTAGAGATAACAGCCTTTAGATAATGGTTAATTGTGTGTGTCAACGGTAGAACCAATTTTTAATAATAAATGTAATCTTTAAGCTATCTGGTTAGATTGTCACCCGTTATTAAGAATTGAGCAAAAAAAGAGAAAATTGTTTTTATAATGTTTTTATAGGACTAAAAAATCCTTCACAACACACTGATTGTAAAGGATTGATAATTTTATTTGGCAGCCCGTAGGGGAATCGAACCCCTGTTTCCAGGATGAAAACCTGGCGTCCTAACCCCTAGACGAACGGGCCTAATTTTAGGAACATATCAAAAATAGGTTTTTAACCTTATATACATTACTAAAATTGGACTGCAAAGATAATGGTTTTATCAATTTTGGCAACTCATTTCAAGGTTTTTTTTGAAAAAAATATTAGTTCTTAATCAATAATCTTCAATAGGGTCATAGCCCTCATTTAATTGATGAATAAACTTCAAAA
>CALHDG010000121.1 GCA_938023075.1 uncultured Chitinophagales bacterium
GTATCAACCACTTTGATAAACTTGCCCATATTTTTTTTATTTAATTGAGGTTTCTTCGTTCGGTTTGTAATTACCAAGTGATTGTCCGAAATTTATTCTACGTAAACCAATTGCACAACAATAATCATAGAGGGATGACCGCTTAGCAGCATAAAAGGCTACCGCTAAAAGTTATTAAAGTGTCGCTCCACTCGAGCTCAACTAAATTAAATTGCAGGGATTAGCTGTTGAGAAATATTGGTGTTGGCTGTAGTGCGCTTAAACCTAATTAAATATTGATTATGATTTTTTGCACGATATGAGTAACAGTCATATGAACTTGCGAGGTATTTTAGGCGTATCAACAATTACTAACTGTAACCCCAAATTGATTTACAATTTAATAGATATTTTAAATGATGGCGAGCAGGTGGGTTGTACGGCTTGCTTTGTTTGAAAGATTATACTTCTTCGAAAAATAAAATTTTCGAACTCTGATAAAGCCGTTTTATGTTAGACGAGTTAAAAAACACAGACTTCGTTGGGCAAAGGCAAAGCTTTTCAATGAAGTATATCGGAAAATGGCAAAGTTTGATGGTAAATTTATTTTTGCAATCACCTTTCATACCCTCAATTCGTTAAAATGGCTAATCTGGAAAATAGCACGTCAACAGATATTTTAAGTATAAGCAACCTAATAAACCGTCCTATTCTCCTCAATCAAGGTCTTCAATTTATCAAAATTTTTGGCTTCCTGTTTGGTGAAGCTGCCCGTAAACATTTCCATTAAGGCAAACATAGAACGCATCACAAGGTTTTTTCCAATCACTTTTGAGTCACTTGTAACGGTAGTTTTTCCGTTAGCCTCAGTAAAAGAGATGGTTTGTTCAAAGTCCATCATAGCACTGTCGAAATGTAAAGTAACATGGTCGTTTTCTTTTACCGAGATAACGGTTTCAATCATTTCAATATCTTCTTGTCCTTCACCGGGGTCCACAATCACTTTGTATTTGCTGCCCACTGCAAAAGGTTCTCCACTAATCAATTCCATGCTTTTATAGCCTTCTAACCATTGCTTATATTTTGATTCATCTTGCGAAACTGCCCATGCTTCTTGTATGGGTTTATTCACTTGTATTATATGACCGTATTGAACAGACGGCTTTATCATTCCTATAAGAAGACAAAAGAGAATCAATCCTACAATCAGCAATAATAAGAACTTTAAAATTTTCATTGGTTTATGGTTTTGTCGTATATATGCCCATAAATATAACGAAATGGTTTATAAATTTTGAGTTATTGGCAATTCTATTAATCCTTCTCAATTGGAGGATACTGCATATTTAAACTATTCAATGTCTCTACAATAACTTTTAAAACCGAGTATTCTTTGTACCAATTTTCATCAGAAGGAATGATATGCCAAGGTATTTGCGGACTGCATTCATTAAAGCAAGTATGGTAAGCCTCCATATAAGCATCCCAATGTTGGCGTTCTTCCCAATCGCCATCATTGTGTTTCCAATTTTTACGTAAAATGTCTATACGTTCTTGCAGGCGTTCTTCTTGTCGCTCTTTCGATACGTGTAAATAAAATTTAAGCACTTGCGTATTGTTTTCTTCTAATAACAACTGTTCAAAATTATTGATGTGCTTAATGCGTTGCTTTATCCGGTTTTCATCAATCCAATTATGTACGCGTTGTATTAAAATATCTTCGTAATGCGAGCGGTTGAACACTTGTATCATGCCTTTTTGAGGAGCTACTTGATGCGCTCTCCATAAAAAGTCGTGCGCAAATTCTAAGTCTGTCGGTTTTTTAAACGAATGCACTCGTACGCCCGCAGGACTCACTTCTCTAAACACCTTGCGCACTAAGCCATCTTTACCGCTAGCATCCATGCCTTGTAACACAATTAACAAGCTATGTTTGCTTTCCGCAACTAATAGATTTTGCAGCTTTTCTAGCTGGTCTAACAAATCGGCTCTTTCTTTCTTTACACCTGCTTTGCTTAGTTCAGCCGGTGGACTGGTCGATATTTTTTCTAATGAAATCATAATAATACAATTTTGAATTAAATGATGGGAAGTCTACTTAGAAAACGCTAAACTAACAAAAAATGGCTTGCTCCAATTAGAAGAACAAGCCATTGTATTATCTTTTAAAAAAACGAATTAACGCAAATATCCGGCAACTGCTCTTCCGTATCGTCCGTCAAAACCTCGAATGAAGAAACCAAAAACTAGTGCTCCGAGTATAGAACCAATTAAAGGAAACAAATTACCCATCAAATCCCATTCTAACAAGGGGCGATAACCTATTCTAAAAATTAAATCGAACAGCCAACCACCAAACATAGATGCTACGGCAACTACAATAAAGTTACCCAACTTAAAGCCATAACCCCTGTTGCCCAATAGTATCATTCCTATCAAACCTAAAATAATGCTAATTATCAATATAATCATAATAAACTAATTTTATCTTTTTTTTCTGACTAATAAATGATTATAAAGTATCAATGTTTAATCACTTTTTTAACAATAGAGCCGGTATTCGTTTCAATACGCAACAGATACAAGCCGGGTGTAAACTGCTCGGTATCTAAAGCAACTACCGTTAAACCACTGATTAAGTTGTATTCATTTCTCAATACTAATCTACCAGATAAATCGGTTAAACTAAAGCGCACAAAAATATTTTCGATACTGCTTAACTGTACATTCAACTCATCAATAAATGGAACAGGATTTATGCCTGCTATGTTTACTCCTATGCTTTCGCCCCGTGTTACAAATACAACACCTTCTATTGTAGTAGATCCATCATAATCAGTTTGAGATAAGCGATAGTAAGTTGTACCATTCGCCGCATTTCTATCTAAAAACTCATAGCTTTTTGCTTCATTGCTGGTACCGGAACCATCAATAACCTTTAATGGTGTATAATTCACTCCGTCAGAAGAATGATCTATAGTGAAAAAATCATTTTGTATTTCAGAAGCGGTACTCCATTTTAACAAGTTACCATTTTCTGTGGCTTTACCCGTAAAGGTGATTAACTCAACCGGTAGTTTTTTCTCACAAATAATATTGCCGCTAACTGAAGTAGTGCATCCAAAAGGGTCGGTTGCTACAATGTTATAATCTGTATCATCTGGCAAATCAGTTATGCTGATCAATTCATCATTACCAGCATTTCCATTATATATATCTCCACTAATTTCAAATTGTGATGCTGATTGAACAGCCGGCAAACCACCTTTAACCACTACATTTAAAACAAATGTACCGGTTGCTTTATTACATAATTCTTCTACAAGAATACTAATTGGGCATAAAAATGTAGTTTCTACGGTATTACCAAAAGTGGTGCAATTGGCAGATAAATCAATATCTGTTGGATTAGTTGCTTCAGCTATAACCGCAGTAATGTATATTGGTGTACCACAAGGTATTAAATTGTTATCTAAATTAAAGTTAGCATTGCTTAACCCATATATTTGTGTATTACTTAATGAAGAAGGGGATAAATTATTGTTGTTATGTAATACATAAAAAACATTATATCCTGTAGGAACGGTAGTATCAATTAGATTTGCCGCAGGAGCATCTCCATCACAAATGTAGTCTCCATCTAACGATAGCAAACCGGCTGATACATCTAAAGTACAAGCTCCGGGATCTAAACATTCGTTTCTTAAATCTACCAGGTAAATAAATTCAAAACAAGATTTATCGGTATTGTCAATTATGTAGAGATAGTCTTGTGTGATTGATACATTATCTATTTGAATTGGTCCATCGGGATAGGCAAAGTTACCTACTAATAAACCATCTAAGGTTACTGCCTTAAAGGTTTCAGCAGTATTAGATGCAGCTATAGTTAATTGAACAGAAAGTGAGGTATCATCACAAGAAACCACACTGATATCACTAAGCGAAATATTACATCCCCCTACAGGTGGCGTTATCACATCAACACAAGCTTGTATTTCAACAGAAATATTATTGGTGGTTGCAAAACAGGAGCTATCATCATTATCGGTAATAATAAAAACATGGTCAGTTAAAGCAACGTTAGCAATTTCAATTGGCGAATCAGCATAATTATAAGAACCCAAGTTAGCACCTGAGGCATTGGTTACGGTAAAGCTGTCACCCATATTTTGCCCTGAAACGGTTAAGCCAAGTGTATAATCATTAAGCGTACAAGTATTCATTATTGCCATGGCGTTTATCGAACAGTTCATATTGTTTATGCCATCTATACAATTTTGAATATCGGTTGCCAAATCATTACTGGTTGCCGTGCAGGTTGCATCACTTCCATCGGTTATGGTAAAAATGCTCACTGATGTAGCAAGATTTGTTAGCTCAATTGGGTTACCATAATTAAAGGTGCCCAAATTATTACCTGAAGCATCACTAACATTAAAAGTAGCTCCGGTATTTTCTCCGCTAACGGCAAGCATTGCATTATAATCGTTTTGTGTGCAACTAGTTAACATTGCCGTAGCCGTTGTAATACTACATGGCGGCGGCGGTGGTGGATTTACACAATCATTTATTTGGGCAGAAAGGTCGTTGCCCATTGCTGAACAAGTTGCGTCGTCATTATCAGTTACGGTTAAAACACTTTCGGTTACAGCAATGCCAGTCACTTCAACCGGCATATCGGCATAATTATAGGTGCCGAGATCATTACCTGAGCCATCCGAAACTGTAAACGAAGTACCAGGATTTTCACTCATTACGGCTAACATAATACTATAATCAACATCTGTACAATTAACAAAAGTTGCCATAACTGCTGATATATTGCAAACATCCGGTTCTAAACAAGCTTGTATTTCGGCTGTAAGATCATTGGTGTTCATTGTACACATGGCATCGTCACTATCGGTTATGGTTAACACGGTTTCGCTTATGGCAATACCGCTTATTTCCACCAATTCATTATAGTTAAATGTGCCAAGATCATTACCTGAGGCATCACTTACAGAAAAAGAAGCACCAACATTTTCACCCATTACGGTTAAAGTAACGCTATAGTCTGTTTCGGTACAATCAACAAAAGTTGCTGTGGCAGACGAAATACTACAAGCCGGCGGTTTTAAACAAGCTGCTATAGCTGCGGTTAGATCATCAGTACTAACCGAACAATCGGTATCAGCAGCATCCGTTATCGTTAATACCGTTTCGCTTAAGGTAATGTCAATCACTTCAACTAGGGTATCAGCAAAGTTATAGGTTCCCAAATCGTTGCCTGAAGCATCTGAAACAGAAAAAGAGTCTCCGGTATCCATACCACTAATATCTAATAAAAGACTATAATTTTCTTCGGTGCAGCTGCTTATTTCTGCAGAAGCTATCGTTAAACTACACATAGCTAAACTATCTTGACATTCTTTTACTGCAGCGGTTAAGTCTCCTGTTTCGGTTGTGCACTCGCTATTGCCACTGTCACTTACCGTTAGTGAAGTTATCTCAAGCGATAAAGGACCAATAGTTACTGGCACATCATCATAACTATAAACGCCTAGGCTATTTCCAAGATTATCACTAACCGAAAAAGAATTACCGGTAGAGTTACTATTGACCATTAAGCTAAGGGTGAAATCATTTTCAGTACAATCGCTAACAGTTGGTATTGCCTCAATTTCGGTACAAAGCGGTACTAGATTAACACAAGCTTGTACTACCGGAAAAATATTGATGGTTTGCGTGGTGCAATCCGTAAATTCATTATCCATAATAAACAAGACAGTTTGGTCAACCGGAATGTCGGCAATCAATACCGGCATATCGCTATAATTGTAAGAGCCTATATTGGTTCCATTCATTGTAGTTACCGTAAATGATTCTCCTTTTTGAGTACCTGTTAACATGAGCATCAAATCGTAAGCATTTCTTGTACAAGATGCAATACTACCCATGGTAACGGCAATAGAACATGGTATAGCGTTAGGGTTTAAACATTCTTCTAGTTCGGCAGTGGTATCTAATTCTATAGGTGTACACGCAGAGTTTGTTACATTGGTAATGGTAAGCACCGTTTGAGTAGAAAGTATTGGACCTATGTCCACCGTAGTATCATTATTAAAGGTGAAAGAACCTGCTTCATTACCATCTCCATCCGTTACTAAAATATTATCTCCTAAAGTCGCGCCATCTATGGCAAGTTTCATCGTATAAAAAGTACCGGTGCAAACGTCTACCTCTGCAGAAGTTACCGACAGTTCGCAAGTTGGTGGTGGAGGTGGCATATCAGTTACGTTTACTCTGGTAGATAAATTTTCAGAACATCTGCCGTAAGATACGGTTACGCTATAGTCTGTTGTTTCTTCTGGAGAAACGCTTTGTGTTGCCTGCGAAGGATTATCGAAGCCGCTCCATTGATAGCTAAATCCGCCGGTTGCTTCTAATTCAGCCATTTGACCTTCTTCTATAGTAAGCTCATCATTAATGCCAAAAACTGGTTTATCTAAAATGGTTAAACTTATGGTATCCATATCAATGTTTCCGCACGAATTATCAGAAAGTCCGGTTATGTACAATTCAATTGTTTTGGCATCGCCAGCCACTCCATCATCTAATATTTGAACTTCAAAACTTTCTTCTAAAGACCCTTCGGGTATATCAATTGATTGCGCAAAACTCATATAATCGGTTCCGGCTTCTGCGGTACCGCCTACATCAAAATTAACGGTTACATCGCAAGTAAAGGCTTCTTCAAAACCAAAAGTAAATAGCCCATCTACACATCCGGCAACAGCATTATCATAAGTAACTCCTCCTTCAATACCTTCGGCAGTTAACAGGGTAGGGTTGGTTGTAAAACTTTTGCCTTCCAGAAAAACACCGGTATCATAAGTACTATCACCAGCATCAGAAATAGCTAACTTCATATGATAAGTTTCGCCTGGTGTTAATTTTATACCGGCTGTTAAAATGGTAGTAAATCCATTGTATTGAATGAAAGAGGCATCAAAAAACCAAGGCTCATTAAAAAAGTTATCTCCATTACCGTTAGAGATGAAAAATTCACAATTAACGCAGGGTCCATCCGTAAACGTTGAATCCATTTCAAGTTTAACCGGACCATTATTAATGGTTTGTATAGATACGGGTAAATTAGTACCTGGAACAACCGCTAAATTTACCGCTCCGTCAGAAAATTCACCATCAATGCCCGGACCGCTTACAAAAAAGCCAAATACATCATTAAAGTCACCTTCTAAAAATTCAGGATATTCTTCTGACCCAAAAACATATTTAAAAGAAAGCGAATCCCCTTCGGGAGTAAAATCAAATTCAATAACACAGGCATCCATAATGTCGTAATTGGGTATTAAGGCTTGCAGGTCATCATCATCTACCCAACTGAAGTTGTTTAAAAAAGCACCCTCTTCATTATTGGGTCCTTCTGCCAATTTAGCATCACCCGAAGTTAAAATAATCCCTTCATCAATACCCATATTTGAGGTGCCTTTAAAAGTTCCATACGAAACTTCGGGGCAGTTAATTACTAGATTAGAAATTACAACACCCTCTCCAACTAAGGTTTCAATCATTTCCTCTGCCGTAGCATCGCTCACCTCAATTTGAGCAAATGAAGAAAAGGTGAAGAAAAGCAGTACATAGCAGCTTGTAAATTTTATCATATTTTTATTGTTTTTTATTCAGCGAACAAGTGTCTTTAAATTTATACAAAAAAATATATGTGTGTTCAATTAGCCAACTAAAATAGCACTAATTTTTTGATTATACCTAAATTTATGTAAATAGGTTATATTTTTAATTTGAGTAGCTCTACAGACACCTAAAATTAAAGGTATTTTAGTTAAGGCAATTGTATAAAAATAGTAAGCCATGCAGAGTTTAACAAGTTGGCAGCCTTAAAAGGTTTGCATATTAAACTGTGTATAATCGACACTAACTTAAAGGGGTGAAACAGGGTTTCTACTACCGTGTTTTTGGGCAATTACTTAATCTACTAGTGAAATTATGCTATCACAAAGCACTAGTAATGCTGCAAAATTTTATGCCTTTGCCTTAGTATTATAGGCTAATTGATACAGGTTAAAATCTTTTTTACTTACTTTTACCCTTTGCAAGTCGTTTACTTATAAAATACCATCAATTACATTTTTAATTTTAGAATTTTCAAACTAAAGTAAATCATGAACATTTTAAATGAACTGAAAAGTAAGTTTGGCGAAAACATAAAAAAAGGCTTGATGAACCAACAGAACATTAGCGAAAATGCAGCAAATGTAGCTATGGATATAGCCTTGCCTACTTTAATGGCTAGTGTTATAAGAAAAATTGGAACGGACAGGGGAACTACGTATTTACAAGATTTAGTTGATCAAGAGGTTTATGATGGAAGTTTTTTAAATAAACTGGGCGAACCAAATGCTAAAATGGCATTTAAAAAAGAAATTGACCAAGGGGAAAAATTATTACCCGTATTATTAGGCAGCAGCATTATAAAAGAAAACATATTAAATATTAGTGGAAAATTAACGGGATTAGGTTATCAGTCAGCTAAAGCTACTTTTTCATTTTTATCGCCTGTGGTACTCAATTTTGTTGGCAAAAAAGTACGAGAGAAAAACTTGGATAAAAACAATTTAGTGAAATTACTGAAAGGGCAAAAAGGTTTAGTAAAACAAGAAGTACATCCTGATATTTCGAGAGAATTAGGCTTGGGTACCTGGCGAATGGAGGCTATGGAAGAAGAGCCCCTTATTTTTCCGGAAGAAGAACTGGTGCAACCAGAAGAAGTGGTTGTTCAAAAACAAAGTAGTGGTTCAGCTATCAAATGGTTTATTTGGCCTCTTTTATTATTGGGGGTGTTAGCCTTGTTAATTTTCGGGATATTAAAGGGTTTTAATTCAGATTCGCAATTTGCTGAAAAAATGGATAAAACCATGCCGGTAAAGAAAAACATCAAAAAAGAAAAAAAGGAACCTAAAAGGAGTAGCGTGCTGACGAAACCGGAAACGAAGTCAGATAATCAATCAAGTTCATCCGAAAATGCAACCAATGCCCCCAAAGGATTAATTGAAGAAAAACCTGTTGAAAAGCCACCAGTAATTGAAAAACCTGCGGAACAACCGAAAGTAGAAAAGCCCATTGAAGCAAAGCCTGCGGAAGAAAAACCAACTCCAGCTAAAGAAGAAAAAACTGATGAAGAAAAGAAAAAACCTAAAAAGAAGCCAACCTATACCGGTCCTTTAGCACTTTTAGATATGGTTGCCAATAGAAAAGTAGCTTCGGTAATTAATTTTGGCAATATAAATACTGCGAGTAACGAATTGAGTTCAAGTGGTAAAAATTTGATTAGGCAGGTTGCCGAAATTATGAAAGCCAATCCAAATTTAAATATTACGATAAGAGGGCATCATAAAAAATACGCCTCATCAGAAGACAACTTTAATGCAGACAGTTCTTCAGCAAATAAAGCCAACGCGGTAAAAGCCTTTTTAGAAACACAAGGCATTAGCGGCAGCCGAATAAAAGCCCTAAGCGTTGGCTATAATGAACCGGTAAATGCACAAGACCCGGGCAACGAGAAAAACAATAGAATTAGCATAAAGACGAAATAAATTAATATTTTATTTTTATTATTGATTAATTCAGTATGAAAGAAAAAAACATAAAAACCATTACCGAAACCACCCACATTGTTAATGCTTCTGGCGAAAGTATTAATGAGCGCATAACCTATTTGCAACAGCGGGATGAACAAGGTAATGTAATATTAGACGCCTCGTGGCAAAGCAATGGTGCATTAGAAAACAAAACCACTTATGCTTACAATGAAGCGAATAAAATGATAGCTCAAAAAATTTATTTAGATGAAGAAAATATAAGTGAGCATTGGACTTATACCTACAATGAAGCTGGTGATGTTATTGAAAAAGCAGTTGAATATGCCGATGGATCGCATTCATATTATACAAAGAGTATTACAGAAGACGGTGCTACAGTTTGGGAAATAAAAGATGAAGACCAAGCATATGAAGGCAAAGAAATTCGCGTATTTAACAATAACAAGTTGCTATTAAGTAGTGTTGATATAGACGACGAACATACAGAAACTTTACGTAAAGAGTTTGTATATGATGAAAACGATCATTTAATTGAACAAAGTATTTACGAGTATGAAGCATTAAGTGCCAAAGAGGTGATGCAATACGATGAACAGGGCAATTTAATTAGAACGGTGAGTTTAAGCCCGGGTGGTAATAAAATCAGTGACCTGCAATATACCTATAATGCCGATAACAAAGTAGTACATTACGATGTAAACAAAGAAGTTAGAACCACCTTTACTTATGATGAACAGGGCAGAGAAATTGAAATAAAACGAAGCAACTTACATACCGAACTCCAAATAAGTTTAACCCAAATGAAGTATAACGCAGCCGGTCAATTAGAAGAACGTTTAATTTATGAAATGGGCACACAATACGAAGTTGAACCCGGTGTAATGGGCAGGAGCTCGGCAGTACACCAAAAAGTTACCTTTAGTTATGAGTATTGGTAAGATTGCTTTTAGCTATACAATAATTCTGTTTTTCGCTTCCTCTTTTATTTTCTCATCATTTCTTAAAATAATTCAATTTGAATAACAAAGTTCAACTAGTAACGTAGTTTATATAGAATAACATTTACAAAAATGTAATTTTTTTTTATCTCTAAAATAATCTATCTGTGAAAACAAGCTATGTGACTATCGTATTATTTGTTTGTTTAATTAAGGCATCATGGCAGGTTCACGGTATTAAACAACACAGCTTTCAAACGGATAGTTTAATTGATCTTATACAAAAAACAGAACACAACAACCTTGAAAAAACAAGTCGCTTAGCGCAACAACTTTTACAAATACCCAACAATAAACAAGCTCATTTTTATGGTGCGTATTATTTGGCGAAAGCAAGCTACTACAAAAACAATATGCCTAAAGCCCTTGCTCAATTAAATAAATTGTATAAAACGATCAATCGAAAAAAATACAACCATATTAAATATGAAATAGATTTATTGATTAGCGATTATTATTTTCGTCAAGATAATTTTGAGGCTGGATATGAGCGCTTGAAAAAAATTTCAGCTTACGGAAATGATGATGATTTTAGAGTTGCCGCTTATCTGTTGTCGAACTATAGTTATTTAAATAGTGAGCGAGCAATTGATTATATTCGAAAAAATATAGATTACACAAAAGGTAAATACACAAAAGCTAATTACTTTAAAGAACGTTTAAAACTTGGGCTATTAAAATTACAGTTTAAACAAAAACAGCACCTTGATTTTAAAAAAGCGTACCTTGAAAATGTGGCGCTTTGCAAAGCTAATGGTTGGATAGACTTGGCGGTAGAAAACCTCCATAGCCTAATTTACACCTTAGCACATGATGAAGCAAGTCAATTGCATGCTTTAGATATATGTAATGAAGGCATTGAACTATCCAAAAAAATGAAGAACACTTTTCTTTTAACCAAACTGTATCATACCAAAGGTCATATACACAATAATTTGTATGGTGTTTATTTTACAAACCGGAAAAACCTGATTGAAAAAGTTGATAAGACAGAGCTACATTGTTTGCAATTGCAACACCTCGATGCTTCTTATCAATCATATGAACAAGGTTTACGTTATGCTCATATTCAACAAAATAGTAATCGTGTTTCTCGCTTATATTCTGGTTTAGGTGCTACAAAGCTTACACGAAATAACATAAAAAAAGAAATTGGTGTGCTTAAAGAAATTTGCACTTTATATAGTTGTGCGGTAGATGAAATAGGGTTCTCAAATTTTGAAGCTATAAAAATATTGAAAGCGCGTATTAATTATGCCATAAATTTGTTAGGACATCAACCCTGTTTAGATGAGGTAAATATAAGGGTTTACAGCATGGCGCAAAACAAACATTTAACAAACACTACTATGAGTGTAGCCAAAACTCATTTTGAGCGCGACTTTTTCGAATATACCAGTAGTTTAAAAATTAAGCACGCTACCCTACAAACGCTTCGCAATATTTTATTGATTTTTATTCCTCTTTTACTCTTAAGCTTAACTTACTATTACAGACAAAAATATATTATGCTTAAACAAATTAAAGAGCAACATGTGTTTATTCAAGCACAAAACCAATCGCTAAAACAAGCAGTTAGGCGCTTAAAGCGTGCTAATCGTGGGCTTGAAAATTTTGCCTTTACTGCCGCACACGATTTGAAATCGCCCTTGCGAACCATCGCCTCTTTTACCGGTTTGTTAAAACGAAAATACTACGATCCCAACTCAGAAGACAATTCGCTTTTTTTTGACTACATTACCAAAGGCTGTGAAGACTTGGGCTACTTTGTAGACAATCTTTTGAAATTTTCTACCATTATTCATAAACAAACACCTGCACAAAAAATTGAATTGAATAATGTATTGAATAATATTTTATTAAAAATTAAACCGGTTCTAAAAAAAGAAAAAATTTGTTTAAGCATTGATGAACACCTTCCAACTATAGAGGCTCATTTTTCATTAATGTATCAATTGTGGCACAACTTAATTTCTAATTCTATTAAGTTTAGCAAACCTGATGAAGTCAATTTTATTCATATTGGCTATCTTATAAAAGAAGAAGACCTTATTTTTTATGTTAAAGATAAAGGCATTGGCATTCCTGTCGAAAAACAAAAAGAAGTTTTTGATTTATTTAAAAAAGTATATGCCAATACGGAATATAATGGCTTTGGTATTGGTTTGGCGACTTGCAAAAAAATTGTTCATTATTATGAAGGTAAGTTATGGTTAGATTCTACTTATGGAGAATCAACCATTGCATATTTTACTTTGCCTAAAGCAGTCAATTCAAAATCGCCTTCTTTAATCGCAGCATCTTAACTTTAAAAATTACTAGTATCCTGATCGTCGTGTTCTATGCCTAAGCCAATGGTTTCAATTTCATCAAAATCGTCTAAGCCAGTTATTTTTTGAAAAGCCATAAAAGAGGCTATATACATAAATGGCACAGTAATTAGCAAGCCCAATAAACAAGGCAAAGCACCCAGCAAATTAATTAGCCCTAATAAAAAGTAAAACCCAAAAAACAACCACCAATTTTTATGAATAATTTTTCGGCTGGTTTCCATAGCTTCCCAAGCTCCATAGTTTTTAAAGGCTACAAAATAAGTTGCCCA
>CALHDG010000122.1 GCA_938023075.1 uncultured Chitinophagales bacterium
TTAGTTTGGAAAAGAGAGCCGATGCCTAACAAGAGCTAAAACACCATGCGGTTTCGGTCGGAATTTCGGGTGACCAGCATCACAGCCACCAAAATTTTATTCCGACATTTTGTCGGAAATAAATTAAATTGCAAAATAAAAGTTTAGCTAAGGGTGGTCGGTTTGCCGGGTTTAAAGCTTCGGCAATCCGCATGGTGTTTAGCCAAGCGTTTCATTGCGAAGATTTGAAAACGCAGTATCTTCTAAAACAAAAATGAATATACGGTGAGATTGCAATTTCAATGAAGGGATTATATATTTTTACAACAGCTCTTAACGCAATTAAGTGGAACATTTTTAGTTCAATAATCGTTATATTTGAACCATGGAAAGTTATAATTTTTCTCCGATTCAAATTGCCAACTACTTCACTTGTACTTTAGATAGAGAAGCTGCTACAAAATAATTTTACCATCTGTATTGATTTTTCTCTCAATATCTTTCCAAAGTTTCGGTAATACCAATTTGATTATAAAAAGTGACACTAAAATTTTGAATATATTTTGGTGAGATTGAGGCAAAAAACGCAGGCATAGCCAGAGGCTATGGCGAGTATTTTTAACGAAAATATCACCAACAATAAAACGAAATTTGTGTAACATTTTATGGTCAATTTGGTATAAGCCTACGTTTTTCGTCTTGTCTATCAAAAAATGATTTTGGCATAATTAAAAATTTATTTTTTCGGCACTACTAAGAGTGAAATTTATGTACTATTTTTGTATCAACATTTACTTATCATAAAGCAATGACAGGAGTATCATATATAACAGATCAGCAAGGTAAAAAGACACATCTTGTATTAGATTTATCTATAAAGCATCAAAAAGAGATATTAGCTTTATTGGAAGAACTGGAAGACATAGCAAGTGTTAAAAATGCAAACATTGAAGATGCTATACCATTGTCAGAAGTAAAACAATTTATTATCTCACAAGGAGTATCTGAAGAAACCTTATCAGCTATTCCTACAGATGTATAAAGTTCTTTTTGATAAGTCCGCATTCAGGCAATTTAAAAAGCTACCTATTGAAATATATGGTAGAATTTTTAATGCGATTATTGAACTTGCACACCAGCCAAACGAAGCACAAGCAACAAAATTAACCAACATAGAAGCATACCGAATTCGTATAGGTGATTACAGAGTGATTTACACACTCAAACATAAAGAAAAAATAATATTCATTACTTCAATTTCACACCGCAGAGATGTTTACCAATAAGATTTCAATGCTATGACTATTGAGGTTTTTCACCAAGTTGTCTTGCAATATTTCCGTCGCAAATATTCAATATAAAAGTCGTAAATTTGAATAGACACAAATATTAAACAAAGCAGAAATATTATCATTCTTAAAAGTGCAGAAAAGCGAACTATTTACAGAATACCAACTAACTAAAATTGGTTTATTTGGTTCATTTGCCGAAGACAAAGGCACTGAAAATAGTGATATAGACTTAATTGTGGAATTTGAACTAAATATAGAAGGGCTTTCAGAAAAGAAATCTAAAATAAAAGATTTGGTAAGTAAAAGGTTCAATCGGAAAGTTGATTTATGTAGAAAAAAATACATAAAGCCCTACTTCAAATCTCACATTCTTAAGTCTGTTATTTATGTCTGAAAAAGATAAAGGCAACTTACTGGTGATTTTAGGCTGTTGTAGAATTAAAAAAGGCTCAAAGAATGTAATATTCAAAGAACCTTTTTTATCTTTAACTTAGTTACGTTCCTTTAAAAAGAAAGAGGCTTTACTAAGCATTACCTTACAAAGATATGATTTTTCAACTACAAATTCAAACATCTTGAAATACGAAGATTTAGAAAGATTAGTTTCTCAACCAAGACTTGATAGGTTTTTAATTGCATCTGAAAATTCTAAAACAAGAGCCAAAAAATTATATGCAATGAATTTAAGGATTGCTCAAACATTTTATCCTGTACAAATGAAAAAATTGACATACATAGTTGTATCTATATTTTTGTTAGCTAGTATTTCCTGCGATAAAAACTTCGACAACATTAACCAAAACCCTTTTGAACCCACCGAAACCAGTATGGGGGCTTTGTTCAATACCGTAATTGCTTCTTTACGAATGAGCAATGAAGAGCAGCTGTATATCAACAACGAAACTTTGTATCCCATCACTCAACAAGCGGCCTTAACTCGTTCTTCTTTCCCGGCATTTTCGGTGGGTACAGAAGTGGTTTGGCGAAATTATTATCAAGCCTTAGCGCACATTCGCGCAATTGAAGATCGAATTGCAGAAATGGAAATTATCACCGAACCTGAAGCTTTAAACAACATAAAAGGCATGTTGAAAATCATTACGGCTTATAAAACATTTAGAATGACCGACTTGTTTGGTGATATTCCTTTTTTTGATGCGGGAAGGGCTTATCAAGGGCTTGAGTTTTCACGTCCGGCTTTTGATGCACAGGAAGCAATTTATAAATTTTTGTTAGATGAGTTACAATGGGCAGCGGACAATATGGTTGCCTCCGGCAACCCAACTACCGAAGCCGGAACGCCTTATGTTTCGCTCAACAACTTTGATACTTTGTTTGGTGGCGAAGTTTTTTTATGGGTAAAATTTGCCAACTCCTTACGATTAAAACACGCTTTACGAATGGCAGAGAAAGATCCGGATTTTGCAGAACCCATCTTACAAAAAATCATAAACAACAACCTACCGTTGATTCAAGATTTTGAAGATGTGGTAATGCATCCAGCCCTGCAGGGCTGGTCGCGTACAAGCACTCATTTTGGCTATTTTAACAATACCGGACCATTTAACAGCGGCTTAAGGCTCGGTTCAACTATGTGGAATGAATTGGCAGATGGTGAAGGCTTAAGTGCAATCATTGATCCTCGCACTTTTATCTTTTTTGAACCCAATAATGTAGGGAAGTGGGCAATTTATCCGCAGGTTCCCAAGGCAGATACACCTGAATCGGGTGGGGGACCTTACGCGATTGTTCGAGATGCGAACCATTCTTTTAAAGGGCAAGCAAATATTTATGCACCGGTTAATTATTATTTGGTTAGAGATGATCAAGACATTCCTGAAATTTTGATGACTGCAGCCGAAGTTTATTTTTGTTTGGCAGAAGTGCACCAAAGAGGTTTAGGTGTTTCGGCAGATGCTGCTACGTCAAGTGGTTTTTATAATTTGGGAGTGGTAGCTTCTATCAATTTTTGGCAAACTATTAGAAACAATTCAACCATGTGGGAAAGTAGAGGGCAAGCACCACCCGATTTAACCCAAGGTGACATGTTTGCCTTAACCAATCATCCAAAATTTAACATTACCGAAGCCAATGATCCTTTACAAAAAATTTATATCCAACGTTGGATTGATGCGTTTACCCAACCTTGGGAGGCGTATAGTTTATTGAGAAGAACAGGCAACACACCTATGGAGAAAGGAGGTATTGAACATTATCGCTTTCCGTATCCTCCATCAGAGGGAATTGATAATACAGAAAATTATGAAGCGCAGGTTGCAAATATGGGAGAGGATACTAAAAAAGTAAAAGTTTGGTGGATGAATTAGTAATTTTATGGTATAGATGATGCTAGGTAGTGTATATACGGAAAAGCAACTTGGAAGTATTAAACAATTGGACAAGTTTATTAAAGTAGTTAATACTTTGCTGTTTTGGATTGTTTGTGTTTTTTGCTATTCTACGAAGAACCGAAGTTTTTAAACTAGCCCCGATTTTTAAGCCAACAGCACTAAAGTGCATTGGGTTATTTAGTAGCTAGGTGTTGTTTGTTGTATGGAAAAATTCTTCATTCAAAATTCGGTGTTCGATATTCGATATTTTCGGATGACTACATAATGAATAGCGAATATCGATTAACGAATAATGAATGTTGAATTATTTATAATGTATAAATAAATGACATTCCTTTATTCAATATTCCAAAAGACACTTAGATAGAATTTTTAAGCCAACAGCACTAAAGTGCATTGGGTTGTTTAGTAGCTAAGTGTTGTTTGTTGTATGGAAAAATTCTTCATTCAAAATTCGGTGTTCGATATTCGATATTTTCGGATGACTACATAATGAATAGCGAATATCGATTAATGAATGTTTAACTATATTTGATATATAAATAAATTACATTCAATATAACCTCCGCCTCGTACTCGTCCAAATTTTACTCAAATTAATCCGGCATCATCAACTTGACTAACTACTAATTAATAGTTTTTAGCATTCTACCAAAAAAAGTAATTTAATTTTTGTAAAATCGCACAAGCAAATGATATAACCATGAAAGCCTTAAAATATTTCTTGTGGTTTCCCTTTATCGTGATGGGCATCGTATTGCTGTTGGCATTTTTTTTCCCAACGGTGAGTATTGAAGAACAGTACGAAATTGATGCACCGGTACAAAAAACTTGGGATATTTTTCATGACAATACCTTTATGAAACAATGGCTAACCGGTTTTAAACGTATGAAAGCAATTGAAGAAAAACCCGGTAAAATTGGAAGCCGTTACCAAATGTTTTTTGATGAAGGCGATGGCGAAATGTATATGATTGAAGAAATTACAGGCTACAAGGCATACGAACAATTCGACTTTAAAATGGAACATCCGGCAGCCAATACAAAAACCAACATCCGGTTTGAAGAAAAAGATGGAAAAACTATTATTTACCAACAAGTTGAAACCGAAGCCAATAGTTTTTTCTTTCGGTCTATGTTACCTTTTATGCAATTGAGTATGAAAAAACAAAACGCTGAAAGTTATGGTAAGCTTAAAGCGTTGGTAGAATCTTTAGAGGATTAACTAGAAACTTCTATACAAACTTACTCTTTTATCCGGCTTTTAAAGGTACCCGAAAAAATACCCCAAGAAGTATTTTTATAATGGTCACCAGCAAAATATTTTAGTATGCCATCCAATTCTACCGGTTTTAAATAAGAAGGCACAAAGGTTATTTTTGAACTTTCCTCATCTAAAAACACAATGGTAGGATAGCCCATCCTTCCTTTATTGTTTGCCATATAATAAGCAAATTCGTGTGTGCCAAATTTACCCGCTCTGTTACTTTTAGTGGGTTGATAATCTAAATCTTTATATCGCACTACATCGCTGCCTTCGGCATCAAATTTTACGGCATAAAAATTTTTGTTAATATATTTAGCAATTTGTGGATGATTAAAAGTGGTTCTTTCCATTTTTTTGCACCAACCGCACCAATCCGTATAAAAATCAATAATGATTTTACGTGGCTCTTTTTCATTTAAGGCTAAGGCTTCTTCAATGCTTAGCCATTTTACTTTTTCTTTCGCTCCTTCTTTTCCGTTGTTAGCAATCGTTTGGAATGGACTGTACAAGGCGATTAATAAAATAATCAAAAAATTTTTCGTCATTAACATATAATATGATGTGTAATACAATATTGAGTTATTTATGGCTGTTTTAAAACAAACATTACAAGATTGACTCTAAAACGTATAAATTGTTTAAAAACCATACAAAGATGCTCAATTTTTGTTAACTTGACCAAATAAATTTGTTCTATGCTTGAATATGCAAAAAAAATTCTTTCCAAAGTAAGTTTTGATAAACATCTATTTAAACGGGAATTACACAAGTTTTTGCAGAATACAACCGATGAAAACCAAAAATCAGAACTAAAAAATTGGGTTAGAGGAGAGTTTAACCATCAACATCCCGAAACCATTAGAGATGCTTTTGACAATAATCAACGACAGCCAATAGCATAATATGACAAGTTTATCCAAACAACAAAGTACATGACACTTTTGCATTGTTTTTTTGAAGCGAAACCTCATAGCATCATAATAACACCCGTCCCGCTTTTCGCTCAAATGCTGCGGCTAGGCTGCAAAATCATGCGCTTCAGGCAGCATAACCGCTGCAATCGGGGCTAGTTTA
>CALHDG010000123.1 GCA_938023075.1 uncultured Chitinophagales bacterium
AAGGCCTAATAGAAATTACAAAAGAGAACCAGATAAATATAGGCAAAGAACAAAACCAAAGCAGTTTGGCAACAGGAGGCTTCTGTTATGAACCCATTTTTAGGATTGTGCTTAACTTAATGACATTGCACTTGCGCCAGCTTTGGGATAACATTACTGTCTGCAAAAATAAACCATAATGTTGTCATAATGCTTGAAATTGAGTATCCGGTTATACCCGTATCACTTTTTCATCATTGCCTACAATGTCTTCACTTCGTTCAGCATCTACTCTGAATGACGATTATTGTAAGGTGTTAGACTGGTAGCCTTTCGTAATAATTAAGTATAAGAATTTTCCATATTATAAAATAAGTGCATAATATGTGTTTAATATGTATGTTTTTAAGAATGTTTCATAGCTTAGTTTCAACTGGTCAGTATAAAAGGCGATTCAGTTACCTCTTTCAAAATTGCCATAATTATGCTACGATATACTTCAATTTTTAGATATTTGTGCGATAAGATTTTAAACAGCTAGATTTATAAACTGACATCTTTCAAAACAAATTGAATTATGGAATATAGAAGATTAGGCAACGCAGGCGTACAAGTAAGTGTATTATCTTTTGGCAGCTGGCTTACTTTTGGCAAACAAATTGAAGACAATACCGCCAAAGACTTATTAGCTAAAGCCTACGAAGGCGGTGTCAATTTTTTTGACAATGCCGAAGCCTATGCCCACGGTGAAAGCGAGCGGGTAATGGGTAAATATTTAAAAGAGTTCAACTGGGATAGAACGACCTATTTGGTTTCGAGTAAAGTGTTTTTTGGCAGAGGAGGGCAATTGCCCAACCAACGTGGCTTAAGTCGCAAACACATAGTAGAAGCATGTGAAGAAGCCTTACAACGCTTGCAAGTGGATTATTTAGATTTGTTTTTCTGCCATCGACCGGATAAAAATACCCCAATTGCCGAAACAGTTTGGACGATGCATAACCTCATTCAGCAAGGTAAAATTTTGTATTGGGGAACCTCTGAGTGGAGTGCTCAGGAAATAACTGCCGCACACACCGCTGCCGAACGATACAACCTAATTGCCCCAACTATGGAACAACCGCAATACAATATGTTTCACCGGCAACGCTTTGAAGTAGAATACAACGAACTCTATAAAAATTTCGGCGTGGGAACCACAATTTGGTCACCGCTTGCTTCGGGTCTATTAACCGGTAAATACAACAATGGCATTGCAGAAGATACGCGATTAACCATGCAAGGGATGGATTGGTTGAAAGACCGGACCCTTGCCGAAGACCGCATTAATACATGTAAAAAACTAAGTGATATAGCTGCTGAACTGAACACGTCTATGGCAAAGTTAGCAATAGCTTGGTGCGCCAAAAATCCAAATGTAAGTACCGTAATTCTTGGAGCCTCTAAAGTAAGTCAGTTAGAAGAAACCTTGCAATCGCTGGAACTTTTAGAAAAATTAACTCCTGAGGTAATGGATAACATCGATCAGGTGTTAGGCAACAAACCCGAATTTCCGATGTTTTAAACCAAAAAATTGTTGTTGAAGCGAAACCAAATACTTGTGCGAACCTCAGTCCCGCTATCCGCTCAAATACCATGGCTTAAGCGTCAAATCTGCGCGGCAACATGGTATAACCGCTCCTATCGGGGCTATGTTGCTAAGGGTTTTTGTCAAACTTTCGGTAAACCACAAAATTATAAAGGTTGACAAATAAAACGGTATATGGATTTGCTTTGTTGTTCACTCTGTTTGTATGGTCATGCAACTCTAACACTAACAATTCATCTAAAACAAATAATTCAGAATTAATTAACAAAACGGATACTACTGAATTAACTATTTTTACTACTGGCAACACCATGTACGATATGGCTTTTGACCCAAACGTTGTGTATGCCAAAAACAATACCATCATTACCATCAACCTAATTAATCAAGGTATCGATACGATGATGATTCACAACATGGTTATTGTACAAAAAGGTAAAGCCGACGAAATTGGGGTAAAAGCTTTGCGCGCCGGAGAAGAAAAACAGTATGTACCTGACCATCCTGCGGTAGTAGCTGCATCCGAATTACTCCAACCTTCAGATAGTCTTCAATTTAGTTTCGATGCTCCGCCTGTTGGTACTTATCCGTTTATTTGTACCTTTCCTGGTCATTATTTAAAAATGCGTGGAAGGTTAGTTGTTGAATGAAAAGTTCAAAGTTAAATGTATAAATTCCATATTTTATTTCTTTTTCTCAAACAACTTTTTCTTATCAACCACCTCAACTTCTTCATCACCTTTTAGCTTTTTATTGACCGTTCTGAAAGGAGCCGTTATCACCTCCTGATCGTTATTTAATCCAGATAAAATTTCAATATACGACTCATCTTGAATACCTGTTTTGATGGGGGTTTTCACCACTTTGGCACTATCTAAAGTAAACACCACTTCTTGCATGTCTTTAGCCGTTTTTAAAGTATCGCCCGACTCGCTTCGGGTAGTTACTGCCTGTATAGGTACGGTTAAAACATTGCTCACTTTTTTTGTTTGTATCTCTACCGATGCCGACATGCCGGGTCTGAAAGGAACTGCTTTATTATCTTCTATTAAATCAGCATAACTTTCTTTCAAAATTAAAACCTCAACGGTAAAATTAGTTACCTGATCTTGTACTAAGCTACCCACACCTTGTGCCGAACTGGCAATTTGATCTACTAATCCTTTAAACTCCCTTTCAGTATAAGCATCTACTTCAATAATAACTGTATCGCCTTTGGTTACGCGTACCACATCATTTTCACTTACATCAACCCGCACTTCAATGTTCTCAAAATCTGCAATACGCAACATTTCGGTACCGGTCATTTGAGCCGTACCAACTACCCGTTCGCCTTGCTTTACGTTCAATAACGACACGGTGCCACTCATCGGTGCATAAATATTAGTTCGTTCTAAATTATCTTTTGATTCTTTAACTGCTGCCTTAGTACTTTCTACCGTAAAGCCTGCGGCATCAATATTTTTTTTCGCGCCTTCCACGCTTTGTTTTGCGCCTTCAACACCTTGTTTGGCTGTTTCTAAATCTGCTAAAATCGTATTATAGGCAGTTTGACTATTATCAAATTCCACCTTAGAAATTACCTTTTGTTCTAACAGTTTTTGATTGCGTTCAAAATCGGCTTTTGCCTGATTTAAACGAGCTTGCACCTGAGCAACTCTGGCTTCTGCCGAAATTATATTGGTTTTTAAATTGGCAAGGGTGGCTTTTGTAGCGGCTAACGATGCCTTTGCATTATTTTCGGCAGCCACTGCTTTATCTACCATCGATTTGTACATATCGGCATCTATTATAGCTAACAATTCGCCTGCCTTCACCTGATCTCCTTCCTTCACATTTAAAGCTCTAATCTCTCCTGAAACATCGGGTGATATTTTAACCTCTACACTCGGATAAATTTTGCCACTTGCTTTAACCGTTTCGGTAATGGTTCTTTTTGCTACCTTTTCAACCGCTACTTTTGTTTTCTTTTTACCGCCAATCCAACCTTGGCTTTTGGCGATTACTGCACCGGAAACTGCCAATACCGTAATTGCTAATAATACCCAAAGAAACCAGTTGCTTCTTCTACGTTTTCTTTTTGCCATCGTTTAAAATTTTATGGGCTTGCCAAGATAAAAATCTAAAATCTTCAATTTGAATAGATAATCGTATTTATTTCTTTTGGCTATTATTTCATTTTGAACTAAAGCATCAAGTGCTGCCCTTAACTCTAAAGAGGTAGCCACCCCTAAGTTGTATCGCTTTTCAGTATATTCAGCAGAAGTGTTTAAGGCTGCTATACTCTTTTGAGTAGCTTGATAAGTTTTACTGGCTGCTATTGCATCTAAATAGGCTTGCCGGATAGTTCTGTTCAAATTTTGCTCTATGGTTCGCTGATTGAGTTTTGAATTTTCAATACCCAATTTAGCTTGCTCAATTCTATTGTTAACTTGCATTTGATTAAAAATTGGTATTTGTAAATTTAGCGCCAAGAAAGGGAAAAAATTATCGTTTAATTGTTTAAAATATCCAATTTTATCAAATGCTGGGATATCTACTGAAGTAAATAATACAACACTATCTTGTTCTAAACCATATTGTTTAAAACCACTTAATTCAAATGGAACATTAATTGTCATGTCAGATGGTATTTCAACTCTTCTTGCAGTTGAAAAATTGGTAGATAAATTACCAATAAAACTCAAAGTTGGGTAGCGACCTGTTTTTTCTAACTCGAGGTTTTTTAATGAAATTTCATTATCTAATATAGCACTTTTTACAATTGGTTGATTGGTTAAAGCTGATGCAAGTATTTCTTCAATATTATAGTTTAAAACTAAACTGGCTGATGGCTCAATGTCTGGCGGTGATTCCAATATCATATCCATATCAGGGTCAACATCTAACAATAATTTTAATTCTAACAAAGCAATATCGTATACATTTTGGGCTGAAGTTATATTTAAATCATCGTTTGCAATTTGCGATTCTAAATCAAAAATATCACCTTCTGGTAACAAGCCGGCATCAATTAATTTTTGTGTATTGTTTTTTCTTTCTATGCTCAATCCTTTTTGGTTTTCAGTTATACCTAATTGTTCTTTAGCCAATAAAACATTTAAATAGGTAGAGGCAATAGCCAGGCTAATATCATTTTTAGCAGCTTCTTTATCTATCAAAATTTTTTGTAAATCTAATTGACTTCTTTCAATCAGTTTTCTTAGTCTGCCACCTTGGTATAAAAGCACTTGTGTAGTTAAATCAAAACTATTACTCTGTATAGCTTGTGAAGTTTCTAATCTTTCAAAAGTTGTGGGATCGACTGCATTAGAAAAATTTACATTATACCTTACCGAACCATTTAAAGAGGGCAACCGGTTAGCTTTGGCTTGCTTTTCTGCAATTTTTAAACCTTCAATTGAGAGCTCTCTTTGCAGAAGAGAAATATTATTTTCAAAGGCATAGGCTATACACTTTTCTAAAGACCATACTTCTTGGGCTTGTAATTGATTAAAACCAATAAACGCAAAAAGTAAAAATAAAAATCTATAAAAATTCATACGGTTGAGTTCAATTTTAATTGCTATGTTTACAATAGTAAACAAACTAACACTAAATTAGTTTATAATAAAAGTTATTTAATAAAAAAGTGTGTGATAAATTCAATTTTTGACGATAGCTACTTTATGAAACAAGCTATTAAAGAAGCTGAAAAAGCCTATGAAGATGATGAAGTACCCATTGGCGCAGTAGTAGTTTTTGAACAACTGATTATTGGGAAAGGCTACAATCAGGTAGAGCGATTAAAAGACCCAACGGCACATGCCGAAATGATTGCCATTACTGCTGCTACCAATTATATTGGCGGTAAATACCTAAAAGGTTGCAGTCTGTTTGTAACTTTAGAACCTTGCGTTATGTGTATGGGTGCCATTAAAGCTGCCCGTTTTAGCAAGCTGGTATATGCGGCTTCTGAACCAAAAACCGGCTTTAGTCTATTTGTTGAACCCGCTTATTATAAAAAAATAGACCTCATTAAAGGAGTAGAGCAAAGTTTAAGCAAAAACTTGTTGCAAGATTTCTTTTTGAAGAAACGGGGGATGCAGAATTGAGGTAGAAATTGTCTGCTTTATATGTTATCTGAATAAAATAAACATATCATAAGAAAAAATTCCAAATGATAAAAAGTCAGGTATACTTTTTTAGGATATTGAGGTTGTTTCATCAATTGAACTTATGTTTAAGATTTATGAATATACCGGATTGACACTTTTTATGGAAGCAGTATCTATAATTAGTAAGCCGGACCAATTCCCCTTCAATTGTTGAAAGGTTGGACTTTTTCGTAATAAAAAAAAGGTCGGGGTAGTTAATCATGCACAACCAACACTTTACCCAAATAACCACGCACCGTTTCAGCATTAAACTGCACATAATACAAACCTTCTGCTAAGTTTTTGGTAATAATTTCTGTTTGCCCAAGGCCGGTTAGATAACTTTGAATAACCTGACCATTGGCATTATACAGCACCAATTCGCCTGCTTGCTGTAAAGGTTCAATAAACAACATTTCATTTGCTGGATTGGGATACATGTTTATTCCCTTGGTAATAGCGAAAGGTGTTCCCACACTACTAATTACATCTAATAAAAATACAACCTGTGCGGTATCGCATATACCGTTTCCACTGCAAGCCACGTAGGTTAACCTATCTTCTACTTCATTAGTAAAATTCTCGTTAATGGTGTAGGCAATAGAAGGGTTTCCATAATCTAAGATGATTGAAGTTCCATAAGCCGGTTGTTCTAAAATTTCAATAGCTAATATGCCTTCAAGAGGGTCTGTATCATTATTTAATACAGCAATTGTTGTTTGATTTAAAGACACAATGGAAAGGGTATCATTTAAAGCTACCGGAGCAATACTACCAGTTTCTAAATCAATATTAATAATAGCCATGGCTTCACTACAGGCTTTAAAAACATCACATGCTTTGTAAATAATGGTGTCTTGTTGTTGAGCAATGTCTTCATTAACGGTATAAAATAGCGTGTCGCTAACAAGCTCAGCAATTCCAAACTTGGGCTGCTGAACAATTTGAATATTCAAAGCATCATTTTCAGGATCGGTATCATTTTCTAACACAAAAATTGGAGTACTTTCGCTTGTGTATATACTTTGAACATCATTAGTGGCTTGGGGGCTTAGGTTTTCTTCTATCCATAATTTCATATTATCAATATAAAAACCTTCATTTTCTGTAAAAAAGCCGTAGCCTGTTTTTAGCTGGATTTTAATTTCTTCACCAGCAAACTCATTTAAAGAAAAATTTTCTTGTACCCAATTTACCCGAAAGCCATCATACAAGGGTTCAAATTCATCTTGAAAGCCATTGCCTGCTTTAGTATAATTTCCACATAAGGGTATCCATTGCGAGTTTCTGCTTTTAACAGATATTTGAGCGTAATCATACCGTGCTAAAATATTCCAGATGGCGTTGCATTCTAAAACAGCCGCCCGTGCATTGGTTAAATCGATATATTGGCTGGTTTCTGAAGTCAGCCGCTCTCCTAGAAAATATTCCGTTCCTTGTTTTGGCGAATCGGTAAATGAGGTAAATCCTTCATATGCACGGTCATCGGTTAAACCCCATTCTCCTTCCCATTGATCGCTGTTTTCAAATTGATCTTCAAAAACCAAGATGGGTTGAGGCATATATATTTTTTGGTAAGAAAATGTTTCAGACTTCTCTGCATATTCAACAACCATATCATATTGAATAAAAGAACCGTTAACTACATCATCCGCAATTGTATAAGCTATTGAATCCAATTGCTCGCCCAACAAATCAAGATTTTCAACACGTATGTTGTCTTCACTACTTATTTGGTCGTTCGGCTGCAAACGTATGGTAACTGCTTCATCTTGCATACCTAAACGCAAGGCATTCAACTGAAGATAGCCATTTTTTTCATTCAGATACAAAGGGCTTATATCTTCCACTTCAACATAGCCTAAGGTTAAATTGGCTGCTTGAAGATTTTGCCATACATTATCTTTACAAATTGGTATAATTTCGTCCATTGGTGGATAAAAACCATAGTCCGGTCTGCCAGATTCTGGTGTCATCGCCAATATTTTATTTTTGAGTTCGGTTTCATGATACATCCAATCATCGGAAGAGCCATTTACAATATAGTTAACTGTTTGATCACCTGTACCGTAAGTATAATTATTGTATTTGGTCATTACTTCAGCATAATTTACAAACTGCGCAGAATCTATAGTAAATAAACTATAATCGTAACCCCAAGGGTAAATTAGTAAGTTGCCAGAAGTGTGGCAATTAAGGGTAATTAAAAATTCGTGTGCTTCACAAAATTCTTTTACAATTTGAGTTTCCGGTTCAGAAAAAGGACCCGTTCCTCTATAAACCGGAGAATCGGTATCTGTTGAAGAACCTACATCATCAAAACCCCAATTATAGCCATAATTTCGATTTAAATCTACCCCAAAAGTACCATCTTCGTTTTGTCTCCTGTTTTTACGCCAAAAGCCTCCACCTTCAGGTTCTATACTGTAATCATGCATATAACCATCCGGATTCACACAAGGTAAAAAATACATTTCCACATGATCTACGGCACGTTTTACATTATCGTTAGTTTCATAATTTTCTAACAAATACCACATATAAAAAATGAGGTGTTGCATACTTAAAGGTTCGCGCGCGTGGTGCAGGGCATTGTAAAATACTTCTGGTTCTTCTTCGTCCACATCGGGGTTGTCAGATAAGCGCACATAATATAAATCTCTGCCTTCAATAGTTTTAAGGCTATCGTGGGCAACCATTCTCTTTGTAATTAAATTAGGATATTGAGCATGCATAGAATCCAAATTAGCCAACATTTCATCGTAAGTAAAATAACCGGCAAAAGAACCCACTTTAAAGTTTGCAGGAATAGGATAATCCGGCGCGTTGGTGGCACAAGTTTGTTTAATCGCTTTCTTTTGATAATTTTTGTTTTGATTGGTAATATACTTTTGCATATCATCTATCAAGATGTCGTATGATATACCTAAAGCTTCAATTTTTTTGATCTCCTTTTCTGAAAAAACATGAATTAAAAATTTACCAGGTAACAGTTCTCCATGATCTACACATAAGCCGGCTTTTGCCATATTAGCCAATTGTTCATAATTAGCATAAACTTTTATTTTTTGGTAAGA
>CALHDG010000124.1 GCA_938023075.1 uncultured Chitinophagales bacterium
TTCCAAAATTAATAATATCAGCTCTTCAGTTTTTTCAATGCCTAGACCGTCGCCAATATCTACTCCATTTACAGGATCAGTAGAACCTTGCGTTATCAAATAAAACCAATAATTGAATATTTGCATGTTTGTATATGGAGCTTCAATATCCTGTGGATCTGTTGAGTTATTCCAATTGGAATTGGTATCCTTAAACTTTGTAGCTCCTTCTGGTATTGATTTCGCTGGATTTTGAAAATCTCTATGTAATTTATATTCATCAAAATCATTACTACTACCATTGTAATGTTTTTTTTCACCAGTTATCCAATTGTTATTGTTAAATATTTTATAATATATTATGACACTCATTATATCACATATTGCTTCATGCAAAGCCCTTGTTTCAGATATTGGAGTTGGCTGTTGTAATCCAATATATTTATAAAGTACGGCGTGAGTATACTCATGATAGATAGTTTTAGGGCCTACTATAGTTGTATACATTGTCAAATCGCCTGCGCCAAATTCCCAAAATGCATTTTCTGGAAACCATTGAGCGTTATTTGAACCTGTCATTGGGGGACCAAAATTCATCTTATTTACGAAAGCAATCAATTGGGTAGCAGAATTGTTATCATAACCAGTAATATTGAGTTCATCCAAATAATAATCGTATGCTTCCTGAAAGCCTTTCATCACATCAAAACCTTGGGTAACAACCTGATCAAATTTTTGAAACTCAATGAAATCATTAAATCCCGACGTGCTGATTCCATCTATACTAATAGGCTTATTATTGGTTGAAGTCTGTTTATCTGCTACAATTATGTTTCTATTACTGTCATATAAAAAAAACACACCTTCATTATCATCAATATTTCCATCAATTACTAAACATTCATTTCTATAATTTTGGTACGAAGGTAATGGCACATTGGCTTTAGTAAGCAATTGATAGTCTGAGGGACTTACATTGTAATTTGTTAATGCCATTGAGCAATTACTTGATATAATTTCAGTTGAACTATTTACATCACATTCGTAGCATTTTGGAAATGCCTGAAAACTATTAGAATGTTTTAACTGTATATCTTTTGTTTTTGGATCAATATAGTATTTCATTTCATCCGAAAAAGCTGATAAAATAAACTTGTAACCAAAATAAAACTTATTATGTGGTTGGTGATAATATATTTTCAATTCTCCTTTAGGTAGTTTTTGTTCTTCTTCCGGTATTCTTTTTCCTTCCTTCCAACTTGGAATGTCTGGATATTCAAAATAAAATGCTATATGTTTATTACCATCTGAAAAATCTGCTTTTGCTACTTCAAAAGCTTCTTGTTCAGTAATATTCACCGTTATATCTACATCCATTTCTGGGTAGATAGACCCTGTTGCTTTGTTACCGCTAATTTTTATGGCAAACCTATCAACTTCTATCCCTTTGTACAGCATTTGCCATCTGTCCTCTCCTCTTTTGTAGCTAAACACCTGTTCATTTAAGTTAAACATATCTTTAACTACTTGCAATTTTTCTACTTCACTAAGTTTATTTCCATTAGCGTTAAATTCAATTATAAAACTATCATGCATTTTTCCATAACGTCTATGAAGTTTAATCTCAGTAACATATTCGTTTGGTTCGGCTACAATATTATACCCGCCAATTTGAACTGTATCTCTTTTAGCAGTTTTTTCTTCTTTTTGCTTGACTGTTTCAGCAGTAGTATCAATCTTGCTGATATCTGGTTTTTGGGCATTAAATTTTTCATTACATCCTATTGTCAGTAATAGTCCAAAAATGAATACTACCGGCAATGCAACCCACCCTTTTTTCACATACATTTTAAAAGCAATTGTTTGTTGAGCGGGGGGGGGCGTTGAGGAGTTTGTTTTTACGTAAACTTTGTTTCATGTTACAAAAATTTTAATGTTTAAATAATAGTAGATTACTTAATGTTTGTGTCAAATGTATTTTAAAAATTGGAAAGGCGCAAGTTATCATTATATTTTTTTATGCTATTTGTAGGGTATTTATATTTAATATGAATTAAAGTTTATGGTGTGTTATGTTTGAAATCTCTTTTGAACTTTGTTGAAAATCTAACTCATTCAGAATGGCTTTTCGCAATTGCATCAATTCAGCTAATTCACCACTATTTAGTAAGCGGTTCTTTTTTAGTTGAGATATGAATTTAATAACTGCCACATTATAACGATACCAAAAAATTCCCAAAAGCGGTAAGCTGATAAAATACAACAAACCGGCAAGTATGCTTTTCGTGAAAACAGCAAGTAACATCGCTTGTAACAAAAACAGCCATCCGCTTACAAACAAACCCAATACAAATTTTATAGAGCCCAAAAAATAAATAGTCAAGCCCATTTTTTTAATCAGCAAACGGTTAAGCAAATAGGCTACACCACAATTGAAAACCGCACACAACCATAGCGGACTTAAACACAGTAAACCAAAAAATTGAGCAAACAGTACACCCATACTTTTGTTTTGCACCAGGGTTTTATCTTTCAAATTATGCTGTTTCAATACATTTAAATAGTGCTTAAGTTGTTGTATAAGATGATGATAATTGTCGGGATGATCGTTTTTAAAAGTTGTTAGCTGATTAATATAAACCTGACTGCTTTCTACCCAATGAAGTGGTCGTTTTTTTTGTTTTAAAGCAGCTTCGTTTTGAAGCATATGTAAAGCCATCAGCTGTTCATCATAATTTTCAACCGAGGGAAAGTGCAACATTTTTTCTTGAATACCATTTCTAATAGCCTCCATTAATTGTTTGATGCCTTTGGCGGCACTTTGTTCATAAGCTGTTTTATAATCCGCTACACCAATTGGTTTACCGAAGTTAACAACAATGTTAGATTGAAAACCGGTGTGTTTGCTATAATGAATGCCAACCGGCACAACATGTAAATTTAAATTGAATTGATTGCTCGCCTCCGCACCGAAGGCTAAACGGGCAATACCTTTTTTAAAAGAGCGTAAATGCCACGCTAAACCATTGCTGCCTTCCGGAAAAATAATAATGGCACCTTTCTTTTTAAAAAAGGCGAAACAATCTTTAAAGGTTTCTTCATTTTTTTCTCTAATATCAACCTTATCTCTTGGTCGGTAAATGGGTATCATCATTAAGGCAGTTAATAAGCGTTTTACCCATGGCTTTTTAAAAATATCGGCACGAGCTAAAGAAGCGATATGTAAGTTAGAACTACAAATAATTAAAACCGCATCCATTAAAGTACCTTGATGATTAGAGGTAAAAATGAGTGGCACATCTTTGGGTACTTGCTCATAACCATGCACTTCCAATTTGCGATAAAACAAACGTAAAGCAATGCTAACCATCCCTTTCAAAAAACCGTAAACGCTATTTCTTCGCTTCATTAATATATAATACGGTTATGTTTTTTTTTGTTCAGATAAATGTGTGCTGTTTTTTAGATCAAACACTACAATAAATGCCATATTTAAAAAAAGCAAAGAGCCGGTTTTGTCAATCTCCACCAAATCTGCCAAAAAATTATTAGCCAGTAAAACGATTAAGGAAACCCCGCTTGCCAAAATAATCCATTGGTCTGTTTCCGGTATTTTGGAATGATAGAGTTGTTGCACCTTCAACAAACAAACAACTATCAGCAACAATAAAATTAGCAAACCAACAATGCCTTGTTCTACCAAAGTCAACAAATAATAATTATGCACGGTTGATTTTTCAGGATTATCACTCACAAAGGTTTGGAAACTGCTCACCGTATATTCTTTGTAATTTTCGTAAAACGTTCCGGGTCCAAAACCTACTACCGGTTTGTCTAAGATCATTCTAAAAGCAGCAATCCAACGGTAAACACGCTCCATGGCTGAGGCATCTTCAAAGTTAACGGTGGCTCTTATGTGTTTTTTCCAACTGTCGTTATAAATGGTTTTATCATAATCGGGTGCATAATTTAAATAGGCATTATTACTTGCCATATTTATAATAAAAGCGGTTGCTATAATGGCGGCAATGCCAATCGCGTAATGCATCAACTTAAAACGGAAAATTAAATAGGCAAATACTATAATGACAAGACTGCCAATAGCAGCACGGGTATACGAATAGTAAATACCGGCTACCAACAAAACAATGCCTCCATCAATAATTAGCCGGGCTACTGAGCCTTGTTTGTATAGAAATCTGCAAAACAAACAAAAAGGCAAAAAGGCAACTTGCGTAACTGCAGAATCCACATGGTTTGAAAAGAAGGGACTCATAGTTCGATTGACCAAAGCAAAGGAGAAATTAAAGCTCGCATGTTTAACCAAAATATAAATAGTTACTAACAACATAGTGGAGAAGAAACACCAGAAAAACAATTTAAAATGGTTGGTGTTTTGAATACTTAAAACTGCCACCAAAAAAAAACCGGCTACAAACCATGCTTTCGCAATTAAAAATTTGATAGAGATCGTTTTTTCAGTTGAAAACAAAAAGCTAATAACCGTCCAGAAAACCAACAACAACAACAATTGACTGATGGGGTGTTTGATAACTGCCAAACTACGGTGATCGCGATTTAGCAAAAAGTAAAAGGGCATCAAGAGTAAAAAACCTGCCAGCAAGGGTTCGGTCGGTAAATTAAGGGCAATGCCTCCAGGAAAAAAATAAGCAATGGAAACCGGAATAGTAGCAACCAATACATAAAACAAAATTCTAAAATTGATGAGCGCAACTGCTGTAACCAACATGGCTGCCGGCAATAACAATAGTATAATTTGGTTAAACCAAAAGCCTGCACTTATGCAAGCCACGCTAAACAAACTGCTTATATAAAAAGCGATTAGCAGCGGTTTATCAATTGGCTGTTTTGCTGATTTAAGTAGTGCGTTTATCAAAGTATCCCGCAGCTTTTAATTGTTCAAAAATAATGGCAAAGCCTGCGCTACAAAACAGTGCTGCCAACAAGGTACTCAATACGATGATAGATCGTTTGGGTTTCGATTTTTTTACCGCCGGTGCAGCTTGTTGTAAAATATACACCGATGAAAACTCATTACTTGCCAGTGTTTTGTATTGATCTTTAACTACTTCGGCATCGGTTAAATCTTCTATGGCAGCATCTCTTAGGGTTTCTAAAGTTTCTAAGGCTTTGCTATTGCCGGTAGATTTTACTTTGTTGATGCTATCATTTAATACGCCTAATTTTTTTTGAATATCGTTAATATTGTAATTCAACATGCCTGCCATATCGGCTTTACTTTTAGCCATAATACTTAAATGAATGGAGTCAATTTTTCTTACAATATCATTTGCCATATCTGCTGCTTTTTGCGGCTCGGTATCTTCCACATGCACTTCAACAGCATCCAACGGGTTTTTTAAGATTTTGTAATTACCCCACAATTTTTCATTTACCTTAAAGGCAGCGAGCGGATCGCTTTCATCAATTTCATAATGTTTAATGAGTTGATATTTGTGAATAATGTAATCAATTAAGGGTTGCGATTTCCCGATAGACAATAAGCGATCAATTTCGCGGCTGCTGCCAAACATAAACACCGGATTTTCGCCGGGCGTTTTACTAAAAATATTCGACCGGTCAATCATATACGGATTGGCTGCCAAAAATACTACTGTTGATTTGAAAAAATTCGGTTTCATCAGCGATAAGCCAACACTTAGCAAACCGGCAATTAAACAAACCACGGCAATGGGCAATTTCCAACGTAACACGATACCTATTAACTCAATCATATATTTATAAGGGGGGAGTTATTTTAAACTGTGTGCGAAGGTAAAAACTTATTGTGCATTTTCATAGAGGTTTGATGGCAGATGCGAGATGCCAGAAGTCAGAGGTTAGATGCGAGCTGCCAGAAGTGAGAAGTCAGATGTAAGATTCTTCAACTCTCGGCTCTCACATCTCGACTCTGACATTTCGCCTCAAATACTTACTTTTACGGCATGAATACATTGTTAACGCTATTGAAAAACCATAAGGGATATTATGCTACTGAACAGCAAATGGTTTTGGATACTATTGCGTTTATGCTGAAACATCCGGTGGGTCAGCAGCCGAATTGTTTTGAGCGGGCTTTGCATGTTGGGCATATTACGGCTTCGGCTTGGATTACCGATGCTGCCGTCGAACAAGCCTTGTTTACCCATCATAAAAAAATTGGAAAGTGGCTGCAATTGGGTGGGCATTGTGATGGCAATCCTGATGTGGTTGAAGTAGCACTTACTGAAGCCAAAGAAGAATCAGGGTTGAGCGATTTTCAATTAAAACAACCGGCTATTTTTGATGTGGATATTCATTTAATCCCTGCACATAAAGATATACCCGCACATCATCATTATGACATCCGGTTTTGGTTTATAGCCGACTCGACATTGCCTTTGCAAATCAGCCACGAATCAAAAGATTTGAAGTGGTTGCCTATTGATGAAATTGAACAGTATAATAATGAAGCTTCTGTAATGCGCATGGTTGAAAAGTGTAAAACACAATAATCATTGTATTAGAATTTGGTGTTTCATTTTTTGGAAATTTCTTACACATTGATTTTTATACCAATACCGCTTACCTTTGCTAAAATCTTCGCACATTAAACAGTTATTTTTTATACTATTTTTCCGGCAAATTTTTAGAGTGGGTTTTGGTAGGTTTTTTTGTTTTACGAAGAACCAAAGCCGGCAAACTAGCCCCGATTGCAGCGGTTATTGCCTGGAGCTTGCGGAAGGCAATTTGAGCGGAAAGCGGGACTACCCTTTCTACAAGGCTACAACCGGTTCGCTTCAAAAAAAGAAGATCAACTTTTTTTTGGCTCGGCTTAATGGCTTATTGATGATTGGCTTTTCTTTTTTTTGTTATTCGTTATTTGGGCAAAATAGTATTCAAGCTAATGCTGATTCTATTCAAATTAAAGAAGAACAAAGTATTGACATTAATGTATTACAAAACGATTCGATTGACCTGAATAACAACATCAGCTTAAGTATTGTTCAACCTCCATTTAAGGGTAGTGCTTTTTTGCACAATGGTATCCAAATCAGGTATTCGCCAACTTTTAATTTTTTTGGTTTAGATAGTTTGTTGTATGAAATTTGTGATGATCAGCTGGTTTGTGATTCGGCTTATGTACATATAAAGGTAACACCGGTAAACGATGCGCCTATTGCTATTGATGATATTATAGTGGCGGCAGAGGAGCAGGTAAGCACTTTTTATCCGAGCCGAAACGATATTGATGTGGATGCCGATAGCTTAACGATACAACTAGGCACAGCACCTAATCATGGTAATTTTGCCATAGGAGCCAATCAAAGTTTAGTGTATTTACCGGTCATCAATTTTATTGGTTGGGATACCTTAAGTTATTTTAGTTGTGATAGTTTGTTGCTTTGCGATGAAGCATTGGTATATATATTAGTAGAAGCAGTAAATGATGCGCCGACCATTTTAACCGAAACTTTTGAAACCGATATGGGTAAAGCCGTACAAATTAATCTAATTGAAAATGATGTGGATGAGGAGGGCAATTACATTATTTTAAGCATTGTAAACGGACCAAACAACGGTAGCCTTTCTGGCGATGTTCAACAGACCTTTACTTATATGCCGGCAGTTAATTTTACAGGGATAGATTCCATTTTTTATGCCCTTTGTGATGATGGTTACCCGGTGGCTTGCGATACCGGTTTTGCCACCATTTATGTAAAAGGCAACCAACGCCCGGTAGCTATTAACGATACCATTTACGTAACCGATGTAGAAATGGGTGAAGTTTTGATCTTGCAAAATGACTTTGACCCGGATAATCATCAACTTTTTTACGTATTAAATCATTTAATTAACCAAGAAACCGAATTGGGTAAGGTTTTTGATGAAGGACATGGCAGAATACGGTATAAAGCTAAACGAGCCTATAATGGGATGGACGAATTTACCTACACGTTGTTTGATGATGGAGGCTTACCGCAATTGAGCGATGAGGCATCTATAGTAGTGATTGCCAATAAAACCAATTTACCACCGGTAGCCTTGGCAGATAGTGTTTGGATAGATCAGGCAGCTACCGTTCAATTTAACCTATTAGATAACGATAGCGACCCGGAAAATGATCCGTTGACATTTGAAATAATAACATATCCGAAAGGAGGCACACTCGATATTGATGACCATGGCAACCTCACCTATTCGGGTAATTATTTTTTTAGTGGCATAGACCAACTGACCTATCAATTGTGCGATTCTACAGATAATTGTGTGACTGCGCCTGTTTTGATAACCGTTAATGCTTTTAGTATTGAAGATTTACTTGGAGCTATACCCAATACAATTACTCCAAACCATGATGGGAAAAATGACTTTTTTACCATTAGAAATATAACGAGTTACCCTAATAACAAGTTAAGCATATTTAACCGGTGGGGGCAATTGGTTTACGAAACCACAAACTACCAAAATAACTGGAATGGACAAAGTTTAATTGGCTCAAAAAACAAGCCTGAAATGAGGGTTACGGACGGAACCTACTATTACATTTTAAGTATTACTACTCGTTTTAATGAGCTAAAACAACAAAGAGGATTCATACAAATAATGCAATAATCCGAAAGAAATTGTTAGTTTTGCGGGTCAATTAGAAATTATTCCTTATAAACAAATCAACACAACAGCAATAACATATTAAAAATATAGATAATAATAGTACAATGAAAAATCTTTATCTAATGATAATAATGTGTGTAATTGGCACAAGCCTTAGTTATGCACAATCGCAGTTAAAAAAAGCAGACAAACTTTTTGAAGAATTTAAGTTTGTTAAAGCCTTAGATCAATATATGGCTGCCTATGAAAAAGAGCAAAGTGAAGCGGCTATTTCTGGCATCATCGAATCATACAAAAGAATGGGGGCTTTAAATGAAGCCGAAAGTTATTTACAGCAATTGGTCAATATGCCTTCTACCCGTCCGGTATATAAATTATATTTGGGGCAATCGTTATTAAGCAACGGCAAATATAAAGAAGCGATGGAAGCCTTTACAGCTTATGCCGAATTGGTTCCTTCTGATTCAAGAGGAAAATCATTTTTGGATGTTGCCGATAACTACACTAAGTTAAATATGGATGATCCGCAAATGATGGTGCGAGCTTTGGATATGAATTCGCCATACGATGATTACAGTCCGTGTTTTTATAAAGATGGGTTCATTTTTTCATCGGATAGAGGTGGTGTAGATGCCAATAAAATGTACGATGTTACGGGTAGACCATTTTGCGATTTGTATTTCACACCGAGTGAAGGAGATTTACAGCATTCCGTTTCTGATTTATGGGGGGGCAACATCAATACCGAATATCACGAAGGAACTTGTGCTTTTTCTAACGATGGCAATAAAGTATATTTTACCAGAGATAATTATTTTAAAAGAAGATTAACGCCAAGTTCAGATGATATTGTTCAACTAAAACTATTTGTAGCCGAAAGAGAAGACGAAGATGCCAAGTGGGAAATTGTTGATGAAATTCCATTTAATAATGATGATTATTCCGTGATGCATCCTTCATTAAGTGAAGATGGTAATGCGCTGTATTTTGCTTCGACTATGCCGGGGGGTTATGGTGAAAGTGATATTTATGTGTCTTACCGGGTAGGCTCCTCTTGGGGTACACCAGAAAACTTAGGTCCTGAAATTAACTCAGAAGGGCGCGATCAATTTCCATTTATAGCCAAAGATGGTACTTTATTTTATGCCTCTGATGGTATTGCCGGCTTAGGCGGTTTAGATATTTTTAAATCGAGATTAATTGATGGCAATTGGGCATCACCAAAAAATATGGGGGCTCCTTTAAACTCTAATGGCGACGATTTTGGTTTGATTATGGAAACCGAATCCCGTTCAGGTTACTTCACCTCTCGTAGGGCAGGCGGTAGCGGCTTAGATGATATTTATTCTTTCAAACAAACCGATTGCATCACTTTAAGCGGTACGGTTGTAGACGAAGAAACCGGCGCAGCAGTAGCCAATGCCCGGGTAATGATTAAAGATGAAGATGGTGCCGTAGTGTTTGAAGATGATGCCGATGCGAATGGTATGTTTTCCACTTGTCTCGATGCCGAAAATAATTATGCGGTAAGTGCCAATCATGAAAATTATAATCAAAGTGGCAATGAAAATATTTCTACTTATGGAATAACTGAAAAGTCTGCTTCATTACAAGTTAATATGTCGAATAAACTTATTGAAGAAGAAGTAGCTAGCGATGATAATACCACACCTGTTGCAGATGCCGGTACAGATGCTTCTGAAACAGCCACCAATACTGGCGATGAAGGTGGATGTACGCTTTCCGGTAGAGTTTTTGATAATGCTAGCGGAACAGGCTTACAAGGCAGCAAAGTTACTTTGCAAGCTTTAAGTGGTGGTGCACAAGAAACTTATACGGATGCTTCGGGTTATTATAGCTTTAGCATTAGTGCCGATACAGATTACAAAGTTTATTCAAATACTACCGATTATTATACTGCCAATACAGGCTTTAAAACCGTTGCCGGCGATTGTAATAAAAATTTGGATTTAGGTTTAGATAGAATTGAAATGAACAAAGCGATTACCTTAGAGCATATATATTATGATTTGGGCAGCGCGAATATCCGACAAGATGCCGTACCTGAATTAGAAAAATTAGTGACTTTAATGCAAGAAAATCCTGGTATTACCGTCACCTTATGTTCACATACCGATTCAAGAGGTAGTGATTCTAATAACTTAGATTTGTCGCAACGAAGAGCACAAGCGGCTGTTGAATATATTGTTTCACGAGGCGTTGATGCCAGTAGAATAACACCAACCGGTTTTGGTGAATCGCAATTGTTAAACGAATGTGCCGATGGGGTAACTTGTAGTGATGCAAAGCATCAACAAAACAGAAGAACCGAATTTAAAATTACCGGCTACGATTCTGGCATTTTATATTCAGAGTCTAAATATTTTGATGGCAGTAGTACCGTTCCTTCCTCAGATATTTATGGTTCGGGCACTTCGCCTATGTTTATTGATAAATAATTTTTTTTAAATACACACCTAACAAACTAGACTATTATGAGATGGGAGGCTTGATGCAAATTGAGCCTCCCTCTTTTTTTGGTTGAGCTATACAGCTTTTTGAGCTGATTGTTATTAACTCATGTTTCGCATGTTATTTTCCGTTTATAAAATGTTGATTATCAAAGTGTAATTATAAGATTGTGCGAATAATTTTCAATTGCGCAACAGAAGGAAAAAATTAAGACAAACGTCATCCCAGAAACCTGTGCTGAACTTGATTCAGTATTTGAAGCCATAGCGAAACAAATTATCAGGGATCGTTCTCAAACATTACAAGCGAGATCGCTGATATTCTACTCCGCTCCACTCCGCAGAATTCTGCGATGACGTTTGTTCTGAAGTTTAGCATATACTTTTAAACGTGCGAAACGTGAGTCATTGAAATTAGCAACAACTTTGCTGTTACTTTATGATAATTATTTTTACACATTATTTTATATTACATCTTAAAACAAGTTTATCAAAGTGGTTGATACTTTCCTGTTTTCGAGTGCCTGTGTTTTTGATTCTACGAAGAACCGAAGTTTTTAAACTAGCCCCGATTGCAGCGGTTATGCTGCCTGAAGGGCATGATTTTGCAGCCTAGCCGCAGCATTTGAGCGAAAAGCGGGACGGGTGTTATTATGATGCTATAAGGTTTCGCTTCAAAAAAAACAATGCAAAAGTGTCAACTACTTTGTTGTTTGGATAAACTTGTCCATCTTAATGATTATTTTTGACGCCTAAATATTAAACGTTATGCAGTTATCCTTCTACATATTATTAGTTGTTAGTTTTATTGGATTGAACAGTATCGAAATAAAACAATTAGAAGTTGGCGACAAAGCCCCCCTTTTTGTTGGTGTTAACCAAATTGACGAAACTATTAGTTTAGAAGCCTTGTTGGAAGAGGGTCCGGTAGTGATGACTTTTTACCGCGGCAAGTGGTGTCCTTTTTGCAACAAATATTTAGCTGAGTTGGATGAAAATTATCCGAAAATGAAAGAGCTTGGTGCCAACTTAATTGCGATATCGCCTGAATTACCCAAACATATACAGCAGACCGCCAATAAAATGGAACACCCTTATTCCATCATTTCTGGTGGAACATCCATTATGCAACAATATGGTGTTGATTTTCAGTTAGACAAAAAAACCAAAACAAAGTATAAACTGTTCGGTATAAATGTTGCTAAACGCAATGGTATGGATGATTACACTTTACCGGTACCTGCCACCTATGTAATTGACAAAAAAGGTGTAATCGTGTATAAACATTTTGACGAAAATTATAAAGTAAGAGCAGAGGTTAAAGACATTTTGAATGCTTTGGAAGCATTGCAGCATTAATATACCTAACAGTAACGTATATCAAAATATGAGTAACTTAATTTTCGGTAGTAAAATAATTGCTGTTCCATTGTGTCAACAAATGCCACTTTACTGCAACAAGTGAACAGGTTCACTTGGATGGTTTTATGCTTTATATTTTGAATTAAGTTAACTTAAGCCCCACTAAGCCTGCGTTTTTCAACTCGTCTGTCAAAAAATGGCTTTATCAGAGTTGATAAATTTATTTTCTCATCGTTCGTTATGAAATAAATACATAAATACTACTACCGAAACTTAAGTGAGTAAGCATCAAAAATTTTAATGCTTAAAAAAGCGAATTGCTTACCTTAGCCCAAAATGTAAAACAGGCAATGCCAAAAGACCAGTCTATTAAAAGTATATTAATTATCGGTAGCGGTCCTATAATCATCGGGCAGGCTTGCGAGTTTGATTATGCCGGCTCACAAGCCGCACGTTCCTTGCGCGAAGAAGGGATAGAAGTGTCATTAATCAACAGTAATCCGGCTACTATAATGACGGATGAAGTAACGGCAGACCACATTTATCTGCTGCCTTTAACCGTAGCTTCGCTGGCACAAATTTTAGAGGAAAGGCAAATTGATGCAGTCTTACCAACTATGGGTGGACAAACTGCCCTTAACCTTTGCATTGAAGCCGATGAGCAAGGGCTTTGGGAAATGCATCAGGTAAAAATTGTTGGGGTAGAAATTGATGCCATTGAAAGAACGGAAAATAGAGAAATTTTTCGTCAGTTGATGATTGATATTGGGATGCCAATAGCCACCTCTAAAATTGCCAATTCTTTTTTAGAAGGTAAAGAAACGGCACAGGAAATTGGCTTTCCTTTGGTGATTAGACCCTCGTTTACTTTAGGCGGATACGGCGGAAGTTTTGTACACAGCAAAGAAGAATTGAACGATGCTTTAGAACGCGGTTTAGAGGCATCGCCCACCCACGAGGTATTGGTAGAGCAAGCCGTTATCGGCTGGAAAGAATATGAATTGGAATTGCTACGTGACAATGATGACAACGTCGTAATTATTTGCACGGTTGAAAATATGGACCCCATGGGCATACATACCGGCGACAGTATTACCGTTGCACCAGCCATGACTTTAAGCGATACGGCTTATCAAAATATGCGGAATATGGCGATCAAAATGATGCGATCCTTAGGGCATTTTGCCGGTGGTTGTAATGTGCAATTTGCCATTAACCCATCAGACGAATCGTTAATTGCAATTGAAATTAATCCGAGAGTTTCGCGTTCATCGGCATTGGCAAGTAAGGCAACCGGTTACCCTATTGCAAAAATTGCCGCTAAGTTAGCCATTGGATATAATTTATATGAATTAAAAAATCAAATTACACAAACGACCTCTGCCTATTTTGAACCGGCTTTAGATTATGTAATTGTAAAAGTGCCACGCTGGAATTTTGATAAGTTTCCCGGTGCATCAACTACTTTGGGTTTGCAAATGAAATCGGTTGGTGAAGTAATGGCAATTGGCAGAAGTTTTAAAGAGGCGATTCAAAAAGCATGTCAAAGTTTAGAAAGTAACCGCTTGGGTTTGGGTGCCGATGGCAAAATGTGGACGCGGGTTGATGATATTGTGCATAGCCTTGAAAACCCAAGTTGGGACAGGCTATTTAAAATTAAAGATGCACTCACTATTGGGGTTCCTGTTAAAACCATATTTGATAAAACTAAAATTGACAAATGGTACATCCAACAAATTAATGATTTGGTGGAGTTAGAAAAAATCATTAAAAAATACACTCTCGATACCTTACCACAAAATTTATTTATAGAAGCCAAACAAAATGGGTATTCCGATGCACAGCTTGCTTTTTTGTTGGGTAGAATTAATGAAGATTTGGTGCGAACCCGCCGCTTTGAATTAGGCATTAAACGCACCTACAAAATGGTAGATACTTGCGCTGCCGAATTTGAAGCACAAACGCCGTATTATTATTCATCATTTGAGGGCGAAAATGAAAGCATCGTTTCTGATAAAAAGAAAGTGATTGTGTTAGGCAGTGGGCCCAATCGAATTGGACAAGGCATTGAGTTTGATTATTGTTGTGTGCATGGTGTGTTGGCTTTAAAAGAAGAAGGCTACGAAGCCATAATGGTCAACTGCAATCCAGAAACGGTTTCAACTGATTTTGACATTTCTGATAAACTGTATTTTGAACCCATTTTTTGGGAGCATATTGCTGATATTATAGACCATGAAAAACCAGAAGGCGTAATTGTTCAGCTTGGCGGACAAACGGCTTTGAAGTTGGCAGAGAAATTTCACGAAAACGGCATTAAAATTTTTGGTACGTCTTTTAAAGGAATGGACCTCGCCGAAGACCGCGGCGCATTTTCCGATTTATTGAAAGAGTTAGACATTCCTTATCCTGATTATGGCGCAGCTACCACCGTTGATGAAGCCATAGCAATTGCCCACCGGGTGGGCTTTCCCGTTTTGGTACGACCTTCCTATGTATTGGGCGGACAAAAAATGCGTATCGTAATAAATGATGAAGAATTGGAGCGAGGTGTTATCGATATTTTAAAACACTTTCCGGAAAATCGTATTTTAATTGACCATTTTTTAGACCGTGCTTCCGAAGGCGAAGTTGATGCTATATGCGACGGAGAACAAGTTCAAATAATGGGTATTATGGAACATATTGAACCTTGTGGTATCCATTCGGGCGATAGTAATTCGGTATTGCCACCTTATGGTTTGTCGCCATTGGCGGTAGATTTAATGAAAGAGTACAGCGAAAAATTAGCTGTAGCTTTAGAAATTAAAGGCTTACTCAATATTCAATTTGCCATTAAAGATGATATGGTTTATGTGATAGAAGCCAATCCAAGAGCCTCGCGTACCGTTCCGTTTATTTGCAAGGCTTATCAAATTCCTTACCTCAATGTGGCGACAAAAGTAATGATGGGCAACAAACAATTAAGCGACTATACTTTTGAAGAACGCTTGGAGGGTTACGCCATTAAAGAACCCGTTTTCTCCTTCCATAAATTCCCCAATGTAAACAAACAACTCGGACCTGAAATGAAAAGTACGGGTGAGCGCATTTATTTTATTAAGGATACTAAGGATGCGCATTTTCGGGAGTTGTATCGGAATAAGAGTAGGTATTTGAGCCGGTAGGAAGTAGCAGGATCTATTTGTTAAACTTATGATAAGTATGTATAAATTCTTTATGATACTCTTTGGATTGTTCCAATAATTCACGATATGTCTTTACAAAAACCTCCCCAGAAGTAATATAAGTTTTTTCTTTCTTTTTAAATTTGTAGTCTCCTGATTTTTCACCACCTACTACATAGCAAACAACACGAGAAAATCCAGTTTCTGATGCATATTTATGTAAATATAATCGTCTTATATCCCTTTTTCCTAAAAAGGTTTTTCATATTGTTCAGGTATCTTCCACCCCTGGCAGATTTTAATCCAATAACATTTTCGAACACAAAAATTTTTGGTTGATACTTTTCAAGATACTTTGCATAATGTACATACAAATAGTTTCTGCTGTCACCTTCCATTCCATCGGAAGATCTTGCTCTGCCAACTAAAGAATAGGCTTGGCATGGCGGACCTCCAATTATTAAATCTACTTCTCTCTTTTTAAGTATCTGGTTAATTTTTTTATGAATTTGCACATTAAATTTTGCCCCAACAGGTAAGTTAATGACTTGTTCCAATAGCTCGACCGGAACATAATAATAAAGTTCTGATCTGGACAGGTTTCCTTTTAAGTAATCCACATATTTATCAAATTGATTAGTTGATTTTAAATAATGGTAAGCTATTCGGGTCTTGAGGGTGAAACAAGCACTTTTATCCATTTCAACATGGCAAACGGGTTTAAATCCTGCTTTAACAAATCCTTCCGACAATCCGCCGGCCCCTGAAAACAATGATATAAAACGAAATTCTGACATTAACTCGATTTAAAATCTAATAGCAATTTATTAAGACTTCCTTCTCTTTTATCTGGTTTTAATGCACATTCCCAAATTGTAAAAACTTTCCATCCCATAACCTGAAGTAACATTGTGCTTTCTGCATCTTTTTGTCTTGTTCTGTTTATTTTATTTAACCACCATTCTGTTCTGGTTTTAGGAATAACGAAATATTTACAATTTTGATGTCCATGCCAAAAACAACCATTTACAAAAATTACCTTTTTGTGCCTTGCAAAAACTAAGTCAGGCTTGCCGGGTAATTTTTTATGATGTAAACGATATCTGTATCCATTAGTAAAAAAGAATTTTCTAACAAGTAGTTCAGGCTTCGTATCTTTAGACCCTATTCTACTCATATTAAAACTCCTTACTTTCTTTGAATGGACATCTGCCATAGATCATATTTATTAATCAAAATTAGCAGATATTATTGCAATATTATAAAGTTGTAGAATTTTTGTAGAAATTATTTTCTTTTAGTATAAAAGGTATTTAAATTAAAATCACTTTTTTTCCAATCCTTCATGGTGGATTCAATCGATTTTCTCCAGCATCATACAAAATCAATTTGATACTATTCTATTAATATAACCATGCTTCATGCCAAAGCCAAGATTAATGAAATTAAATGTCAAGTACTTCTTTTCAGCTAAACACCAAAATTTTAAATGAAAACCCCAAAAAGGCATCATATGATGTTGATATAATGTTCATGCATAAGTCAACAAAATCCTCCTGAAAGTATATTTTTATGCTACGATAACAAAAACAGCAATCAAATGATCATAAAACTTAAAAGTAAAATTTATTTAAGTGATTGGCTCATGTTTAAACCTTATGAAAAACAAGCACCAACGGATATGTATTACCTTAAACTAGGTAACAGGGTAAAAAATGCGCTTGAAAAAAGTATGCTACACTCAATTCTTAGCACCTATTTACCCAATGAAAACATAAATGAAGAATTGAATAGGTTGGCTTGCTTCCTCACTTCTTATTTTGAAGATTTAATATCAGAAACTAACCTTTGGTGTGCCTTTTTCACCAAGCATCAGCAAATGTATAGTAAGCCGCTACCTTTTTATGATACCACAGATTATTACGAAGGGGAAATTAACCAACAAGATGTCAATTTTTTAATTTGGTATTTTGTTAATTGTGTGCAAGATGAAAATTACATTGAACCGGTTCAACCTTTTTTGAAAGATGCTGCCGAAAAAGTAATGGTTGAATTGGAGGCAGCGTGGGAAACGGCACCTGAAAATGAAAACCTACAAGCCTACTACCGAATTGATGAATTCGAAAAAGACTATTATAAAGTGAAACAGTTTACCGAAACTATTTTATTTTATTCTTATTTGTTTTTCCCTGATACTGGATTAAAAGCTATAGATAGACAGCAATCAATACAAGATGATAAGAGGTCAGCAGAAAACCAGGAAATGTTTTTATATGACGACTTAACGAGCTATGTACATGCTGCAAAAACCCAATTGCTGAGCATGTCAGGTCAAGAGTGGGCTGCTGCTATTTTAGGAGAACAGCACCAATTAAGTGAAGCCTTGCTTAAAATGTCGAAAAGATTAACCGGTTTATTTTTATATAAAGGTCAAGATGAAGAATACGTACATATCGAACACATTGCATCTAGCAAAAAATTTGCCGTAACTATACAATCTATTCAAGGTGCTCATCTGTTGAAAGAAATTGATACTATTGTATGTATGGGTATCATAAAATGGAAGAAACAGTGGTGGTTTTCAGGTGCCATGTTTCAGCAGCCCTATAGTGCAGCTATCGTTTCAGAACAAAAAAAATCTCAACAAAGTATAAAAGCGGTTAATTTTTTAGATGAATATAAAAGAGCTGAAGAAGCAACTCAAAAATATTTAAAATACTTTTTGCAGTTTAACAAAGGCAGCCAAATTGCCTTTATGCCCACCAACAAAATAGATGAGTTTGTTGTTGATTTTTACCAATTTTACAATAACACGATAAGATTTGCCTCTAAGGAAAATGAAGAAAAATATGAAAAAATGGAAAAACAGGGAGCTATTAATAACTTTGCAGGTCATCAGTATTTTTCCAATTTAGGAGAAGATTCGCCAGAAAGTGGCTTAGTGTTTTTTAATCCAAAATCCGGTTTAGAAATGGCGCTTGGAATAAATAGTGCATTTCCAATGCCCAACAATCCTTTTTATAATGTAGAAGAAAGTGAAGAGTGCATTTTTAGCTTGTTGGAGGGCAAAGAATTTTCGAAAGAATTAGTGATGTATTGCATGGAGCATTGTAAAGATGATCTATACTTTTTCAACTACGATGCAAATGGTGAACGCTATTTAAAAGATCTCGATTTTTTGTTGCGCTTTTGGAAAGCAGAAGCTTATCATTCTAAACCTACTATAACTTTAATTGAAAGAGATTAATCTAACAATATTAAGTAAATTAATTGCGCAGTATCAAATAAGAAGATGTACTATTCCTGATGCTTAATTTTCCATGGCGGATTTAATCGATTTTCGCCGGCCTCATACAAAATCAATTTGTTGCCATCAGGGTCATACAACCATGCTTCGCGCCAAAGCCATGGTTTGTCGTTGGGCAATTCGTCAAATTGAATTCCTTTTTTTTCTAACTCTTCAACATAAGTATCTAAATGATCGCATTCAAAATAAACCCAAACACCATTACTGCCTTTCGGTAACTGATCAGTTTGATGAATGGAAAATGTAGCATCTCCGGTAACACAGGTAAACCGTGCATAATGTGGCATTGATTGTACAATCATGGTTAAACCTAATTTTTCATAAAATGGAATAGACTTAGTTAAATCTAATGATGGTATAGTAATGTGATTTAATTTCATTTAATTTGTCTTTTTTGAAGTTGTATTTTCTATTAGGTACGAAAATCTATTCCTAAAGATACTACTTTTCAATTTTTAAAAAACACCCCTTAAACAATATTAAGTGAAACATACAAAGTGTTTCACTAAATTTGCGCTCCATGTTTAAAAAACTCGATTGGTACATTATAAAAAAGTTTTTGGGCACCTTCTTTTTTACGCTGATACTATTTATGGCAGTATCAGTAGTAATTGATATCTCCGAAAATGTAGACGATTTTGTAGAAAAAGAAGTGCCTCTTAATAAAGTGATTTCTGGTTACTACCTTAATTTTGTACCGCAAATTAGCTTTATGCTGTTTCCGATCTTTATTTTTATTGCAGTTATCTTTTTTACCTCGCGTTTAGCAAACCGCTCCGAAATTGTGGCTGCCTATGGTACGGGAGTAAGCTTTTATCGCATTTTATTTGTTCCTTATATGTTGTGTGCCTTTTTGCTAACCGGCATTCAATTATATGCCAATCATTATTGGGTGCCACAAGCGAGTGAGCGTTTATTAAATTTCGAAAATACCTACATTAGCAAAAGTAATTATCACCGAAGTAGAAATATACATTATCAAGTGAGTAAAAACGAATATGCTTATCTCGAAAATTATAGTGTTAAAGACAGTACCGGTTATAAATTTGCTTTAGAAAAAATGCGCGATAAAAAATTGGTGTACAAAATACGAGCAGATAAAATTAAATGGAAAACCGACCATTGGGAAATTGTAAACTATTACAAACGATACATTAATGGTTTAGATGAAAAAATTGAACAAGGCGAAAAAATGGATACTACCCTCGCCTTGTTGCCTGAAGATTTTGGCAAAACCGAACAAAACAAAGACATGATGATTACCCCAGACCTAAAACAATACATTGCCAAAGAACGAAGTAGAGGCGTGTCGGGTTTATCGCTTTTTGAAGTAGAAGTACACCGCCGTAGCGCGGTCCCGGTGGCAACCATTCTGTTAACCATTATGGGCTATGCTATTGCCTCACGGAAAATGCGAGGTGGTATGGGCTTGCATCTCGCTTTTGGGGCGGGTTTAAGTTCAGCTTTTGTGATGTTGCAACAATTTTCGCAAACCTTTTCTACAAAAGGTGGCTTAGATCCCGCTATCGGCTCGTGGATGCCTAATATTATTTTTACTATTATCTGTATATATCTTTTAAAAGTTGCGCAAAAGTAATTTCAGCGATCAAATACATTTACATTTTATTGTATTGATATTTGGTTTTACCGGTATTTTAGGAAAACTCATTTCGGTTGATGCCTTGCATTTAACCACCATTCGCATGTTTTTAGCTTCATTGGGTTTGTATGGCTATTACCGCTATAGTCTTTCCCGCCGTAGGAAGTCAAACAAAAACAAATCAGCAAGCATTAAAGGTAAAACATTTATTAAGGTTTGTGGAGTAGGCATACTCATGGCAGTTCATTGGTTTACCTTTTATCATGCCATTAAAATTTCTAATGTATCGGTTGCCTTGGCATGTTTTTCGGCAACTACTTTATTTACCAGTTTAATAGAACCCTTAGTAGAAAAAAGAAAAATTTATTGGATTGAAGTGGTGCTGGGTTTGGTCATCATTGTTGGACTGTCTATTATTTTTCAATTCGAGTTTCGTTATTATCAAGGTATTTTGGTGGGTGTTTTTTCTGCATTTGTTATCAGCATTGCCACCGTAATTAACCGGCAATTGGTGCAACAATACGATCATACTTATATGAGCATTGTTGAGTTAGCCATAGGTGCTGTTTTTTTGCTGCTTATCTTTTTGTTGCAAGGCGGTACTTTGCCGGGCTTAGTCAACGTTGCCGCTATCGATTGGTTTTGGTTAATCATCCTCAGTTTAGTTTGTACCTCTTATGCCTTTACCGCTGTTATGGAATTAATGAAACGCATCAGTGCCTATAAAGTAAACTTGGCAATTAGTCTCGAGCCGGTGTATGGCATCATTCTCGCCTTACTTATTTTTGGCGAATCCGAACAAATGAGCCCTATGTTTTATGTAGGGGCAGTGCTGGTTTTTCTGGCAGTGTTTAGTTACCCATTTTTAATGGCAAGGTTTGGTAATAACTAAAAACAAGCTGTTCAAAACACCATTATTTATTAGAAGCGAAACTGCCAGACTATATAATAACACCCGTCCCGCTTTCCGCTCAAATGCCATTTGCCTTCGCTGCAAAAGCCCTTCAAAATGGCATAACCGCTGCAATCGGGGCTAGTTTGCAAACTTCGGTGCTTCGTAGAAAAATAAAAAACGAAGGCACTCGAAAACAGAAAAGTATTAACCACCTCGATAAATCTGAATTAAGATTAAGTGTTCTGATTTTATAAATTATAAAAGGCTTGATTGTAGGAGTGCCCTTAGAAGCCTAGCCCCGATTGCAACGGTTATGTTGCCTGAAGCGTTGGCATTTGTCGTCAAGCCGCAACATTTGAGTGGAAAGCGGGGAGCTCGTTTTTAAAATGCTTTGCTGTTTCGCTTCTAAAAAAAATGGAACACTACAATTAGAGATCATCTGATGGATCTAAACTTATCTCCTCATCCCCATCTTCGTACAAGGTGTAGTTGATGATGAATTGCAACATCTCGTCGGTGGTGCGCATGCTGCCGTTGCGCTCGCTAACGGTTTGTGGCGGGCTAAATGGGTTGAGTGGATTGTGGATGGTGTTGTCGTAAAGGGCTTCTACTTTGATGGTGTAACCGGCAGGTATTTTCAACATTTTTTGAAAGGTGTAAAAGTATTGCCAACGAAAATCCCACTGAGGTAAATAGACTAATGGAATCGTGTCGCGCTGTGGAGCAAAAGCATAGGCTTTAAAACTTTTACCCAACAAATGCATATGCGGGTTGATAGTTAACAACGAAATATTTTGATTAACAACAAACTGTGTAGTGAATGTCATGACGGTATCGGGCGGAATAACCAAAGGCGGCACAATAGGGGAAACGCCATGGGTGCCCAATTGGGTTTCTTGTACTTTTCTACGAGGGGCTTCGGTAGCAAAAAATATATTAAAGTGTGATTGATCGGTGGCATCGATGGGGCTGGGACCATAATGCAAATCGTGAATTAAAATAGCCCCTTTTTTGGTCATACGAAAAGTGCCGATGCCTTCAGGATAGATAGTGGCTACTACGCCCGGCAAATAATTGGCGACCAAAGGTTTTAAAACCGGGTAGCTTCCATCATCGTTTAAAAGGTCTAATATTTTGAAAGCCGTTTTATCATCGGTTTGCTCAATGTCTACAATCCGTTCGCCTCCGTAAATGCTTTGTTTGGCGCCTTCGGCATATTTAATGATATGTCCGTTTACGTGGTGCACCAATTTTTTATTATCGGGTACAAATTCGATGGCTTTGATAAAGGTATCTTGTGCTAATTGAAAGGGTAATTTGGCAATTAGAAAGTTATCGCGGTTGTTGCCTTTTATTTGGAACGCCTTTTCCATTTTTACCACTTTGTCGGGTTTGCCGATTAATGAACCTTTGGGATATTGAGGTGGAGATGGCATTAAGTTGGGGTTACCTTGTTGGTTGCCTTGTTTTACCCAAGTGTTGATTAACTCAATTTCGGTATCGGTTAGTATTTTTTCGCCAACAAAATGCCGGTACGTTGGGTCGGCGGGCCAAGGGGGCATATAGCCCGAGCGGGTTACCGAACGTATCATTTTGGCTCTTTTACGTATATCTTTATAGGTAATTAAATTAAATGGACCAGCACTTTCGGGGCGATGGCAAGGCATACAATGATGGTGAATTAGCGGGGCGATGTGCTCCGTGAAAGTTACTTGTTTGGGTAGTTGATTGAGTGCTTGGTATGGAGTAATTGTTTTAGGTTGATCGTTTGATTTTGTATGTGTTGAATGGTTTTGACAAGCAAATAGTAAACACATCCACCCACCGAAAATTATTATTATTATTAGTGGTTGGAACATTATTTTTTTAGTATGTCCGATTTTGTATTTCAAATTTTGTTCAATTTCTTGCTTTAGCAAAGATGACACCTTTTTTAAAGATGTCACCTTTGCACCCAATTATTCAATAAGGCAACCAATGGCTTCTGTTTTTGATATGCTTAAGGGCGTGTTGTTTACGATTGATTGGAAGGCTTCTTCCAAATAAAATTTGGTGATTACTCTTCTTTTAATGCCTAAGGCTTGTATCCAATTATCAATTTTGCCTTCGTATATGGTTTCGCTTTTTGCATTCACTACAAATACTTCTGGGGTAACTTTCGCATTAAAAAAATTACAAAAGGCGTATTGGGTATCTAACAATACTTGTATGTTTAATTGATAGGTTGTTAAAAAAGAATCGATCTGTTCAACTGAATAATAGTTGCCGGGTACAATGCCGATTAGTTCTATTTTTTCGTTTTTGAATTGTTTTTGCAATGTGTTTATTGTGAGGCTATAGTTTTCGCAAAGGGGGCATTCTGGTGAAATGAAGATGAACGCTGTTGCCTTATTTTGTTGTAGATTTTCCCAATTAAAGGTTTCACCTTTTAAGTTGCTTACTTGTATGCTGATGGGGTTGGTAACGTTTAGGTAAGGGTAAATGGGGTTTTGGTTGGATGTTTGGCATCCTGCAATAATTAAAATAGTACCGAGTAAAAAGCGTAGCAAAATTGAAAAATTTGTATCACAAATGTAGCAAGTAATATGAAAAAATTATCCCCTATACTTCAACTGAAGCCCCATTAAAAAATTTCTTAATATTTGGTCTTTGCAAATGCGGTACTGGTTTTGTTTTGGATGCCTAAAAAAGGCACTCAATTCGTGCGGACTGATTGACAAATCAGCTTTTTTCAGGACTGCCAAAACATCTTCATTTTTAAAGTTTAAGGCAATTTTGAGTTTGCGTAATATAACATTGTTGTTGATGCTGGTTTCTATTGGAGGTGGTGTAGCCCCTTCTTTTTTGCCGCGTTTGTGAACAATTAAGCCATTCAAAAAAATTGCCAATTGTTTATCGGTCATTTCTTCAAAATTGATTTGGTCATCTTTGCTTAACCATTTAATAACCTGATCTTTTGAAAATGGGCGATCTGTTAAACTAAAAATCTGAACTACTTCCGAATCTTTCCAATTGAAAATATACCGTAATTTTTTAAGTATGTCGTTGTTTTGCATATTTATGATTTAAGAAATGAGAAAAAAATTTAAAACTCCAGCAATTGGGTGAGCATTAATCCGGGTACTATTTGATTGTTGTAATCTTTATCATGATAGGGGTAACTCAATAAACTTTGACAAGTTAAAGAAAAGGGCGGAGCCTCTAAAAAGATACCAGAGGTTTGCTTGTTTTGTAAACGAATGTATCCGTTGGCTTGTTTATTACCATTTTTTATTTTTGGATGTAGCGGAATGTGTTCAGTAATAATTACATATTTATAGGGCTTTAATTTTTGTAAGATATCTATTATTTGTTGGTTGCTTAAATGTTGCAATACCTGCCGGATAATACATAAATCAGCCTTAGGGTATTGCTGCGCTTCAACAGCATTCATATGTATAAATTGAATTTGTTTGGTAGCGAAGGTGTTGTTTAAATGGTTGACCACGTTTTTTACTATATCAGCACCGGTATAGTATATTTGCGGATAAGGGTTTAGTACTTTCGACATAATACTAAAATCGCCACAACCAATTTCAAAAATATGTTGTATGTTTTTTTGTTGGATAAACTCTTGCACTACTTCAATGTATTGAGTCACGTTATCCTCTACTGTGCCTTTGCCGGAGCAATATTTTCTACCATCAGCAGCTTCACCCCATAGTTTTTTTTCATAAATTTCAGTAAAAATAGTTTCGGTAGATTTACGTTTGTTGGCATAGGTTTGTAAAAAGCGCAAAAGCTGATTTGGTACAATTTTTTTTATGGCTTGTTTAATCACGATATGGCAAATTTACAATTCGTGCATCGATTATCAAGTGGAATGTGCAATTTTATTGGTTGGATGGCTTTTTAAATTTCCAATTTCAGCTTATCTCTTCGTAAATTAAAAACACTCATTTTTTTAGTACCATTATCTTTGTCTTCCAATGGTTAGGTTTTCGACTGAAATTAATATTTAAGGAGGAGCTTTACTTTACGAGGAATCGAATTTTCTGGCAGGCATCTATACTTGCTTTAATTAACTACAAAATATTTTTTCTTATTTTTAAACAAGTACTCGCTTATAATTTTGATTGTTAACTTGAGCATTTATCCGCCGCTCTTTATAATCTTCTATTGCATCGTGTAAATACATAAAATGGTTTTCTTTCCCAATTTTTTCATACAAGCCCGATTTAATAATGAGATCACGCACCGGGCCAATGGCTGAAGTAAAGTACACTTCAATTTTATTGCGGGCAAGCCAATTGTATAACTCATTTAAAACATGTAAGCCACTACTGTCAATATCGTACATGCTTTTGGCATCAATAAACAATACTTTGGCACGCATCTCGTCAGCAAGCAGTAAATCTTTTATCGTATCTTTAAAAAAAGTAGCGTTGCCAAAAAACAATTGATTGTCAAAACGCACAATCAACATATCGGGGTTTTGCTCAATATCAGGAAAGCGTTCAATATTTCGATAGTAAGTTGTGTTGGGCACTTTGCCAAGAACAGCCAAATGTGGTCTAGAACTTTTATACATAACCGTTAATACCGATAAAATAACACCAACCAAAACACCTAACTCAATACCCAACAACAAAGTAAGCAAAAAGGTAGTTAACATTAAGCAAAAGTCTCGCCGGTGCGTTTTCCATAAATACCAGGCTTCTTTATAATCAAACAAACCCATTGCCGAAATTAAAATGATAGCCGCTAAAACTGCTTTTGGTAAGTAATAAAAAAGCGGCGTAAAAAATTGTAAGGTTAACAAAACAATAACAACGGTAATAATGGATGCAATACCAGTTTGAGCACCAACTGCATTGTTAACCGCCGAACGGCTAAAACTACCCGACGTAGGTATCGCCTGAAAAAAGGAAGCCGCTATTTTTGAAATGCCAAGTGCCAACAACTCTTGATTGGGTTGCACTACATAATGCTGATGTTGCCGTTCGATGGTTTTTGCGATGCCGTAACTTTCAACAATACCAATAGCGGTAACGGTAAAAACAGTGGGCAGCAATTGTAAAAAAGTAGCATAGCTTAGGTTAGGTATTTGAAAAGCCGGCAAACCAGCAGGTACAGAATTGACAATTGCTAAGCTATGAAACTCTTGCCACTGAAACCAAGCACATAAAACGGTAGACAACACAACCACAATTAAAGCTGCAGGTATCAATCGACTTATGCGCCGCAATATTAACAATACTACTACCGATGCAACACTCAAACTTAAAGCCAGGTAGTTGGTTTCTCCAATCAATCGCAAATCATATAAAAAGGTTTCGTACACATGAACTGAGCGTGGAATATCAACACCAATTAAATCTTTTATTTGATTAATAATAATGATAACTGCCGCAGCTGAAGTAAAACCACTAATAACCGGATGCGATAAAAAGTTAACCAAAAAACCCAACTTGAATAAACTAAACAGCAATTGCATTATGCCAACCAGCAAGCCTGTAGTAATAACCAATTGAATATATGCCGGGCTACCGGGTTCTGCAATTTGACCAACGCCCGACAACACCAACAGCGCCGAAACCGCTACCGGACCAACCGACATTTGCCGGGAAGTACCCATTAAGGCATATAAAAAAGTAGGTACTAAGCTTGCATACAAACCATAAATAGGCGGCATACCGGCTAAGTAAGCATAAGCCATTGCTTGAGGCACCAACATAATTGCTACGGTTATTCCAGCTATCGCATCTAACTTAAAATGGGTGTTCCGATAACCTTTCAGGTCGGCAATTACAGGGAATATTTTTTGTATATATTTCAGATTAAAATAACTTTAAGATGTTTTGCTTGTTCGGTGTGTTGACTTTTCCGGCTAGTTGCGGTACCTTTAAATTTACGGATAAACGTTGATTAAGTTGCTCTATAAAGTATTTAGATAACCACGGATATGCCTCCTCGTGATTTTGATGTACAAAAAAATACAAGTTTTTTAGCCCTTGCTTTATCCAAATTTCAATGCGATCAATCCAATCATCTAAACGGGCATAATCACTTTTATGGTTTGTTCCATTGTATCGTATAAACGCATCTTTAGAAGTTAATCTCATATGTAGCAAGTCTCTTCTGCCGGCAGTATCTACTATAATATTAGAAATTTTATATTGTTCAAATAGTTTGTAAACGGTATTGGCAGTATCTGTGTTAAACCAGTCGATATGCCGTAACTCAACCGCCAGCGGAAAACCTTTAGGCCAATGTTCAATAAACCGTTGCAAAGATACAAAACTCTTGGGAGCAAAATTAGGGTTCATTTGCAAAAAGATCATCCCCAATTTTTCTTTCAAGTGTGCAATACTATCTAAGTAGGCATTTTGCTCGGCTTCGCAATTTTTCAATCGTCTAAACTGACTAATGATTTGTGGCACTTTTGGAAAAAACTTAAAATCGTTATCTGCCTTGTTGTACCAATTTTCAACCGTACTCGACGGAAAAATACGATAGTATGTCGCATTCAATTCAATACTGTTAAACTGCGTGGCGTAATAAGTCAATGCATCTTTGGTACCTCTTGGGTAAAAGCCCTTTAAATCCTGCTTATTCCATTTGGCGCAACCCACAAAAATGTTGGTCTTGTTTAAGGCTTTGCCACCTAAAACTTTTTTGGTGTCCGCATGGTCTTTCGGAAGAAAAAAATCAATGTCTCCAGGGTTATCAACTTTGCCAAATTTCATTGTTCAATAATCAACTTAGGAATGATGAGAAAATAAATTTACCATCTATGATAAAGCAATTTTTTGATAGACGAGGCGAAAAACGCAGTCTTAGTGGGCTAAGACGAGACTTTTCAACGAAGTATATCAGAAAATTGCAAAGTCAGCATGTAAATTTATTTTTTTCTCACTCCTTAATTAAATTTAAAAGTACTTGTTTTTTTTGAAACGAACCGGAAGAACTCGCAGAAAGGAGCAGCCTGCTTTCCATTCCAATCTTTCCCGTCACTTCGTGAACGGGAAAGGATTTCCATTGCAATCAGGGTTAGATTATAAAGGGCAGTCCTCCGTTGGAAAATGGGCAAATTTGGTTTACACTATAATTTCAGAAAATTGTGTTTCCAAATAATACACGATATTTTGAAATCCGTTCTGAGCTGAAGCCGACCAAATAATTTTATTTGAAATATTTTGCATGTCTTTTTCTCACTTCTTCATCTGTCAAAACATTACCTTCTTCAAAATCTTTAAGCCCCTGTTCCAATGCTTTTTTTTCTCCAACAGAAAGTTGAACACTATCTTCATTTCCACTTAGCTCTTCGACATATTTTTTAATCTTATGAATTACTTCAACATCGTTGATTTGATCAATCCACTCAATTAATCCAATCTTTTCCTCTTTTATATCCATTTTTAAACTTTAAACAAAGTTAGTTGAAAATTACTAATAAATAAATTGTGTTACATTTTAAATAAACAAAAATTGAAGATTAGGTGAAAACTTTATCTTCAACCCAACACCCAAATTAAATCGCTCAAAGTAGTATGCTCCGGCTCAAATGAAAAACGGCGTAATCGACCTGCCTCAAATTGATGTAAATATTGATAAACTGCCAGTTCTATTTTTTGAAGATTCGCTTTAAGTTGCCAATGCTCCCCTTTATGATCGTATAAAACAACAAACAATCTATTTTTTAAATGATGTCGCCCTTGTTGACTTTGATGTTTATACAACCATTCAATTAAGTTCTCCGGTTGATTGATCGCTTCATTGAAAGTGCCTTTAAATTGTTTAGGGAACACCGTAGTTTTATGGTCAAATGGAATATCACCAATAAAAAAATCTTTTTCCCTATCTTTTGCATTTACAGTTTGGCTTACTAATGGATGGCTTTTAAAAATTCGTTCTACTGCCATGGCACTATGAAAATTATACCAGCGATTTAGTGCATAATTTTTCAAGTTTTCTTTTTCCGTCAACGTTTTAAAACGCAACTCGATCTGTGCTAATAAATCCTCAAAAGTTTCGGTTTTGTAAATAAAACGAGTTAGTTTATCTAATTGATCGGTTTGTTTGGTGCCCCATTGATAAGGGTAAACCAAGCGCTTTTTCAATTCCCTTTCAATATGTAGTAAAACCCTATCCATAAAGATTCAGTTTTTCAGCTTTTCATTTTGTTGATGCCGTTGTGCATCCCGGTTAGTTTTTTTTGCCAGATTTTTTTGCAAGGCTTCTGTTAGATTAACTCCCGTTTGGTTAGCAATACAAATCAACACAAAAAACACATCGGCTAGTTCATCAGCCAAATCAAGGTCTGCTTCTTTATTTTTAAAAGATTGTTCTCCATATTGCCGCGCCATAATTCTGGCAACTTCTCCTACTTCTTCCATCAACAAAGCGGTATTGGTTAATTCATTAAAATACCGTACGCCGGTTGTGTTAATCCATTCATTAACTACTTGTTGCGTTTGTTCAATTGTCATAAAACTTATTGTTTGTTTTTGCTATCCATAAAAATGGTCACCGGTCCATCGTTAACTAATTGAACTTGCATCATTGCCCCAAAGGCTCCGGTTGCCGGTGCTTTACCCATTAGTTGAGTCACTTGTTCTAAAAAATATTCGTACAACGGAATCGCTTTTTCGGGGCGGGCAGCATGTATAAAAGAAGGACGGTTTCCTTTTTTAGTGGAAGCGTGTAAGGTAAATTGACTAACCACCAACAGTGCTCCCTCAACATCCATCACACTTAAATTCATTTTATCATCTGCATCTTTAAAAATACGCATGTTCACAATTTTTTGAGCCAACCATTCTGCATCCTTTTGCTCATCTTCATTTTCAATACCTAGCAGCACTAAAAACCCTTTTTCTATTTTACCAATAATTTTACCATCTACCGTAACATTGGCTTCCTTTACTCTTTGTATAATTACTCTCATATTTTTCGTAAACTATAAATAAACAACACGGGCTTGCCCGATATTATTAAGTTTCAAAAATAGAAATTCCTTTGCAAAAAAGGCTTGGCTTTAGAGTATTGGCAGGTTTATTTTCTTAAAAGGAATGCGGTCTATTGATAAGTCAAAATAAATGTAAAATAAGTTTTGCTGGAAATAAAAATTGTTATATCTTTGCACTCCCATAGCGCGGGATGGAGCAGTTGGTAGCTCGTTGGGCTCATAACCCAAAGGTCACAGGTTCGAGTCCTGTTCCCGCTACAAAGTATAATCCTAAGTTATTGTAAATCAATTGCTTAGGATTTTTTTATGGCTAACATTGGTCGGAATGTTGGTCGGTTTTTGTGTTTTACCTATGAATATGCTGTTTTTCTTTCTAAAAATTGGTTCTACTGTTGACAGACACATTTAACTACTATCTAAAGGCTTCTTTATCTAATCTCTATTCAACAAGTACCAACAGAACCAATACTTTCTATTGACTATATAATACTAGGGTGGAATAAGAAATTTATACAACCGAACCCCCCCCTTTAAAAACCAATTGCGCAATTAACAACAATGTGGTGTTAACTGTATAACTGTTTCAGCCCTCACCTTCTAATGTGTAGTAAATCCATCATGGGTAAACTATTTAAAAATGCTTCTGCTGCTGACATCAAATATTCAAAACATTATAAAAGGATATAGACAAATTATATAGGGTAAGTATAAACAGAAAAAAATTTTATTTACCTGATTATTGGGTAATACAAGAATTGCGACAAATCAAACCAACTAAAGAAATTGAAGCTAAATTTTATAACAGTAAAGCCAGTTCAAAATACTAATTCGGTAATGTTTTTGGGCGTAGTTGATAATGTTAAAATGCCGTAAAAAGGCGGTCTTACTGCCCCCGATCCCCTAAAACCAAAAAATAGTGCTTTGCATTGGTTTAGCTTGTTAAAACAGCCTAAATACAAGGTTTTTGGGCGTTTCCGTAATCCGAATATAGGTGAACTGTCCTACCCGACCCCCTTTCAAAACCCTTTTTTAAAAAGGCTCGAAAAAACACCATAAGTCCAGTATGTATGCGGCTTGTAGAAGAAACCGTCTGCACAAAAGCCTCCTATCGAATTTAGCCCAATATGGTAAACTACTACTTTTGCTTTTTAATGAGTACCCATTATAGCACCCCCCTTTCAAAACCCTTTTTAAAAAAGGCTCGAAAAACTGCCATAAATCCAGTGTGTATGCGGCTTGTAGAAGAATTACACTGTCAAAAAATGTAAAAACCAAAACAGCCAAAAACCACTTAATTTTGCCTAAATGAGTAGAAACGGTTTAGCTCCCCAAATGCAAAAACGGTTTTGTGTATGGCTGATTGAATTGTACAAATGACTAATAATACTATTCTGCTGTTTGGTATGCTGATAACAATAACCGTTACTCAATTTGGTACGATGTTTACACCTTGTTCCTTTTTGTGTAGTTCCTTTACATTGTAAACTTTCGGCTGTACCTACTGCTTTGTTTGTGCTGTAACTACTGGAATACAAAGCATACTTTTGTGGTGGCTTACAAACTTGGTAAATTGTTTTCGGTGATTTTTCTATTGATTGTAGTGATAAATATTATATTTAACAAATGAGTTGGATTCAATTTAACATAGTACCCGTAGAAGATTCTATTGATTTAATAATTGATGCTTTAAGGAAAGAATTTAGTATAAGTGATGAAGATATAATTGAGCTTGAAGCTAAAATTTATGGACTATTTGAAGAATTAATTGACACCCTTTATGTTGTTATTGAAACTCCTTATGTAGACAAATTTTACAGAGATAGTTATTACACTTACTTTGCTTCAAAACATAAAGAATATAAACGAGACTGTATTAGATTGTCATTATTTCAAGATGGAATAACACAAGATCATTTTAGAAATGTGGACTTGTTTAAACAGTTACAAAAATACTTTTTGGGTTATATCATTCTTAGACCAACTGTTCCAAATATTATTGGAAGATCAATCATAAGCCGGCATTGTTTAAAAGATAAAAACATGCTTATCTGTTCATATAAATCTAACATACTTATAAATGGTGTTAAACTTGAAATAGATGGATTTCCGCATAGCTCACAAGATGGTGAAAGTATTACCTGTGCGGAAACTACTATTTGGGGTTTAATGGAATACTTTGGAAATCGCTATCCCGATTATAGACCAATAGCAATATCGGGAATTATCGAAGTGCTATCAAAATATTCTAAAAAAAGAATGCTCCCGTCAAGTGGGTTAACTGTTGACCAAATAAGCTACGCTATAAAAGAGTTTGGTTTTGGAACATATATTTATTCAAGAGAAGGTGCTTATGAAGATAAAATTGAGCAAGTTATAAGCATATATATTGAAAGTGGCATACCAGTACTTGCTGTACTTGAAAATGATGAGTTAGCGCATGCCATTCTTGTTGTAGGCTATGAAAAAGAGGCTCAAATTGATTTTAATACTCAAACCAAAAGAACGCTAAGTTTTTCAGATGAAGATGTAACGTACATTGATTATTCAGATGTAGAAAGAAAATATGTAATACAGGATGATAATTTGAAGCCACTTAGAAAAATATTACTATCTAAACCCGATAAGCCATATTTAGATGTAGAGCAAGAAGAATGGAAAGATGTAAAAATAGATTCTATTGTTGTTCCATTATATAAGCGAATATATTTAGAAGCTGAAATGGCAAAACAGTTAGCTCTTAATGTGCTAAATGATGCCGATTTAGGTTATAAATTTGAACCTGATTTTATCTTTCGATTTTACTTAACATCAAGTAGATCATTTAAATATCATATAGCTAAGTTAGATGATATTGAGGGAAAAATAGCCGATGAACTAATTTTACAAAGGATGCCAAAATTTATTTGGGTAGCAGAAATTTACAAAAAAGATGATTATAAAAGGAATTTAGCAAGCGGATTGATTGTTATAGATGCTACGGAGGCAAGAGAAAATGTTAAAGATGCAGTATTGACTGGACTTTATCCTGATAGGTGCATTTTTAAAAGTGGCAGAGATTTTGTAGTTTTATCGCAAGAATTTAAAAATTATTATAGATTTCAAAACAATCTTAATTGAGTAAAAGAAAAACATATCACATTAAATCAGCTTCAAAATCAGCAACATATACCAAAATTTCTGCTGATAAAGTTTCCTCATTTAATAGCAGAGCTTCTGCTGCTATGAAGGTAGCAAACCGGGATTTTAGAAAAAAACAAAAGGTGTCTGCTAAAAAAGCATCAAATATTGTTTTAAATGCCTAACTCTTAACTTTCCCCTTCAATTGTTCAACATAATATTAAACATA
>CALHDG010000125.1 GCA_938023075.1 uncultured Chitinophagales bacterium
GACATACATATGAAAATTATGTATAATTGACGAAATGCAAAGTTATTTTTGAATCTCCCATAAAAACCTTGCATTTTGCAAGGGTATTTCTACGCTTAAATATTTGATTATCAATTACTTAAAATGATTTGAGGAGACCCTAAATTTTGAATTTTGAATGACGAATTTTTCCAATCGAAAAACAACACTTAACAGTAAAACAACCTAATGCACTTTGGTGCTTCTGGCTTACAAATCGGGAATAGTTTAAAAACATCGGTTCTTCGTAGATAGAAAAGGTCGGGCTAGTTTCAAACTCATAAAATACTGCACTATACTGTTCGTTAAATTCGTAGTAAAACCTCAAAAAGAATCACTCTTAAAACAAACTACCCGTTTTCCCCACAGTAGGTTTCACTTTGCCTAAATGTTTAAAGGCTAGTTCGGTAGCTTCTCTGCCACGAGGGGTTCTTTTAATATAGCCTTCCATAATTAAAAATGGCTCGTATACTTCTTCTATGGTTCCGGCTTCTTCGCCAACGGCTGTAGCAATGGTAGTTAAGCCTACCGGTCCGCCACTAAACTTTTCAATAATGGTATTTAAAATGCGGTTGTCCATTTCATCTAAACCATGTTCATCTACATTTAAGGCTTGCAAACCATATTGTGCAATGTCTAAAGTAATAGTTCCGTTGCCTTTTACCTGCGCAAAGTCGCGAATACGGCGCAACAACGCATTGGCAATACGTGGCGTACCCCGGCTCCTTCTCGATATCTCTACCGACCCTTCGGTTTCTATCGGAGTTTTTAAAATACCGGCGGAGCGTTCAACAATTTGTTGCAACACTTCGGCAGTGTAATACTCCATTCTTGATTTGATGCTAAACCGATCGCGCAAAGGCGAGGACAATAAGCCCGAACGCGTTGTCGCTCCAATTAAAGTAAAGGGATGCAAACTCAATTGCACACTGCGCGCATTGGGTCCACTATCTAACATAATGTCAATTTTATAGTCTTCCATCGCAGAGTATAAATACTCTTCTACTACGGTATTTAAACGATGAATTTCATCAATAAACAACACATCGCGCTCCTCTAAATTGGTAAGTAAGCCAGCTAAGTCTCCCGGCTTCTCTAACACCGGACCCGAAGTAGTGGTAATACTCACTTGCAACTCATTCGCAATAATATGGGCTAAGGTGGTTTTACCTAAACCCGGTGGACCGTGCAACAACACATGATCTAAAGCCTCGCCTCTTTGCCGGGCAGCTTGTATAAACACCTTTAAGTTTTCTACAATTTGCGGCTGCCCTCTAAACTCTTCAAAACCTGAAGGACGAAGTACCTGCTCAATTTCTTGTTCTGTTTTACCCCCTTTATAGTCAGCATCTAAATGCTCTTCTCGCATAGGGCTAAAGATACGAATAGCAGCTTAATCAAAAGGGATTAAAGAAAGGCTTTCTTATAATATATTTTTTACTTAACTAAATTTAAAGGAAATATTTTAATTAAAATAACATATATCAATCATCTTTATGAAGATTGATCAGGTGATTAACGGATTCGAATTGTTCTAATAAATCCAACACTCGTACTGCTTTTTCACTAATTATTTCTTCCATCTTAAATAAAGAATGTTTACATTAAAATCGAATCTTAAATCAAATACTTGTTTTTAGTTAAAATCTTTATAAAAGTACTTATAAATATAAATATTATAAAAAGTAATGTCATCAATATTAAAAAATTAGGAATATTAACATGAAGGTTAGCAGAAGTGAAAGTCAAAAGCCCAAAATTCAACCTAATCAAGTATAAGGTAATGTTTTATTTTAGAAAGAGGCGATACCTTGTATCTTGATAAAAACAGAATATAAATTCAATACTGGACATTGTTAAATAATTATAGTAAATTTACGGGTAATTACCTGTAAATTTACAATTGATGAGTGTAGTGATTTCTTCCAAAGATAAAACAGATTTAAAACAAAATAAAGTAAAAAAATTTTCACCTGCCTGGGTGTTAAGGAACATAAAAGATGTACCTGCTTATAAATTAGAGCTTATAAATTGCATTAGAAAGGGCGTTAAAAAAGCCGAATGGAAACAATTAATATATAACTTAGAAGCTACCGAAAAGGAGTTTGAAACTACCATACCGGTTTCTATCAGCAGTATGCAAAAAAAACAGGTCTACGGAAAAGAAACTTCAGAGAGAATTTATGAATTAGCGCATTTGTATGGCTTGGGTTATGCCATTTTTAATACTAAAGCCGATTTTAAACAATGGCTGATAAGCCCTTCAAAAACCTTGGGCAACAAAAAACCATTTGACTTGCTTGACAGTAGTTTAGGGTTTCAATTGGTAGAAAACGAAATTGTTAGAATACAGTACAATGTGTATAGTTAATGGTTGTTTACAGGGTTGCCAATGTTAAATATAAAGAGGCCACACTTAGTGGAATTGGCGCAGAAAAGGTTGGAGGAAGATGGAATGAGGTTGGCACACGAGCCGTTTATTGTTCCCAAAATATTTCTTTAGCCTTGTTAGCATATTATGTACATTCTAAAAATAGCGCAAGCCTGCCAACAAAAATTTTAGTTGCGAAAATTCAGTTTCCTGATGCATTTGAAATAGACGAGTTAAAGCAGCTTCCGAAAGGTTGGCACCAGTTTCCTTACTCTTTGGCAAGCACTCAAACATTTACAGCCTTAGCCAAAAGTCGAGATTTTTTTGCTTTAAAAGTTCCTTCGGCAATTGTTCCTTTAGAATTCAATTTTGTTTTGAACCCTTTGTATACCAATTTTGGAAAGGTAGCGATAGTTGAGTTTATTGAATTGCCAATTGATGAGCGGTTGGGGTAAGAGATTTAACGTGCAGCTAATTCCTCTTTAGTAATGTTAAATTTACGCAATTGAATAATAAGTTCTTCTATAAATGCTTCCTTTCTGTAGGCATATTGTTCTCGCATAAACGAGTCGTCTTTATGAAGATTGATCATAGAATTAACCGCCTCTATTTGTTCCAATAAATCTAACACTCGTGCTGCTTTTTCACTGATTATTTCTTCCATCTTAAATAAATAATGATTATATTTAGTGTTGAATCTTAACTATAACTACTTATTTTAGTTAAATACTTTATAAAAGTACTGATAAATGACAGTAAACAAAAACATTATAAAAAATAATATAATCAACATTATTTCAAATATTGATGATGTAGATAAACTACAACGCATTCATAAACAATTAGAAAGAGATGAGTTTGTGGTGGTAAGTAAACCTGTCCTTAAGGATTCTATAACAGAAATAACAGAAGGTTTGACTTACAAGGAAATTTTAGCAGACCAAGATTATCAGCCAATTACGTACAACAAATTTAGAGCATTAGCAGATGAAATTGAATGGGATCATTCATTAGAAGAATTATTAAGTGCGCTTGATTAATGGATTATTTATTAGATACCAATATTTTGGTCATTTATGGTCGAGACTCAGATTTGGCAAAGCGAATAGAAGAAAAATATAATTTATTTGATTCAAAAAATAGTTTGGCTATATCCGTAGTAAGCTTAGGCGAAATAGATGCATTTATAAAGAAAATAGGGATAGGAGAGAAACGGCAGAAAAAAATAGAAACATTAACATCAAGGTTAGCAAAAGTGAAAGTCAATTCAAAAGAAATAATATCTAAATACGGGGATATAGACGCTTA
>CALHDG010000126.1 GCA_938023075.1 uncultured Chitinophagales bacterium
TCGTGGTCGTCTTCATCTATTGTACCGTCATCATTCACTTCATCGTCTTCGCCTGCTACATCTGGTGTTCCGCCGGTGTCGTTTGTATTGTCGTTATCGGGTGTTGAATCTATATCTGGATAGCCTTCGCCGTTTTCATCATCGGCAGCACTAATTTCTGCGTAGTTAACGGTTGTTCCGGCTAAGGCGGCATTGGTAACTTGCAGCGTTATGGATACCGTTGTTGAACTGCCTGCAATTAGTGGACCTGGAATGTTAATACTGGCTTCATTTGCACCAAGGCTAAACCAATTGGCATCTGCTAAAATAAAACCTGCCGGAATGTAATCGGTTACCGTAATATCTACTGCATTTACCGTTCCCTGGTTGAAAACTTCTATTTCAAAAGTAACCAGATCGCCTGTGTAAACCGGTACTTGTTGTGTAGGAGTAAGTATTTTTTGAAGAGCCAAATCAAAGACACAATCATCTAAATTAAATTCGAGGGTATCGGAAACGCTTGAACATTCTCCATTATCAGCAATGGCATAATACATTCCTGTACCAATTAAAAGATTGTAAGTATTACTTGGTCCACTTTGCAAAGTGATGTCAACCGGACCATCTACAAAATGAAATTCATAGTTAGATAAACCTGCCGGTTCAATAATCAACTGTCCGGGCTCATAATCTAAATAACATTCTTGAAAGCCTTCGTAACGAATAACAGGCGCAACCGCATCTAATACATTAATTGGTAAAGTGGCACTTGTTGAACAACCACCATTTGGATTGGTGACAGTTAAGGTGTACACAATATCTTCTTGTGGATTACAAATTTGTGGTCGTGCAATAGTTGGGTCATCTAAATAAGTTGTTGGAGTCCAACTAAAAATCATAGATTGTTCCCATTCGGCTGGTACATTCGGGTCTATGGTGGTGCATTCTTCTGAGCAAACCTCCATTGCTGTAAAAGTACCTAATGTAAAATCTTCTAATTGATAAATACTAATGAAAAAGTCTCCGGCACAAGCTGCTTGCTGGCTTTCTATATGAAGGAAAACCGGATTGTTGACGCCCTGACCGGGAGCTAAATCTACCGTTAACAAACCATTGGCATCTGCAAAAACTGGCGTGCCATTTAAATCGAAATTATAACCTCTGCAGGTTTGTAATTCGAGTACTTCATTTGGACAAAGTACTACGGGGTCTTCTATAAAAAATTCTGGAGTTGGTGCTGTATTGTAATAATATTCTGTACTAATGCACTGGCAAGCCAATTCTACGGTTAGTTTTATCAGCACCGGACAAGATACATTTTCCTGCAAATCAACGGAACCTTGAAATGGCACTATTTGTCCGGCTGGTACATTAACAAATAAGTTATCGGTGTCCATTAGCATATCATTAATGCTGACTACACCATCGCCATCTACATCTCTAAAAAATTCTACAGTAACGTTTCCAATATAATCAGAAGTGGTTACGCCTTCGAGAAATGCCGTATAATCGTAAGTTGTTACGGTTGGGTCGTCATCGCATTGAACAATCACATCTAAATTCGCAATTTCAACTGGAGGCGTTATATTTAATACCGTTTGATCGTTGATGGTATTGTTGACATATACCTCACAAAATTGTCCATTTTCAACACAGATTTGATTTTGTATTTCTGAACTCACTTCTGACAAAAATAATACCTCGCCACAAGTGGTTGTATTATCTGGTGTGAGTTCTACAAAAAAGGCAAAAAATTCCTGTACCATCATACCATCGGGCAAGTCGAAACAAACTTGTGTATAACCGTTTGCCAAGGTAGTTTCGTTTACGAAAGTGGGCACCCAACCTGCAGGGGCATTTAAATTGAAACTGTTTGGTGTATAATTTAATTCCGGTGGAAAACTGAAACAAGCTTCTGTATCTTGGGTAACACCATTGGTTGCTGATAAGTTAATACCAGTAACAGAAACCTCCACCGGTTCGCCACATAAATATTTTAGCGGTTCGGTAGTAATTAAAAATTGAGCGGCATCTAATGGGTCGGCATTATCAATAATTAAATCGGGATTAATGGTTCTTGCAGATTCAATACGAGACTCGCAAGCATTTAAAGCGGAGGCATTAAAATATAAAGGTGAAGGCGAAACATATTCATCGCAAATAGTTTCCGCATCAAACCTTATATAAATTCTATTTGAATCTGCCGGTGCATCTATACCCGGTAAACCATTTTGTAAAATGGGTGGCATGCTATTATCAAAAATAGTTAAAACGGTACCAAATGGGTTAGTTCCATTGGGCGTTGGATCCGGTAAGGGCATCCAATTATTTGACCCACCTGCATAATCGTATTCAAAAGAACCTGGAATATAATTTAATCCCGGCGGTAAATTGAAATTAAAATCGAGGTCAATTAAACGACCGAGTTTTGTATTTTTTATCTCTACCTGAAACTCTTGCGTACTACATAAGGGTACGGTTGGAGTAAAGAGCGGTATCCATGCGGCTTGTATTTCCGATTCTTCGGCTATATATTTGTAGCAAGATTCGGTGCTTTCGCAAGCTGCCCCGGCAGCACCAAACAAGGAGGATGCCAACTCAGGATCTAAACAAGAAGAAGTAGTTCCAATACAAATTTCGGTATCGGTATCTGGTGTTGGACAAAACAGTAATTCGGTTTCTATCACTATTTCAAAACAAGTATTGGGTGCTAAATCTGGTGTAACTACTGAATAACTGTTAAACGTTGGGTTGGATGCGGTTTGACTGAAAGTAAGTGGATTTCCATTTACATCGGTAATATTTAGTAAGTCAACAGTAATGGGCAAATCGATACTGGTAATTACATTGGTGTGTGATACCGCTCCATCACCTGCACAAACTTCATAGGTGTTAAATTCCGATACTCCTGCATTATCTGCTATTAAAGATGCTTCTATTTCACTACTTAAAGGTGGTAAGGGGTTACTATTGTCGTTAAAGTTTAATGTAAATGTTGTATCAATAAAATTATGATAATTTGCCTGGTCGAAAAGTAGTGAACTGGTACTTACATTACCCGGACAGTCTTCAACGGCATAAGGTAAATCATCATTAAAGAAGCTATAAATTCCATTACTGTTGGCGGTCGTTAAGTTGCAATATCTACCGCCTGGATTATAATCACATGGGTAGCTAAAATTCAAACGGGTTTCAAAGGTTTCCGGTCTATTTACAGGACCCGGGCAAAGTCGCAAATAATCATAGGTTATCACAATAGAATCTACCGGAGCATTAGGCAAACCAACCCCCAACATAGGTAATTGCGGACCGGAGAAAGTACCATAGCCTGTGCCTCCTGAACTTGAACAATAATCTTGTCCATTAAAAAAAGTGCAAAATACATTATTGTCAAAACTGGGGTCTGGCAGGGCAACTATGGTTCCATCGGGTGTTGTTAATTGAGCATTACCTGCATAAATTAAAGGCGTTACTAAAGGAATTTGCACACTGTTTAAATTAAAGATTGGGCGGTACTCATTGATGTACCAATCTTCATCAATACGCGGGGCGTAAATGATGTGTTCTACGGTTGCATCACAATCGGAAGTATTAATGTTGGCTGTTGTTGAAATTGTTTTTGGTGCTTCTAATTGATAGGGGAAATTGCTACCACAGGTTGCGCCTCCGTATGTTCTTGAACCGTCTGCAGTTCTATACCAATAGGCATCTCCTCTCAAAAGTCCATCTTGAGGCGGTTCTGCAGCAATATCATCATTTAAACAACGGTATGGATTTATTTGCATAGGTATTTTAACAATCATATGAAATTTATCTCCTACTTCAATGCCGCCCATTTGATTTTCGATAATTTCTGTCCAGCAATTTTCTGAGGTATTGTTGACATCAATTGTTCCTCCAACTGCCTGACCGTATTCTTCAAACATTTCCTGACCATCTTGAATCCAAAAGTGAAATTCCCGGTTATCAAAAACATCCAAACTACTATTGTAAGAAGACAAACCTGTTCCACCAGCAATTGCATAGGGGCTGAAGCCACGACCATCTAAAAATCCATCATTTATATTTCTATATTTTAGCGAGTTATTTCCAAAACATGGGGTACCGGCAAAGTCAATTGGTGTAATTCCACCCGGTGCAGCTAATTTTTCAAAACCAAACTCTTGCAATTGTGCATGCGTCATATCAGGAAAAACCTCCATTGCCGGAATAAATGCCCAACTTAAGGTGGAGCGACTGAACAAGCGAAAGACAATTTCATTCATTCCGGTTCTGAAAAATTCATCGTCTAACACATCATATTCCACGTGTACATACATGGTATCGCAGGGTAGAAAACGTGCCAAATCGACTGGGTCGGCAGTGGTTTCATCTAACTGAGTAGTCATAGTATTATCGGTAAATCCAAATTCGGTTCTGCGCAGTTCAACAATATCTGAACTCATTGGGCAAATACAATCACAACTTCTTTGCGAGCGTACAAAGGTACTTTCGCAAGCCCTAACTATGGTACAAGTTTCCGGCAAGCAATCTAAACACTCTTCAACCACTCTGTGGTTTGAGACGAAATAATTACGCGGATAACAGATACAAGAATCTAACTGAAAAGTGGCATTGTAACAAAGCTCTCTGCCCACATCGTTGCTGCCTGCTTCAATTCTAAATACTACAATGGCACTATCAGCTGGGGCAAAAGGAAAGAATTTGGTGATGCTACCCGGAGGTACGGGTGCACCATCATAACTAACAGAATTTACATCAATTTCAATATCTTGTGTAAAACCCAAAAAACCACCAAATTCAATTTCGTAGTAACTGGTGGTGTTTTCACAACCAATAATTCCATTAGAGCCAAATTCATAACAAAAATCCATGGTAATTTCATCTGTTGAAGCGACTCCACCACTACCAGTACCGTTTGGAAACTGATAACCTATAATACTTCCTGTTTGATTAACATCAATAGGTATTTCGTTGGTAAAAAATACATCTTCTGCACCATAAGAGAAGATGGCAGTAGGCGATATATCATCAAATATTTGAGCTTGTGTACCACAGTTTCTTAAACCTTCAATATAGGTTTGCTTAAACTCGCAATCAATAGCGGCACAACCGGCAATTTGATCGGGATCCTGACATTTTATAGATGCTTCAATTTCGAGGTTTACAACACCGCCGCCCGGCAAGTCATCAAAAAAGCCATCACCATCTAAATCTTCAAAACCAGAACCCGGGTCAGGATCAAAACCCAAAGGAAATTGTGTAGCATCTACAACAAAATCAAAATTATTATAATAGAAAGTACCCGGAGGCAAGGATGCGCCATTAATTCTAACATTTACCGCATCAAAGGCATCGGCTTCACAAATTTGGAAACCCAATTTAACCTCTTCCCATAAACCACGAACAGGGTCAGTATTTCCATTATTATCTACTTGTACGGCAAATATGGCATTGTCGCCACAAATAGCCGGTAGCTGCAAAGTTTGAGCAGCCGAAGTAATGGTAGGATTATAGGTTGGATTAAAACGTACCGTACCATCCATAACCGAAGGGTCGGTACAAGGTCTGCCATCAGCACTACAACCAAAACTGGCTGCATAGCTGACCGGAAAAATCTCATTACTGGTTTCGCAATCTAACTGTTGCGTATAACAAACAGAAACCGTCATGGATTCGTCTTCTTCTAAAGCACCACCCGGAATAACCGAACTATCAATAAAAGCCGAAACGGTATTGTTAATTGCATCATAAGTGAAGGGCAAACTCGTTCCACCGGTAGATATACTGGAAACTGAAATATTGGCAGCCATTGCCGGGGTTATCCCATTTATTTCTAAGGTATATTCAGCTAAAGTAGCATTAATACCATTTTGAGAAATGACAATATTATTACATTGCGTATCACCGGTAATAGACAAATTTTGCCGGTTTTGGCTGACTAAATTTAAAGTTGGTCTTTTTATAAACGCACTATAATCTATTGCCCCAAGAACCGTTGTAGTACAAGGGATAATACCGGCTTGAGTGGTTCGAAACAAAAAATCGAATTGTACATCAAACTTAAACTCAGCATTAGGCGGCAGTCTGTAAATTTCGCAATTAGCAACTACCGCTATGCTGATAATTTGTACAGCACTGGCACCGAGCGTTTCTATTACAAAGCTTGGTTCGTTTAAATTTGTTGTACTTCCCTGATTAACAGGATAGTTTGGGTCAACAAATTCAAAATAATTGGCATATTGAAACCCCTGGGGTATTTGCAAGCTAAACTCACTACTGTTTAGTACCTGCCCCGAGGTGTTTAAGATGTAAAAGGTAATGGTATCGGGAACACCACAAACGCTTACATCATCAATTTTGGGGTAGCCCGGTACATTGTTCATATCGTTAATGAAAATGGTTGGGCATTGTTGGGCAGAAGCGTCTATCTTAAAAATACAAATTAATAAGATGATGCTAAATAATTTAATTGAATAGTTGAAATAGTACATGATTATATTTTCAGTTTATTATTGTCAAACAAGTAAATATTGAAGGTTATGTACTACCCGACAGAACGTTCAGTTACTGAAAAGTTGGTTGGGTTTTTGAGCTATATTTACAAATGCTATAACTAAAAAATATTAGAATTGACACATTTTAATCAAAAATAATTATATAAAAATCATTTAATCAACCATATTAAGGCTATTGTCAATGTAACACATATGTATTGATGATGGAATAATTAAACTTCAAAATAATGCGTTAAAAAAGTATACCTACATATCCGCAACTTTTTATAAGATTTTATATGTTAATTAAACTTAAACACATATAATATATTAATTTTATTTAAAAAAGTTTATTTTGTTTGTTCCAAGCTTAGCCCAAGTATGGGGAATACTGAATTTCTATGAGAAAAAGGATTCCTCTGTATGACCTAGTTACTCGATTAGATTCGAAAGAAAGGAATTTCATAAAAAATTATATTAAAAATAATTTAAATACATCAAGTAGAAAAAACTACCTGAATTTTTTGGATATTTTACTAAAATCAAAAAATTTAAATGATGAAGAAATTTTATCTAGTCTTTCAAAAAATAACACTTTAAAAAGTTATTTATCCGAAGCAAAATTCTATTTAAACAAGTTAATTATAAAGGCATTAAGGTTACATTACACCATAAATCCTCAAAAAAATGGTGATAATTTTCTAAACAATGTTGAAAAACAGAAGGAAATCTATATTTATTTTTCTAAAGGATTATATAAGGATGCCCGTGTTCTCTGTAAAAAGTATGCAACTGAATGGGAAAAAAGCAACAACTTTGCTATGCTTTCGTTTGTCTACAAAAAATTACATCAAATTGAATTATTAACTGCCAAAGACCAAGCAAAAAATAAATACCACGAACTATATGCAAAGCTAAATGATGTTAACTCGATTAAAAGCAACTATTACAAACTGTCTCATCAGGTAGAAAAAGATATATATGCGCTTTCGAAAATAAGAACAGCAGAAGAAAAGCAAATTTTTAAAAATTATTTGAATTTAGATATTATGCGACCTACTGAAGATGTTGATATATATTATTGGTATGTGAAAATTTTATGCCAATTTGCTTTGATAGATTTTGAAGGATTAAGCAATAGTTATCAAGAAATAAATCGTGCAATTGACCTTGAACAATTAAAAGCTATGGAAGTAGTGCATCAACTTCAATTATATAGTAGACTTACCTTTATAGCTATTGACATAAACGATAATAGTTATTTTTTACAATATAAAAGTCACTATTACGACTTACTATCAAAGTCTACCATATTAACCGATGTGCATAAAAATATGTACCAATTAAACGCGAAAATTATGGAAAGCCTCTATTTATTTAAACAAGCAAAATATGAGGAAATGCTTAGTATTCATGTACCCAATTTAGATATAGATAATTATATATTTGAAGGTGCGATTATGCTTCATTATGTAGATTTATTGTTTGCTCGAGCTAAGGCGTATTTTAAATTGGGTAATTTTGATAAGGCATATGACTATTTTAATTTTATTATTGAGTATAAAGTAAAATTGAAAGTAAAAGCTTTTACTGTTTGTAATGCTTTTTTTCATATCTGGTTAATCCGCTATTTTTCTAAAGAATACAAAGTTTTACCTTCTATTACTAACCGGTATAAAATTTACCTATCTAATCAAAAAATTGATTTTCCTTTGGAAATAGGTTTGCGAAAATTTATGTATTCTTGCAGTAATAATTATGCTTCTGCTAACATCTTAAAAAACAAAACCATCTTGCAGCAAACTTTAACCGAACTATGCAACTTTCCAAGTGACAAATATTTTATTGACAAACTTGATATTGCATCAATTTTAAAGGATTTTCCTATTGATGAGTGAAAGACTCTGGTTTACTCTAGAATAATTGTACAGATAACATTCCATTGCATGAATATTCTTACTTTTGACTTTTATAAAATTAGTCATGCATCAAACCAATCAATCTGCCGGTAAAATCAAAAACATTCAGTTAAGTGGCAAAATATTAAAAGCTCAGTTATCAAATGTTCATTTAGAAATTAGCTATTATGCCCATAATATTATAAGAATATTTATGCATCCAAGACAAAAAAAACCTGGCTTATCTTATGCGGTTATTCAGCAAGCTATTAAATTTCCAACTTATGAAGAAAATGATGAACTCGTTTTAATTAAAACCAATCAATTTCAAGTAGAAGTTAAGAAGCAAGCTTGTCGTATTACTTTTAAAACATTGGATGCACGTATAATTAATGAAGATGATACTGCTTTTGGTACCTCATGGATTGGAGACGAAATTACTACCTATAAAAAACTACAAGAAGACGAACGTTTTATCGGTTTAGGTGAAAAAACGGGACCTCTTGATAAAAAAGGACAGGCTTATGTGCATTGGAACAGCGATGTATTTGGCTATGAAGTAGACGATGACCCACTGTACACTACCCTACCTTTTTATATCGGTTTACATAATGGGTTGTTTTATGGAATATTCTTCGATAATACCTACAAAAGTCATTTTAATTTCGGGGCTTCTAACAATCGTTTTGCCAGCTTTGGCGCAGAAGGTGGACCGATGAATTACTATTTTATTTATGGCGAAAGTGTAGCAGAAATTGTACAATCTTTTAGTTACTTAACCGGCAAGATGGCATTGCCTCCAAAATGGAGTTTGGGTTTACAACAATGCCGTTATAGTTATTATCCTGATACGGATTTGTTTCGCATTGCACAAACCTATCGTGAAAAAAAAATACCTTGCGATGTAATGTATTATGATATTCATTATATGGATGCTTACAAAGTGTTTACCTGGCATCCAGAATATTTTCCAAACCCGAGAAAATTAAATCAGCAATTAGATGCGTTGAATTTTAAGAAAGTGGTGATTGTTGACCCCGGTATAAAAGTTGAAAAAGGATACCCACCTTACGATGAAGGCATTGAACATGATTATTTTGTGAACTATCCGGATGGTAAACCATTTGAAGCACAAGTTTGGCCCGGTTGGTGTCATTTTCCCGATTTTACGAAACCTTCAACAAGAGATTGGTGGGCTACTAAATTTAAACAACTACACGAAGATGGTATTGATGGATTTTGGAATGACATGAATGAACCCGCTAGTTGGGGACAAAGCAATCCAAACTTGGTTGAATTTGATTATGATGGTGAACAAGCCTGCCACAAAGGAGCACATAATGTATACGGTTCACAGATGGCTCGTGCCACTCAACAGGGAGCGCAACAATCAAAACCTAATGAACGACCTTTTGTTTTAACGCGAGCCGCTTATGCCGGCATTCAACAATACGCGGCTTTATGGACTGGCGACAACACAGCGACCGACGACCATCTATTATTAGCCAACCGCATGGTCAGCAATATTGGCTTGTGCGGTATTCCCTTTGCCGGGAGCGATGTTGGTGGTTTTACAGGTGAGACTTCTCCTGAATTGTTTGCCCGTTGGATTCAATGTGCTGCTTTTCATCCTTTTTTTAGAATACATAAAGTGGTGAATGCCCGACCGAACGAACCCTGGAGTTATGGTGAAAAAGTAGAAACCATTGCCAGAAATTTTATTGGCTTGCGTTATCGTATAATGCCTTATTTATATAGTTTGTTTTACGAAGCATCCGAAACCGGCATGCCAATTTGTAGAAGTTTGGTACTAAATTATCCGAATGATGAGCATATTTATCAATCTGATTTTCAAAATCAGTTTATGCTGGGCGAAGCTATTTTGGTTTGTCCGGTAAAAAGCGAGACTACCGTTGCCAAAGTATATTTACCGGAAGGCGATTGGTATTTGTTATATAATGACCAATATTTTGAAGGAGGACAAGTGCATTGTTTAGATTGCCCGATTGATGTTATTCCCGTTTTTGTAAAAGGTGGTCAGTTGTTTGTTGAACAATCGTTAACTCAATTCTGGAATGATACGCACGATGGTATTTTGCGTATACATTTATACAAAGGTGCAGACAATAGCAGTTTTAACTTGTATGAAGATGATGGCATTTCTTATCAATTTAAAGATAATAAATATGCATTACGCTCAATTGAATTTGATGGAAAAAATGAACTTAATATGCACGAGCAAGAGGGAGAGTTTCACTCATCTTACCAAAAAATAAGACTGTACTTGCATGGTTTTGATTTGGGAAATAATATGAACCGCTATCGCTTTATTGAACCGCTGCCGGCTTTCGATCCTTTATTTAATCCAAAAGGTTTTGTATATGAAATAGAAAAAATTGCTGTTTTGGAACAAGAGTATTCAATTGATCAAATTTTGTTTGAATGGTAGCATCTTTTTATTTGAGTGTGTGACATATCTGGTGCATCACAATATAAATTAGTTAAGTATTGACAAGTTTACCAAGTTAATTGACACTCAATAAAGTTAAGCTAAACAAACGTCATGCCGGAAATCTGTGTAGCTTGCGAAGCAGATTATCCGGTATCTCGCCTAAAAATCCACCAAGTCTTTTACCTTAGTCGGGCAAAGTTTTAGGAGAGATCTCGGATAAATATTCCGTTGCTCTCCACATTTTCCATGATGACGCTGGTGGGTTTTGGAGTACGTTGCACCAAATTTGTCACGCACTCTTTTTATTTAAAGCTAATTAGTTTTTTTCTTCAAAAAAAATAATTCAATTATTACAAATATAAGTAAAAGCCGGAGGAAAGTTAAGTGGTGTATACTTTAGCTCTACATTTTTAAAATATTTTTTGTATAAATTTTTATCAAACAATGAGTAGGTTATTTGAGTAAAATATCCACCTGGTGGCAACTGTTTAGCGGAGGTTTCTAAAATCTGGTGTACGAGCTCTTTAGGCAAAACCACCATAGGTAAGGCAGAAACAATATGGTCAGGTTTAAGTGTTTGCTTAATTAAGTATTTTGAACTGTAAGTAAAAGTGCCTACAGTTTTCAAATTTTTGATTGCTATTTCGAAAAAAGTCTTTCTTTTCACAAAGGTTGTTTAGATTTAAAATTACCTTGTTTTTCCAGCTTAATAAGAACAGTAAAAGTTAAAAAACTCGTTGACTATCAATCTGTAAAATTAGTGTTTTCAGAAGTTCAATTATTGATATTTGTAATATATCATTAGGAGTTTACCTATTCCTGAGGTTCTCCAATTTCTTGTTCTGCAGTCTGAAATTCTTTTAAGGTTGGCATATCATCGGGTGAGTTGATGCCAAAATAATCCATAAAGGTGGTGCTGGTTGCATATAATAATGGCTTTCCTGGTCCCTCTGCTCTGCCACTTACAATTACTAATTCTTTATCCAATAGTTTTTGTAAAGCATAATCACAACTAACTCCTCTAATATGTTCTAATTCAGCTTTGGTAACTGGTTGCTTGTAAGCAACTATAGCCAAGGTTTCCATTGCCGAACGAGTTAGCTTTCTTTTGGTTTTTAAATTAAGCAAATTAGCGATGGTGTTATAATAAGGGGGTTTACTTAAAAACTGGTATCCGCCACCACTTTTACGTAGTTCCCAAGCATATTCTTCAGTAGCATATTTTTGTTGAATATCTTTTAATACCTCTAAAATTTGAGCCTCTGGAATTTCCTGATTTTCAGTTTCCTCAAGAGCACCATTTTCATCTGCTTTACTTTCTTTTTTATCTTTATCAGGCTGAAACGTTTTTTCTAAGGCAGCCTTTATATCTGAAATTTTCACCGGTGAAATTGCCGTAAAAATTATAGCTTCAATGTGTAACTGTAAATAACTCATTAGGGCGGCAAAGATAAGATTTATTGCGCGTATTGATTATGTTTTCGAGTAATCAATTAAAAAATAAAGAGGCATCAAAATCAAGTTGCTTAATTCTCAAAAGATTACTGCTTTCTTTAATTCGAATAAGACCAATAAAAATGTTATTAACTAGCAGGAGCTTGCAAACTAAACTTAATTTCAAGCCAATAGTATTAAAGTATAATAAATAAGTGTTGTTTTTCAAGTGGAAAAATTGACAAGTTTATTAACGCGTTTGATACTTTCTTGTTTTGAATTGTCATTGTTTTTTCTTTCAACGAAGCACCGAAGTTTTTAAACTAGCCCCGATTGCAGCGGTTATGCTGCCTGAAGCGCAGGATTTAGAAGCGTTGGCGCAGCATTTGAGCGGAAAGCGGGACGGGTGTTTTTATAAAGCCAAATAGTTTCGCTTCAAAAAAATATTAAAAAGTGTCAACTACGTTCTTGTTTAGATAAACTTGTTGAAAAATTCGATATTCAATGCTTATTTAATGAATATCTGTTAACAAATAATGAATTTGTTTCGTTTCAAAATTAAAACAAAAAAGCCACCATATAAAATACAGTGGCTTGTTATTTTTAACCGAGGTAGGATTTTAACTGCTCACTACCCGACATTTTTCTCATTCTTCTGATGGCTCGATCTTTAATTTGTCTTACGCGTTCTCTGGTCAATTGCAAACGCAAACCAATGTCTTCTAAAGAAATAGGGCTGTTGCCTTTTAATCCGAAATACAATTCAATGATTTCTTTTTCTTTTTCATTTAAGATGGAAAGCATATGCTTTATCTCATCAGTCAACGAATTTTTTATTAAATCATGATCAGGTTCAATGTCTTCAGTTTTCATCAAATCCAACATGGTTGAACTTTCTTCATCGGAAATAGGCGCATCAATATACAAATGACGTTTGTCATTCTTTCTAATTTCCTTAACCTGCTTTTCGGTCATATCCATTAGTTCAGCTAACTCTTTGGCAGAAGGTTCGCGCTGATATTTTTGCTCAAACTTCACTGCCATTTTATAAATTTTATGGCTGGAACCTACTTTGTTAACCGGCAAACGGACTAATCGTGATTGCTCTACCAATGCCTGCATAATAGATTGACGAATCCACCAAACGGCATAAGAAATAAATTTGAAACCTTTTGTTTCATCAAATTTCTTTGCTGCTTTGATTAAGCCAAGATTACCTTCATTTATCAAATCGCTTAAAAGTAAGCCTTGATTTTGGTATTGCTTAGCTACAGAAACTACGAAACGTAAATTGGCGTTGGTTAATTTTTCTAAAGCAGTTGTGTTACCCAACTTAATTTGTCGAGCAAGTTCTACTTCTTGTTCAGGCGTGATCATTTCTAATTTACTGATCTCATTGAGGTATCTCTCTAAAGAAACACTATCTCTGTTTGTAATTTTGGTTGATATTTTTAATTGTCGCATAATTTAACGGGGTTTAAATTTAACCTCAAAATTCTATTTATTATTCAATATTTAAACTATAACATAAATTTTAGCAAAAAAGATTCCAAAAAATTTGGAATTCTTTGTGTTAACGGCTAAAAAGTTGCCATTATTACTATTATGTATGCAAATTAGGGGTTAAAGGTTGCACCTTTACTTAAAAATTACGTTAAAATGTAAGATAGGTTACACTTTTGCACTTGTTTTAAAATGCAAAATGTGTAGAAAAAGACTAATAAAATAGGCTACATTGAAGAAATTATAGACAATTATTCAATGGAATTAAACACTTATTCCCCCGTTTTTTCAAATTATGCCTTAGTATCTGCTACTTTTTCATTTGGCTTTGGCGGCTTTGGTAAGGTTGCTTTTCTGGAAAGCTTCATTTTTCCATTGCGTTCATCTATGCTTAGCAATTTTACTTTAATCTTATCGCCAATGTTGAAAACGTCATCCATATTTTCTAACCGTTTCCACGAAATTTCGGAAATATGTAACAAGCCTTCTTTGCCTGGCATAAATTCAACAAAAGCACCATAAGGCTGAATGGCTTTTACCGTAGCTTCATAGGTTTCACCTACTTCTGGTTTTGCCGTAATGCCATCTATAAAAGTACGGGCATTGCGCACACCTTCGGCATTTTTTCCATAAATAACTACGGTACCCATTTTTTCATCATCTCTCGATTCGATGCTAATGGTAGTTTCGGTTTGCTTTTGAAGTTCTTGAATATTTTTTCCACCCGGTCCAATAATAGCTCCAATAAATTCTTCGGGTATCACAAAACTTACAATGCGTGGTACATGTTCTTTATAATCTTCACGAGGTTTATCAATTTCCTCATTCATTTTGTGTAAGATGTGTAACCTGCCTTCTTTGGCTTGTTGAAGGGCTTCTTCTAATTGTTCATAAGGCAAGCCATCAATTTTAATATCCATTTGGCAGGCACAAATACCTTTGTTGGTACCCGTAACTTTAAAATCCATATCGCCTATATGATCTTCGTCACCCAAAATATCGGATAAGATCGCATAATTTCCATCCTCATCAGTTATCATCCCCATGGCAATTCCAGAAACACCGGATTTTACTTGAACTCCTGCATCCATTAAAGCCAAAGAACCTGCACAAACCGTTGCCATAGAAGAAGAACCATTGGATTCTAAAATATCAGAAACAATACGAATAGTATATGGACATTCTTCCCGAGGCGGTAACACTTGTTTTATAGAACGCATCGCCAAATTACCGTGACCAACTTCTCTCCTGCCCGGTCCACGCATTGGGCGAACTTCACCAACCGAGAAAGCCGGGAAATTATAATGCAAAATGAAATTATTGTAGCGATTTTCCAAAGCATTGTCAATCATTTGTTCATCTTGCTTTGAGCCTAAGGTAACCGTAGTTAACGATTGTGTTTCACCGCGAGTAAATACTGCCGAACCATGTGGTGCAGGCAAGTAATCTGTTTTAATCCACAACGATCTTACATCTGTTAAACCTCTGCCGTCCAATCGTTTTTTATCGTTCAAAATCATCGAACGAATTACTTCTTTGTTTAACTTATTATACACTTCGTAAGCATAGGCTTCTCTTTCTTCTTCACCTTCTTCAAATTCTCCTAAATGTTCTTTCAAATCTTCTTTCAATTGTTTGAAAGCTGCTTTGCGTTCGTGTTTGGCAGATGGATTAGAAGCAATTTCATAAATTTTATCTTTTGCAAAGTCAGTAACTTTTTGCTTCATTTCTTCATCTACAAATTCTTCAATCTCAAATGGTCTTTTCTCGGTCGCATTAATGGCTTCTGCTAAAGCCAATTGCGCTTCACATTGTACTTTAATGGCTTCGTGACCAACTTTTATGGCGGCAACCAAATCTTCTTCACTTACTTCACTCATTTCGCCTTCTACCATAGTCACATCTTTTATGGTAGCACCAACTACAATATCCATATCTGCATTTTCCATTTGACTACGGGTTGGATTGATTACAAATTCCCCATCAATTCTACCAATGCGCACTTCAGAAATAGGTCCGGCAAATGGAATATCAGAAATAGTTAGAGCGGTAGAGGCAGCGAGTGCCGCATAAGCATCTGGTAAAGTTTCTTCATCGGCTGAAACTAATGATATGATCACTTGCGTTTCAAACATATAACCATCTGGAAATAAAGGACGAATAGCCCTATCTACCAAACGACAAGTTAGTACTTCATAATCAGATAATCTACCTTCTCTTCTTAAAAAACCTCCGGGTATTTTACCGGCTGAAGCAAATTTCTCTTGATAATCAACAGATAAAGGGAAAAAACTTTGACCTTCCCTCAATTCTTTTGAAGAAACCACCGTTGCCATTAAAACGGTATTCCCAATTCTAACCACTGCAGACCCATCAGCTTGTTTAGCTAAAACACCTGTTTCTATAATAGTAATGTTATCATTTCCAAGATCAATTTGCTTGGTAACAGCCTCTAAATTCATATCTAAAATTTATATATAAGTTGATAATGGAAGCATGATCCATTTATCCAAATTAAAAGAGTATTTTTATGATTAACTTAAGTGATTGCTTTCTATCTGCGAATGCCTAACTTCTCAATTAGCGAACGATAACCAACAATATCTTTCTTGGCTAAGTATTGAAGTAACTTTCTTCGTTTACCTACTAACTTAAGTAAGGCTCTTGTTGAAGATTTGTCCTTTCGATTAGTTCTTAAGTGAGATGATATGTGATTTATTCTTTGTGAGAACATGGCGATTTGAGCTTCGGTTGAACCTGTATTAACAGCAGAGCCGCCAAACTCTGCAAAAATTTTCTTCTTATCTTCTGTATTTAAGTGACCCATTGTCTCTTTTAAAAAATTTATAATATCCTTTATTTTCCGGCGCAAAGGTAAAATATTTTTTTCAAAAGTGAAATAAAACTTAAGTTTGTTCTTTTGGTAATGGATTATACATCTTTTATAAATAATGTAAGTACGGATAATTTTGATAAAAAGGCTTTGGAGCTGTTTCGATGGCAAGCACAAACCAACCCTGTTTACCAAAAATTTCTATCTATTTTGAACGTCAAAGCTTCTCAAGTATTTGATATTGCCCACATTCCACATTTGCCTGTCGAATTGTTTAAATATCATCTCATAATAAGTAAAAATGATGGTGAGGATGCCAAAAGCGAAACCAAACTTATTTTTAAAAGTAGTGGTACCACTTTAGATTCCCCAAGTACCCATATTGTTTTTCATCCAGCAATTTATCGCGATGCTATTTTAAAAGGTTTTCAAAACGTGTATGGTAATCCAAAAGATTATTGTTTTCAGGCTTTATTACCCTCTTATTTAGAGCAGCAACATAGTTCATTAGTCTACATGGTTAATTTTTTGATGGAACAGAGCCAACATCCCCTTAACCATTTTTATTTATATAATTTAGATGAACTTTCAAGCAACTTAACATCCTTAGAAAAAGCAAAACAACCAACCATATTGATTGGTGTTTCCTATGCTTTGTTAGATTTTGCTGCTCAATTTTCAATACCCTTAAAGCATACAATTGTAATGGAAACCGGCGGTATGAAAGGCAGAAGAAAAGAGATGATAAAAGAAGAACTTCATCAATACTTAAAAACCGGCTTTCAAGTCAACTCCATCCATTCTGAATATGGGATGACCGAACTACTAAGCCAAAGTTATTCAACCGGTAATGGATTATTTACCTGCAGTCCTACTCAAAAAATAATGATAAAAGATGTATATGATCCATTCGCGCTATGCAAAAATGGACAAAGCGGTAGAATTAATGTAATTGATCTTGCCAATATACACAGTTGTGCTTTTTTACAAACTGCCGATCTTGGGAAACAATACGACAATGGAACTTTTGAAGTATTAGGAAGGATTGACAATAGTGATATTCGTGGGTGTAATTTGATGGTTGATTGAGAGGCGAGATGTCAGAAGCCAGAAGTTTGGCATCTCGAATCTGACTTCTCACGTTAAAATTTATTTTTCCACATCATCGATTCTACCGGTTTAATGGTTCGGTCGATGTATTTGGCATTGCGCTTTTTGTTATAATAATTTTGGATGTCGCCTTCTACACTAAAATAAATTAACTGACCAATGGGCATACCGGCATATACCCGCACAGGATGAATGCAACTGATCTCCAAAGTCCAAGTATTGCAAAAGCCAACGTCTCCTTTTCCGGCGGTGGCATGTATGTCAATACCGAGCCGCCCAATACTTGATTTGCCTTCTAAAAAAGGAACGTGATGATGGGTCTCAGTGTACTCTTCGGTTACGCCCAAATATAAGGTGTTGGGTTCCAAAACCAAACCATCAGCCGGAATAATAATTTCTTCTATGGCATTGTGCTCTTTAGCATCTAACACCCGGTTTTGATAAGTTGCCAGATATTTTCCAAGATGAACATCGTAAGAGTTGGTGCCCAAACAGTCTTTTCTAAAGGGTTCAATTAAAATGCCGCCTTTGTCTATTTCTTCTAAAATTTTTTTGTCTGATAAAATCATTGCCTTGGTTTTGTGTATTGTACAAAAGCCAAAATTAAAATTAATATAAAAGGAAAAGTATATTCCGGTATTTATTTGTTTGAAGAATACCTAATTTGAACAGTTAAACATAGTGGTACATATTAGCTGTTGCTTAGAAAGCATATGCATTTACAAAGTAAACTCTAATTCATCGTAAGCCAAATTCATCCCTTTTTCTAAACCAGCATCTACTTCATAATGTAAACCCATTTGATGACTGATGTGGGTAAAATAAACTTGCTCAACTCCTATACTTTTGGCAGTTTCTATAGCCTCATCCAACGTAAAATGACTAATATGTTTTTGTTTTCTTAAAGCATTAATAACCAACACTTTAGTTCCCTCTATTTTAAGTAATTCTTTGTCTTCAATCCTATTGGCATCGGTAATGTAAGTAAAGTCTCCAATTCTAAAACCCAATACTGCCAATTTGTAGTGCCATACTTCAATAGGGGTTATTTTAATCCTCTCAACTGAAAAAGGATTGTTGCTGATGGTATGCAAATTAACTTGTGGAATACCAGGATAGTTAGGACCTGAAAATACATAATCAAACGATTTTATTAAGGCTTCTTGAACGTATTCAGTGGCATAAACATCCATTGGTTTTTTTTGTAAGAAATTGAAAGCCCGCACATCGTCCATACCTGCCGTATGGTCTTTATGGTCGTGTGTAAACAAAACCGCATCTAGGCGTTTAACCTTCGCTCGCAACATTTGATACCGGAAATCAGGTCCGGTATCTATCACGAAAGTAAACCCACTATCCATTTCAATTAAAACAGAACAACGTAAACGTTTGTTTTTTTTATCAGTTGAGGTACATACTTCACAAGTACAACCAATAATGGGCACCCCTTGCGAAGTACCGGTACCGAGCAATACTACTCTCAAACTTGCTCAATATGTTTTAAAAATTCGTTGAAGTGCTTACGCGTTTTTTGTTCCAATTGTTCTTCATCAATATTAGTATTCACCAATAATTCTAACAAACAACTAATGCGCGCTTCGGTATCATAAAACTTGTTGACAACAATAATGTTTTGTTCATTCAACAAACAATAACCTGCTGTAAAGTTACCTTTTCCATAGCGTAGTTGATAACCCGCTTCTTTAAAAATATGCTCTATTTTTTGCAATGTATGCTTTGTATATTTCAGCATCCCGCAAAAGTACTTTTTATTTTAGATACCCATCAAAAAAGTAGCTTACAGTTGTCCACATTTAATTTTTCGGATAGAAAGTTGAACTTTATTGAAAATGCTTATCTTTGAGAATATGGCAGAAGAATTGACTATTTGGGATATCAAAGATTCTATTGCTGCTTTAGTTAAAAGTCAACAGCAAACTGATATACAAATCAAAGAGATGTCTAAAAGTATAAAGGAAGCTCAAGAATTGTTTACAACTCAATGGGGGAAGTTAATGGAAACTTTAGTTGATGGAGAGATTGTTAAATTGTTTAATGAAAATGGGATAAACGTAGTACGAACATCAACCAGAGTAAAAAGAATTTACGTAGGTAAAAATTATGAGTTTGATATAATAGCTCATGATGGCGATGAAATTATTGTAGTAGAGGTGAAAACTACCTTAAAATCGATTACGTCAATAAACATTTAGACAAATTAAATTACGTAAAAACGTGGCTATCTGAATATGCTAATCATAAAGTACAAGGTGCGGTAGCTTATTTAAAAGCTGAAGAACAAAGCGATCAATATGCTCAATCAAAAGGTTTGTGGGTAATTAGAGCAATCGGTAATAGTGCCAGCAATATCAACAATAATGACTTCAAAGCTCGGATTTATTAAAAATAATTTTTGTATGAACAATATCAATCTTTCATAAATGGCTGATAAAAAAAAGATGATTTTCGATATTCAGTTAGCTGATAAAGCGTTTTTTGAACAGTTAGCTGCACAAAACCAAGTAAAGTTTTTAGAGGAACTTAAAACTCTACAACTAAAATATAATATTATTAATATCGAAAAATACATGCATTACTTAAAGGATAAGTTGCGATTTCCTTTTAATGCTTATTATACCTTAAATAATGGAATGTTTGGTACGGAACAAGTACCCATTATGGTCAACAAGTTTAATGAAACTCACTTTAGGCATGGATTAAAATGTGTGTGTACCTTTCATAAAAACGTAGAAAAAAATATTTCTTTTCATTTAATTGAATTGGACGAAGGGCACGAATTTACGGAGTTGATTAACCACTATAAACATTGGTATGCTTTAAAGCCTTAGGAATGAGAAAAAAATAAATTTACATTCTGACTTTGAAATTTTTTGATATACTTCGTTGAAAAGCCTCGTCTGAGCCCCACTAAGCCTTCGTTTTTCGCCTCGCCTATCAAAAAATTGCTTTATCATAGATGGTAAATTTATTTTCTCATCATTCCTTAGTTCAACACTCTTCTAATTGTTGATGACAGATAATTTTCCACTAAAAATTCATCAATCCTTGTATTTTTGCAAACTATTTTAAAAAAATGGATGTTTACACAGTTTAACAAAAGCATCTAAAACAAAAAAATATTGCAACAATATGGAATGGAATAACCAGGCAATTGAAGAAAAGTGGTTGAAACATTGGGAAGATACGAACTTGTACAAAGTTGATATTGACCACAACAAACCGAAATACTATGTATTAAATATGTTTCCATACCCAAGTGGGGCAGGTTTACACGTTGGGCATCCGCTTGGTTATATTGCTACCGATATTTATAGCCGCTATAAGCGGATGAAAGGTTTTAATGTATTGAATCCTATGGGATTTGATTCGTTTGGTTTACCTGCCGAGCAATATGCTTTAGAGACCGGGCAACATCCGGCTAAAACTACGGCTGACAATATTGTAACTTTCAAAAAACAATTGCGTTCTACGGGGTTTTGTTTTGATTGGAGCAGAGAAGTACAAACCTCTGACCCGAAATTTTATAAATGGACGCAATGGATTTTTATTCAACTATTTGAACATTATTATTGTTTGGGTAGAGATAAGGCAATACCTATTGCAGAACTTATTGAAACTTTTGGAAAACAAGGAAACATAGAAACAAAAGCTGCTTGCGACCAAAAAGAAATATTTACAGCAGAGCAATGGAATAGTTATACTAAAAAAGAGCAAGCCGGTATTTTAATGAATTATCGCTTGGCTTATCAATCGGTGAAGGAAGTGAATTGGTGTCCGGCATTAGGTACTGTATTAGCAAACGATGAAGTGAAAGAAGGCTTAAGCGAACGCGGTGGCCATCCGGTAGAGCGCAAACCTATGAACCAATGGAGTTTGAGAATTACGGCATATGCCGATCGCTTGTTGTATGGTTTGGATGCCTTAGATTGGAACGAATGGTTGAAAGAAATGCAACGCAATTGGATTGGCAGAAGCGAGGGTTGCCAAATGATCTTTAAAACAGAAAGCGGTTCCGCAATAGAAATTTTTACTACCAGACCAGATACTATTTACGGAGCTACGTTTATGGTCTTGGCTCCTGAACATCCTTTGGTTGAAAATTTAATTACGGATGAGCAAAGCGGTGAAATGGAGGCTTATCTAAAATATGTAAAAAGCCGGACCGATGTAGAGCGTCAGCAACAAAAAGAAGTGACCGGTTGTTTTACGGGTAGCTATGCTATTAATCCGTTTACAGAAACTAAGATACCGATTTACATAGCCGAGTATGTTTTAATTGATTATGGAACGGGAGCCATTATGGCAGTACCCAGCGATGACGATCGAGATAATGCGTTTGCCGATAAGTTTGGAATAGAAATTATTGAGGTGATTGACAAAAGTAATTATCCCGGAGCCGGACGGCATGATAAATTGGGCATAATGATCAACAGCGGCTTTATGGATGGTATGGAAGTGCCTGATGCCATTAAAGCTGCGAATGATAAAATTGAAGCCATGGGCATTGGTACAGTTAAGGTAAATTATAAATTACGGGATGCCGGTTACAGTCGCCAACGGTATTGGGGTGAGCCATTTCCTATCATACACAAAAACGGCATTGCGACTCCTTTGCCGGAAACTGACTTGCCTTTGGTTTTGCCTGATGTAGATAATTATAAACCAAGCCCAGAGGGGAAAGCTCCATTGAGCAACAATAAAGAATGGACCAATATTACCGAAAATGAAATACGAGAAACCGATGTGATGCCAGGTTATGCCGGGAGTAGTTGGTATTTTTTACGCTATATGGATCCACATAATGAAGATCGTTTTGTGGGTGAAGAAGCCGAACAATATTGGCAAAATGTAGATCATTATGCCGGTGGAGCAGAGCATGCCGTTGGACATTTAATGTATAGCCGCATGTGGCATTTTTTCTTGTATGATATTGGTTTGGTTTCTACCAAAGAACCATATCGTAAATTGTTTAACCAAGGGATGATACAAGGTGTAACCAGTTGGATTTATCGGAAATCGCCAACTGAATTTGTGTCAGCCGACCTCGCAAAAGCTGAAAATATTACCGATAAGATCCGCGTACCTTTAAACTTAGTAGAAGGAAATAAAGTAGATACCGAGCAGTTAAAAAGCTGGCGGGAAGATTTGGCACAGGCAACTTTCACTTCAAACAATGGTGTTTTTCTATGTACGCAAGAATCAGAAAAGATGTCTAAATCAAAATATAATGTTGTTAACCCGGATGACGTAATTTCCAAATATGGAGCCGATGTTTTTAGAATGTTTGAAATGTTTTTGGGTCCGGTAGAACAATCGAAACCTTGGGATATTAAAGGAATTGACGGCGTACGGAAATTTTATGGCAAATTTTTACGCTTGTTTTTTAAAGACGATCAATGGACTGTTAATGAAGAGGCTGCCAATGAGGAAGAACTAAAAATCGTACACAAAACCATTAAAAAAGTAGGTGAAGATATTGAGCGATACAGTTTCAACACCGGCGTAAGTGCGATGATGGTCGCCACCAACGAATTAACCGCCTTAAAGTGCCATAAAAAAGAAGCCTTAGCACCCTTGGTTAAACTTATTGCCCCTTTCGCCCCTTTTGTTGCCGAAGAATTATGGCAGAAATTGGGCAACACTGCATCAGTACATCAAGCGGAATGGCCCCTCTTCGATGCCAGTTTATTAATTGAAGATACCATTGAATACCCCGTTTCCATTAACGGAAAGATGCGGGTAAAAATCAACTTACCTGCCGATATGCAACAAGCCGATGCTCAAGCAGTGGTTTTAGAAAATGAAGTGGTCCAAAAATGGTTAGACGGTCAACCCTTGAAAAAATTCATTTTTGTGCCTGGGCGGATTGTTAATATTGTGGTGTAAATGTTTTCAGTTAATTAGCTCAAGTTTTGCATATTGCTTTTAAGCCCCAATAGAGTTTAATAAATGAAAATGGAAGGGAGTACTATAACCCAGCAACTAAACTGAGCGATTGTACTAAAATGGAAAAATCCATCAAAGATATTTTTTGAGTAAAGCTTTCAACTCCGCTTTATTGGGTAAGTAGAGTTGATATTCTTTCGGATAATTTGTTGGTTATCGATAGGCAAACTGTATTCTACTACAAAGTCATTTTTCTCTTTGCACAAAATGATGCCTATGGTTGGATTTTCAAAATTGGTTTTTATTTCTCTGTCGAAATAGTTGACATACATTTGCATTTGCCCGATATCCTGATGTCTCAGTTTTCCGATTTTTAAATCGAACAAAACGTGCGCTCTTAGTAAGCGATTGTAAAACACTAAATCAATTCTATAATGGTCTGCATCAGATGAAATGCGGTATTGACGTGCAACAAATGAGAAGCCTTTGCCTAACTCTAACAAAAACAATTCTAAATTGTTGATAATGGTTGTCTCCAAATCACTTTCTGAATAAGCGGCAGATTCTTTTAAATCTAAGAACTCTAAAATGTACGGGTCTTTTAAAAATTCGGTAATGTTTTCGGTGGTTGCTTTATTTTTTTTGGGTAATTTTTTGCTGCTTAAAAGCTGTCTTTCATATAAAGCACTATTAATTTGTCGGTCTAATTCTCTTACAGACCAGTTATTTTCTACAGCTTCTTTAGATAGTAAACCCGTTCTTCTTCTGATTTAATACTCAATAATCGAACAAAATGCGACCAAGATAATTGTTGAAATAAATCAGGGTTTAATGATGTTTCGGATTTGGCAGACGGTGTCTGCCAAATCTTCTCTTTGAATTCTGCAGACGGTGTCTGCAGAATCTCGTCTTTCAATTGTGCAAACGGTGACTGCACAATTGGATTTTTAGATTCTGCAATCACTGATTGCAGAATTGGAAAAGTAAGGTAAAATTGTCTAAATAAGTTGATATTTCTGTAAGAAAAACCTCTACCAAATTTTTTTGTTAAATCTCTGGCAAGGTTTTCAAGTAATTCTTTACCGTATTTGGCTCTTTTCTCACCGGTCTGCTCAAATTCAACAATGTATCTGCCAATTTGCCAATAGGTTAAGGTAATGGTTTGATTGACTGAACGGGCAACCTGTTGTTTACTTTGTTGTACTAAAGTAACAATCTGTTCAACTAAACCATTGTATTGTTCGACTTTACCCATCTTTAAATTATTGTTTTTTAAGTGGTTGACCAGAAAAACTATAAGGTCTAAAATATAAAAAAACAATGAGAATAATGTAAGCGGAAAATAAAAAACATTGCCAGTCAAATTTAGCCTCAATACTTACACCCATATTATACCCCTAAAACAACAAAAGCCTCGTAATCAAAAGATTACAAGGCTTTAAAGTGACCCAGTCAGGACTCGAACCTGAAACCTGCTGCTTAGAAGGCAGCTGCTCTATCCAGTTGAGCTACTAGGCCATTATGAAAGCAGTGCAAAGATACAACAATTTCAAATCAAAAAAATTCCTTTTGCTACAATTTTCTTAATAATTTGTTTAAAAAAGGAACAATTAAACTTAGGCAAATCAACAAACAGTTCCGAAATTGCCAAAATGCAAGCCAATTTAAATTTTGAGGAGCCCAAAACTAGCTTACATGTTAAATTAGAAGCCTCATGGAAAGCGGTGCTCTTAGATGAATTCAGCAAACCCTATTTTGCTGGCATTAAACAAGCGTTGGTTGAACAAAAACAGCAAGGGATTCAAGTTTATCCTCCAGTACCATTCATTTTTAATGCTTTTGAATTGACTCCTTTTCAACAGGTAAAAGTGGTCATATTGGGGCAAGATCCTTATCATGGCAAAGGGCAAGCGCACGGTTTAAGTTTTTCGGTACCCGAGAGTGTTAAACCGCCGCCATCTTTACTTAATATTTATAAAGAAATTAAAAATAATTACCCCACTTATACTATACCGGCTTCGGGCAATTTAACCAATTGGGCAGAACAAGGTGTTTTTTTACTAAATGCTATGTTAACCGTTCAGGCAGCTAAACCGGCTTCTCACCAAAAATTGGGTTGGCAAAATTTTACCGATGCCGTAATTCAAAAACTTTCTGAACAAAGAGAGGGTTTAATTTTTTTGTTGTGGGGTAAATTTGCACAAAACAAAGCAGCCTTAATTGATCAAACAAAACACCATATTCTTACTGCTCCGCATCCTTCCCCGTTTTCTGCACATAATGGTTTTTTTGGTTGTGAGCATTTTATTAAGACTAACAAACTGTTAGAGCAGCAAAATACACAACCAATTAATTGGTGATTAAAATGATGAATTAAAATTACTGGATTTAATTATCAATAACACTTCCATCAATTTTTACACCCATAGTTTTATTTTTATTATAGGTTATATGCAAATATTTATTGCCGTTAGTGCCTTCTTTTGCAGATAAAGATTGTATATTTTTGATGTTCAATTGAATAGGATGATTGGTTCGCAGGGTTCCATTTCTACTAAACATATACACCAAACCTTCTTTATTCACAACACATAAATAATCTTTTTTATCACTAATAAAATGTAAGAGCGGTTGTTCTACTTCACCAACCGATTCATTAAACTTCCACCCTTTTAAGGTAGTGCCATCTTTATTAAAGCCCATCAGTTTTCCTTTCTCTCCAATAACAAAATACCTGATCTTATTTAAATCTTTATAATGAACTAAACTCAACGGATTGGATGCATGTTGGTCAAGTTTAACCGGAAAAGTATTTACATCTCTTCCCTTTCTATCAATTAAATAAATGGAATATGAAGTATTTAATAATATTTGTAATTTATTGTTTTGATAATAATCAATTGCACGAATGCCTCCTAATATAGGTCCATCTAATTTCTTTTTCCATAAGATGCTATCTTGCGGATCAATTAAATACAAGGTATGGTTGCCATCTTGAACTAGTGATTCATTTACACCCGTATAATGATTTAAAAATTGATGAGGCCCATTCATTATTTTTTCGCCAACTAAATTTTGCCATTTGCTTTTTTTCGGTTTTTTATCAAAAAATTTCTTTATAACCGGTTGTTCAAAATCAAAGTCAATTTTTTGAGCTAGTCCTTTTCCTTTATAAGCTACTGTAGTGTGTAAGTACAAATCTTTTTTTGCCGGATACAACTGCACAATTATAGGATGAAAATTTTGTACCTCAGTTTGCTGACTACTGTTAAAATTAGAAAATTGTTGATCTATCCAAGTATCCAAACGATCATTTTTCAGATAAATAATAGATACCGCATTTGAAATAAGGTTTGATTCAAAGTCGATAAAATGTTGGCTTTGATGAAGGGTTTTTCCAGTTTTTAATTCTGCAATATTGTTTTCTATAATCTTTTTTGAGTTGGCAATCATTAAATAACCGGCGTGAAAAGTATACCATAAAGAAGCTGCTTTAAGCTGATTAAATTCGGTTTGGCTTGCTACAAAATTGATTAAGGCATTTTGTTTTAAAGATTTTATTTTATTGGAGCTTGCTTTGCTAAAACTATCATCAAGGCTATTGCCTACCTTTTCTAAATCAGTTATCGAAAATAAAAAACTGAGTTCAGTTGCACTAGAGTTATGCCAATTGATCAAGCATTCGTTACCTAAGCCTTCACTTATATTTAACAACCAATTTGCTTGCTCTACATCAGTTTGTTCTAAGTAGCTTTCTAAAAAAGCATAAAAATTATTAACTCCATACCAACGGAAACCGGTGATCGATTCTGGAATGAAAGCCCTTAGATCAAATTTACTGCTGCCGGCATTTGCATGTAAAGCCTTCAAAAATAAATTTTGATGTTTAAAAGCACCATTGATGACCAACTTGCCGGATGTAGCAAACACATCTCCATTAAATAAATTGGTATTTTCTCCTATCCATTTATTAAGGGCAGTAGTTTTATCATTTTGCAATGTTTGTTGAGACTTTGCATATTGTTCAAAATTAAGGTACAAACTAAACTGAGGTGTTTTGCTACTTAGTTTATGCGGTTTAATTACAATACTTTCTTCATTAACGATATCTGCTTTGAGGGTACTGATGCTTTTTTCAATTAACGCAACCGATTTGCTAAACAATATCAGGTCTTCACATTCGGCAAAAACAATATTAGTAAAATTGTTCACATTAGTTTGAGCTTTATAAATTGTAACCCCTTTAAAGGTTTTCGGTTGTATTTTATCTTTTTCGTTAACAAAAGCTTTTCTAAAAAATTTGAATGGTTTATTACCATATTTTTCAGCCGGTAAAATATGAAGCAGCTCCACTTTTTTTTGTTGGTTCAAGTGTAATGAACTTATTATTTTTTCAGTATCGCTAAACATAGGCTCATCTTCTGAAAGCTGATTTAACAAATTGGTCGCATCACATAGTGCCTCCAACCATTCCCATTTTTGCAAGGCGTTAAAGTAGATGGACTTTTCTAAACTACCTATTACGTTTGATAAATTTGGTATTTGCAATACCGCAATAGCATCTTTTGGAACCGCTTTGCTTGCAACCGTAGTTTTATTGGGCAACTGTAAAAAGCCTGCCCATATTAAAAAAGTAAATAGTGCAATTAGAATAATTGCGCCCCAAAGTATCGATTTGTTCATTAATGTTAACGTAAAAGTAGTTGGTAAGAAACCAAGTACAAAGGTAAACACATTCTTGGTATCTGCGAACAAAATTTGGGCTTTAATAGCAAAACCATTAAGTAGAAGCGAATGAATATTATTATGCAATTGCCATAACTTGACTACAATTTATTATCTGAGTTTGTTTTAAAAATAATAAATTTGTTTTTTTATAAGAAAACTGTTTCGCTTTTTGTAAAAATTCTTTATTTTAAGAAACACATTTGTAGGTTAAAGCAACAAAAATGGAACAATTAAAACCATACGTACCCAAACATAAAATTAGAATGGTAACCGCAGCGTCGTTGTTTGATGGGCACGATGCCGCTATTAATATTATGCGGCGCATAATTCAAGGTTCGGGTGCAGAGGTGATTCATTTGGGACATAATCGTTCGGTTAAAGAAATTGTGGATACGGCTATTCAAGAGGATGTGCAGGGCATAGCGATTACAAGTTATCAAGGCGGGCATAACGAGTTTTTTAAATATATGTTTGATATGTTGAAAGAGCGCGGTGCGGGTCATATCAAAATTTTTGGTGGCGGCGGCGGCACCATCTTACCAAAAGAAATTGAGGACTTACACAACTATGGTATTGCCCGCTTGTATTCGCCGGATGATGGTAGAAAAATGGGCTTGCAAGGCATGATCAATGATCTGTTAGAACAAAGTGATTTTCCGGTTGGGCAGCATTTAAATGGAGAGTTTAAGCTTTTAAGTGCGGATAACCATGTTGCTATTGCCAGAATGATCTCTGCCGCTGAAAATTTTCCCGAGGATAGTATAGATATTTTGGATTTAGTAAGAGCAAAAGCCCAAAAAAGTAATACGCCTGTTTTAGGAATTACCGGTACTGGTGGGGCAGGAAAATCTTCGACTGTAGATGAATTTGTACGACGCTTTTTGTTAGATTTTGATGAGCAGCAAATTGGAATTATTTCGGTTGATCCATCAAAGCGAAAAACCGGTGGGGCTTTATTAGGTGATCGAATTAGAATGAATGCGATTAACAATAAACGGGTGTATATGCGCTCGTTGGCAACACGAAGTGCTAATATGTCGCTATCGAAATATATACAAGATGCTACGGCAATTTTAAAGGCGGCTAATTTCGATTTAATTATTTTAGAAACGTCGGGTATTGGTCAGTCTGATACTGCTATTGTTGATTTTTGTGATTTGGCGATGTATGTGATGACACCTGAATATGGTGCAGCTAGTCAGTTAGAAAAAATTGATATGCTTGATTTTGCCGATGTAATTGCACTAAACAAATTTGATAAGCGAGGGGCTTTAGATGCTTTGCGCGACATTAAAAAACAATACAAGCGCAACCATCAATTATGGGAAGCGAAGGAAGAAGAACTGCCGGTTTTTGGAACTATCGCGAGCCAATTTAATGATCCTGGTATGAACCAATTATATATGGGCATCATCAAGGCGATTAATGAAAAAACTGAGGCTGCATTTGACAGTCGATTTAGTAGTTCTAATGAAATTTCTGAAAAGATATACATTATTCCACCGAAGCGGGTTCGCTATTTATCAGAAATTTCTGAAAATAACAGAAGTTATGATACTTGGGTAAAAGAGCAAGCAGATATCGCCACACAATTGTATCAATTAGATGGTTTAGAAAAGATGGATGATCTATCATTGTCTGATGTCGTCAATCATAAAAAATCGGTTTTAGAACAAAAGCTATCTTACGAAAATAAAACTTTGTTAACAAATTGGGAAGCTAAAAAACAAGCCTATGGTGAAGATGAGTTTGTCTACAAAGTACGCGATAAAGATATTAAAGTAGTTACTAAAACCGTTTCTCTGTCGCATTCGAAAATTCCAAAAATTAGTTTGCCTCGTTATAAAGATTGGGGGGATATTTTAACTTGGGTATTGCAAGAAAATGTACCCGGAGAATTTCCTTTTACCGCCGGTGTATTTCCGTTTAAAAGAAAAGGGGAAGACCCAACCCGTATGTTTGCCGGCGAAGGTGGACCGGAACGTACCAATAAACGCTTTCATTATTTAAGTGCCGGCATGCCTGCCAAACGGCTTTCTACTGCTTTCGATTCGGTTACGCTGTATGGTGAAGATCCCGATCATCGTCCTGATATTTACGGTAAGGTTGGCAATTCAGGGGTTTCTATTTGTTGTTTGGATGACGCGAAAAAATTGTACTCCGGTTTTAATTTGGCAGAAAAAACAACTTCTGTTTCTATGACGATTAATGGACCGGCTTCTATCTTAACCGGTTTTTATATGAATGCGGCTATTGATCAACAATGCGAAATTTATATTAAAGCAAATGGGTTAGAAGCCGCAGTTAAAGACAAAATCAATGCGCTTTTTACAAAGCATCCGCAACCCAAATATTATGGCGACTTACCAGAAGGTAATGATGGCTTGGGCTTAATGCTTTTAGGCTTAACCGGTGATAAAGTATTACCAAAAGATGTTTACGAAAAGATAAAAACCGATACCTTAAATAAAGTTCGAGGCACGGTTCAGGCAGATATTTTAAAGGAAGATCAGGCACAAAATACGTGTATTTTCTCAACCGAGTTTTCTTTGAAGTTGATGGGTGATATGCAAGCCTATTTTATTGACCATAAGGTACGTAATTTTTACTCGGTTTCTATTAGCGGCTATCATATTGCTGAAGCAGGAGCTAACCCCATTACTCAATTGGCTTTTACTTTGGCTAACGGTTTTACCTATGTGGAATATTATTTAAGCAGAGGTATGCGTATTGATGATTTTGCACCAAACCTGTCGTTCTTTTTTAGCAATGGTGTTGACCCGGAATATGCGGTAATTGGAAGAGTTGCCCGGCGAATTTGGGCAAAGGCGATGAAGCTAAAATATAAAGCAAATGCCCGATCGCAAAAATTAAAATATCATATACAAACCAGTGGACGGTCTTTACACGCTCAGGAAATTGATTTTAATGATATACGAACTACTTTGCAAGCATTGTATGCCATTTACGATAATTGCAACTCATTACATACCAATGCTTACGACGAAGCCATTACTACCCCAACGGAAGAATCGGTGCGGCGGGCAGTTGCTATACAAATGATTATTAATCATGAGTTGGGTTTAGCCAAAAATGAAAATCCTTTACAAGGTGCTTTTATTATTGATGACTTAACGGATTTGGTAGAAGAAGCTGTGCTCATGGAGTTTGATCGAATTACCGAACGTGGCGGTGTTTTAGGGGCAATGGAAACCATGTATCAACGTGGTAAAATTCAGGAAGAAAGTATGCATTATGAAATGTTGAAACACAATGGCGACTATCCTATTATTGGGGTGAATACTTTTTTATCGTCCAAAGGTTCGCCGACTATTATTCCAGAAGAAGTGATTCGGGCGGATACCCAAGAAAAAGAAGATCAGATTATAACCCTGCAAGCCTTACAGCATCGCAATGAAGCTATTTCTACAGATCACCTAAAAGCCTTACAGCAAACTGCGGTTCAAAACCAAAACATATTTGAGCATTTGATGGAGGTTACCAAATATTGTTCGTTGGGGCAAATTACGAATGCTTTGTATAACGTTGGGGGGCAATATAGACGGAGTATGTAGTGTAAGTATGTATATTTTAATTATGAGTTATGAAGTTATTTTTGTTTTGTAAATCTTTAATAATTAGCTAATGGGATAAGTACTAAGTTTAACTCGTTACTATTCCACGTAATCCTATTGTACAAAGATAATCCCATAGGGATGACAGCTTGGTAGCATAAAAGGCTACACATTAGTTAAGCTCCAGAGGAGCGATACCGCCAAAAGTTAATCAAAGTGTCGCTCCTCTAGAGCTCAATTAAATTGAATTACATAGCTACCAAGATGTAGCACTTCCAGTGCTTTTATTACATAAATAAAAATACATTTTAATGAATATAAAAATATGCTGGTTTATTTAGTTCTTAAAGCACTATTAATTATATATTTGCAATGTATATTAAAAGTGATGGTGTTGGAAGTTTAGCCCCGATAGCAGTGGTTATGCTGCTTGAAGCGTTTGCCCTTGTGTAGTGGCGCAGCATTTGAACGGATAGCGGGGAGCGCGTTTCTAAATTGTTTCAGCGTTTCGCTTCAAAAAAAAGATAGTTATTTAAACACCTTATTAATGTAATGAATTTATTAGTTTGAAGTTTTATATTTTATAATATTTCCATATTTGATAAGTTTATTTTACATTGAATGATCAATAATTTTTATCCTCTAAAATTAAAATACCATGATTTGGGTTGATTCTGAAAATATAGACCTTAAAACGACTTTAAATTTACCTTTTATTGGTCAGTTTTTTCTTTTTATTGTTGCGGGCTTACCTCCATTTGGTGTTACGATTGTTTTAAGTTATTTATTTCAACTGAATGATGAAATCTCAGGCAATTTGCTTCTAACAACATTATACATTTGGTGTCATATTTTATGGAAATTAGATGTAAAAATATATATCATACTGTTTCCTGCTTGGATATTGTTATTAATTGGGTTTTTGATTTTAAATTTTGAAATACTTTCAGAATTTTTTAAATCATTTTCTGTTTAATCAATTTCATCGCTTATCACCCCAACTACTTTAAAAGCATTACCTTGCTGACTAATTAAATTTTGCTGTATGTCAATTGAATAGCCTTGCGTAGGTTGATAAAGTAAGAATTCTGTTGATTGAGTAATAAAGTTTTCTTGTCGATTGCGAATTTCTATTTTCTCAATCTTGCTTAAATTTGAAGTAGTGTAATGTATGGAAAGTGCTTCTACTTTATTTTTTGTTTTGAGTGATTGGTATTGGATAATGTTGACATTGGTATCTACCTGATAGGTTGCATAAAGCGTCGGTTTATTGATGTTACTCGACGAAAAAACTTGTAATTCTTTTTGCCAATCAGGCTTTTGAATAAAGAGTGTATCGGAAGTATCATTGGCATAAATAATTTTTTTCAGCGTTTTGTTTTGTTTATTTAATTGTTCAATTTCATTTTGTACAAACTGATGCATATCAAAATATTGAATACTATCAGTTTGTATTTCATTGGAATCTTGACACGAAAAGGCAATCATCAAAGCTAAAAACCCAAATACTGTACTTAGTCTATTGCGCATGTTTTTCAATTATGATATTTCCATCCATTTCATTTGGAGCCTCTATTTCCATTAAGGATAATATAGATGGTGCGATGTCTGCTAATTTGCCTGATTCGGCGGTATATGCAGTATCTGCCACAATAATTGGAACCAAGTTGGTGGTATGTGCAGTATTGGGGCTTCCATCTTTATTAATCATAAAGTCAGCATTGCCATGATCTGCAATAATAATTGGAATATATTGATTTTGTTGCGCAGCCTTGACTACTTCACCTAAACAAGTATCTACCGTTTCAACAGCTTGTTGGGCTGCCTCAAATACGCCGGTATGTCCAACCATATCTGCATTTGCATAATTAACGACTATAAAATGCGCTTCATTTTTTTGTATGGCTTCAATTAAACGTTCCGTAACTTCAGCGGCACTCATTGATGGCTGCAAATCATAAGTTGCCACTTTGGGCGAGTTGATTAAAATTCGTTCTTCGCCTTCAAAAGGAGCTTCTCGCCCTCCCGAAAAAAAGTAAGTAACGTGTGGATATTTTTCCGTTTCAGCGATTCGTAATTGTTTTAACCCTTGTTGTGCAATTATCTCTCCAATTGTCTTAGTAATATCTTCTTTTCTTAAAATGACCGATACCTCTTTAAAACTTTCATCATACTCGGTTAAGGTATAATAAGAAAAGGATAGTTTATGCATATTAAATGCTGGAAAATCTTTTTGGGTAAAGGCTTCAGAAATTTGCCGGCAACGATCTGTTCTAAAATTAAAACAAGCCACTACATCGCCTTCTTTTATTCTGCCTACTGCTTCTCCGTTTTTTTTGATTTCAAAAATAGGATGCATAAATTCATCGGTAATATCCAAATCATAAAAGCCTTGAATGGTTTCAGTGAAATTTGAAGTAGGTGAGCCCAACCCTTCAATTAATAATTTATAGGCTTCCCGAATTCGTTCCCAACGCTTGTCTCTATCCATCGCATAATAACGACCAATTACCGAAACTAACTTTGCCGGATAATTTTCATTAAATGCCTCTATATCTCTCACAAAATCAATACCTGATTTGGGGTCGGTATCTCTGCCATCTAAAAATGTGTGTAAGTATATTTGAGGAACCCCTAATTGATGAAGGGATTTAATCATCGCTTTTACATGATCAATATGCGAATGTATACCTCCATCGCTCAATAAACCCATTAAATGAAAAGGCACTTGGCGTTCAATAGCTTGCTGTGCGGCTTCCTGAAATGCTCTATTATTTGAAAATTCACCATGTTTAGCAATCGAGTTAATTCTTGCTAATTCTTGCTGCACTACCCTGCCGGCACCCAAGTTTAAATGCCCAACCTCCGAATTGCCCATTTGCCCCTTTGGCAAGCCCACTGCTTCTCCAAAAGTAGTTAAAGTAGCATCGCTATATCCGCTTTTTAAACTATCAAAAACCGGTGTGTTGGCTTTGTTAATGGCATCCGCTTTGGGTATTTTCCCAATTCCCCAACCATCCAGAATTATTAAAATTACTTTTTTAAATCTCAATTTTTTTTAATTAATCTTAAAAAGATGTTTTTGTAAGTCTAATAGTTTACTCTTTTTACAAAAGTGATAAAATTTAAATGAATATCATCAAATCGGTTGATTATTTATGTTATTTTTAAACTTTAAAAAGAAATATCAGTCTTAAAGGAAAATATTTTTTGTCATTATTTAACCTAAACACCATATTGGCATAAATTATGTTATTAGTTTTATATCAAACACATCAACCATACTATTTACTAATTATGAGAGCGTTATTAATTCCATTATTTTTCATATTTGTAGGTTTTACTACTTCCGTAAATGCAAATGGTATTATAGACAGTATTGGAAAACTTATTATTGCTAATAATACACAAGAACTTTGCAATTTTATTAATGAAAATATAGACATTACCATTATTGATGAAGACCAAACCTATAGCAAATATCAAGCTATGCAGGTGTTAAATGAGTTTTTCAAAAAACATCAAATATTAAATTTTGAAATTTTGCATAGAGGTAACTCGGGAAACAATTCAGAATTTGCCATTGCGCATATTAATACCGATAAAAACGCTTTTAGAGCTTATATTCTAATTAATAAGCTTGAAAAGTCTTATCAGTTGATCGAGTTACGTTTTGAAGAAGAATAATCAATTTATACCCTTACTACTCCTACAACATTTCTACAATTTAAAATGCTGAAAAGTTTGCGCAATGTTGAAACCATTTTTGTGTATTAGTTCATATTGCTCACTTTCAACATTTAAAGCCGGATTTGTATGATTAAAATGAATGAAATAAATCTTTGCTTTTTCTTTTTTACTTAACCCGGCAAATCTTTGCATACTTTCAATAATAAAAGGATGCGGTATTTGACTAATATCTCTGTTGTTTACTTCTTGAGCGTCATAAAAAGTAGCATCTACAAACGCATAATCTACCTTAGCAATTTCTTTTTCAATCCACTTTTCCCAACGCTCCCATTTATCAATATCTGGTATAAACAATGCTTTTTTAGATGGTCCTTGAATTAAATAACCCACCGTTTCAGAATATTCATCCCGATGCGGGACTGTAAAAGGTGTTACTTTCAAATTTGTAGATAATTCAAGCATTTTCTGATTAGATAATTCAAGTATTTGGATGTTTTGTTGGGTTACTAATTGATCCCAAGGTCCATTGTTTTCTAAAAAAATTTTCATGCGAGGCATAGCATAAACGGGTATATTTTTCGCTCCCATGGCTTCTTTTCCTAAATACATTAATCCTGTATAATGCCCAATATGGGCGTGTGTTAAAAAAATACCATCCGGTGTTTCATTGTCTTCAAATTGAGTTGCCTCCTTCAGCCATTTCATTTGGATTGGTAAGTCGGGTGTCGCTTCAAATAAATAGGTTTTTTGATGAAGATTGTTTACAATACCTAAAGAAACCACTTTCCGGTTAAGTGAAGGTTGTTCGAACAAATTGCTACAACAAGTTTTTGTGCAAGCAATATGTGGCGAACCCGCATCTTGTAAAGTACCGAGAACAATTAAGTGAACTCCATCCTCTTTTACCGGTTCCACTTTTTTTTCTATAGTAATATGTTTGGTTTGACAAGCCCCTATTGACATCAAAAATATGAATGTCAATATGTTAAATAGTATTTTATTTTTCATATAAAAATTTTCTCTTCTGAAAAAAGGGCACTTCCAATTCTTAACATAGTGCTTCCTGCTTCAATAGCTAATTCATAATCCCCACTCATACCCATCGATATTTCTTTAAAATGCGTATGGTTTTTAAAATAATGTGTTTTTAATTCATCAAATACTTCTTTAAGCCTTACAAACTCTTGTTTAACCTTTTTTTTATTATCTGTAAATGTTGCCATACCCATTACCCCGCAACATGTAGTATGTTTATTTTTATCTAATTTAAAATATTCAATGAGGTCGGTTATTTTAGATTGATCAAATCCATATTTCGCCGTTTCTTCGGCAATATGAAATTGCAACAAATAGTTCACTATTTTTTTATGTTTAGATGCATGTTCATTAATCGCTTCTAACAAATTAAAACTATCTACACTATGTATCAGGCTAACATAAGGTATAATATGTTTGATCTTATTCGTCTGCAAATGCCCAATAAAATGCCACTCCATATCTTCCAATAGCGCTTTAGCTTTGTCTCTCAAATCTAAGGCTCTATTCTCTCCATATACTTTTTGTCCTTGCCGGTACAAATCCATAACATCTTCAACTCCTCTTTTTTTGGTAACCGCAACTAATTGACAGTTGTGCTGAACACTAATTTTTTTAAAATGTTCTACCTTTGCAGCATTAACCATAAGTATGAAATATTTAACGTTCGTTTTATCTGCAAGTATACTTATTTTATTTTTTATGATGGCTTGTTCATCTTCAGAAAATGATTTGCCACCTATTGATAAAGAGAAAATGCAAGCTATTTTAATGGATATGTATGTTGCCCAAGCTGCTGCCCAATTTAGGATGGTTAGTCAAGATAGCTTGCTGCGATCTCATAAATCTGAATATTATCCACAAATTTTGGCTACACACCAAATAACCGCATTAGAATACGAAACGGCTTATGACTTTTATTTGAACCATCCAGAAACATTACACGAAATATACGATGCTATAATTGAAGAATTGACCAAAATGGAAGTAAAAAAGCAACCGGAATAGTTTAAGATAAACTTAACCTGTTTTTTGAATACTATAATCCTTATTTTAATGTTTAAAATCTTACCATGAAAATAACAGCATATTATTTAAGTTTCATTTTTATCAGTCTAATACTGCTACAAGCTTGCGATAAGAAAGGCGAAACACCCCAAATAGAAATTGAAAAGTGCGGTGTAGAAAAACCTATGGAAGAGTTGGCGTGGTTAGCGACACAAAAAAACGGTTGTTTTGCCGATGCTAATTGTAAAACCCATTTTTATAAAGCCGTTCATAATTTTAAGGAAGTATTTTATAATCAATTAGAAGGCGCACTTTGTACTCCCAATTTTGATATTACCCTTTTTAACTGCGATGGTCAACTAATTAAACGGTATGTTGAAAATGAAAAAGCACTATTTGAAAATGAAGTGACCGAAATTAAATTTTTAGAAGCTTGCGAATAGAGTTAGATAAATTTTATCAATATAGTTGATATACTTTTAATTGAACACTGTAGTGGTCGCAAGTCATTTTTAGCCTTGTGGCACTTTTTTCTTCAAGTCTTTCAGACTTGTAGATTCTGCCCTAAACAAAGGCTACACCAATGCTAAAGATGACACCTTATTAGGAAAGATGTCACCTATTACTCCCGAACCAACTTCTCTACCTCAAGCAACATACCTTTTTCTTTAATCTGCAACACATACACCCCGCTTTGCCAATATTAACCAATACTTTTATTAAGTTTACCGCCCAATCCAATGCGATATTCCGTAATTATACCAGTTTTTAACAGTAAAGATACGTTGTTAGATGTAGCTGAAAGAATTTTCTATGTGTTTGATACCCTTCAAGAAAATGTGGACATTATTGTGGTAGAAGACGGCAGCAGCGATGAAAGTTGGCAACAAATTCATATACTCAAACAAAAATATAGTGAACGTTTAACGGCTATTCGGCTATCTAAAAATTTTGGACAGCATCAGGCAATTTATTGTGGCTTGCATTATGCCAAAGGCGAGTATCACATCACTATAGATGATGATGGGCAAAACCCGCCTGAAGAAATTCCTAAATTAATACAAGCTATAGCAGTTTCGAAAGTGGAGGAAAAGCCAGAATTAGTTTATGGGGTGTATGCACAAAAGCAACATCATTTTTTTAGAAATTGGTCAAGCAAGGTGGTGCAAATAGTATTCAGGTCTATCTTTAAAAATGAAGGACAGGTTACAGCTTTCCGTTGTATACATCATAAGCTTACTCAAAAAATCATCAATCAGCAACATAACAATATTTATTTAGATGGGCTATTGCATTGGCATACCAATAAGGTAGCCTACACTTTGGTCAATCACGAAAAACGGCAAGCCGGTCAATCGGGATACAGTGCCCTTAAATTAATTAAGTTAGCAACTAACTTGATCTTCAACTTTACTACTTTACCCCTTCGGTTTTTGGTTTTTTTTGGAGCCATTAGTTCGGTCATCAGCTTTTTGTTAGGCTTGTATTATATTATCAGAAGGTTTATTTGGGATGATGCCCCAATGGGTTTTACTCCCTTAATGGTCTCTATCTTTTTTCTTGCAAGTGCCCTAATGTTTGGCTTAGGGGTAATAGCTGAATACTTAAGAAGAATTTACAGTAATCAAAATAATGAACCCGCTTATTCAATAGATACCATTTTATAAGGATGATTCAAATTAACATTGCCGGTCCTACTCATTTTGAAGAAATGGCTGCTTTTATTGCCACTCATAATGCTACACCAAGCCAGCATCATTTACATTGTGGGCAAAGCAAAAAAGAGGTATGGGCAGATCTAAAAGACTACCACAGCAGAAACGAAGAACGGTTTTTGCTGGCTTTTAAAAATGATCAATTAATTGGCTTAATTGGGGGAGACAGCGACCATAATCCACTAACCGAAATTTGGTTGTGGGGTCCTTTTGTCGATCAATCGGCACCAACTGATTTAAAACAACTATTGTTTAATCAGCTGCGAACTACTTTTCCAACAATAAAAAAGATGACCGCTTTTTACAATATTGAAAACACCTCAGCACAAAGCTTTTATCAACAACAAGGTTTTAAAGAGGCTAAAGAAGCCACGCACGAATATGTCTGTTTGCAAAACAACTATCTTCAATTGACCAATCTCGTTGCTCCAAAAACACATAAAGCAATTAATTACACGCCATCATACCTAAAACCTTTACAAAAGCTACACGAAAAAGCATTTCCAAAAACTTACTATACTGTTGATGAAATGATTAAGCTGCAAAGTGAAACCTATAAACTTTGGTTAATTGTCAGTTCAAACCAACTAATAGCATACATTTTTTGCAATATTACCCCAAGCAATGAAGGTTTTATTCATTTTTTAGCGGTTGATGAACAATACAGAAAACAAGGCTTGGGTAGTACGCTATTACAAAAGGCTTTGCTTTTCTTTTTTAAAGAAAAAAAACTGAAATCGACCTATTTAACGGTTTCAGATACAAATAATGCTCGAAACTTATATGAAAAGCATGGCTTTAGTTTAAGATACACTGGTAAAGGTGCTTTTATGACTGTGGACTAAAATTTGTAATTTTAGTCATTATAATTGCTTAAATATGTGTTAATTATAACCAATTTGTATCACATTTTTTTACTTTTGTGAAAAATAAGCTTTTAAGGAAAAATGAAAAATTTGAAGTACATCATTCTTTTGTTTTCGTCTATCTTTTTATTTGCCATTTCTTGCGATGTAATGGATACTGCACCAAATCCAAATTTGGTATTAATAAAACCTAACGCACTGCTCAATGAAGAAGAATTGGCACTTCATTTAGATGGAGATGCTGTATTTAATAAGTCGTTTACTAAAGAAGAAGGCGTAGGTCCGGTGTTTATCGCTACTACCTGCCGCAGTTGCCATTTTAATGGGGGTAAAGGTCATCCGTTTAACGAAATAATACGTTTTGGTAACTGGGACGAACACGGGCATTTTACCGAAATGCACGATAAAAGCGGACCACAACTACAATACCGCTCTATTGACGGTTACCCAGAAGAAGAAGTGCCCGATGAAGCCGATGGTGTGGTTCATTTAAATCCACCAGCACTTGGTGGTTTAGGCTTGTTAGAAGCGATAAGTGATGAGCAAATTATGAGTTGGGCAGACCCTGAAGATATTGATGGCGATGGTATTTCGGGTAGAGTACCTTATGTGGTGCCGCCGGCTTATGCACACAACCGTTTTATACTTCCCAATCCGTTTAAAAGAGAAGATGGACGAATGCTTGGTCGTTTTGGTAAAAAATCGTTTAGTGTTAACCTGTTTCAGCAAGCAGCCCGTGCTTTAAATGAAGATTTGGGTATGACCACTTCTGCAGAAAATCACGATCCTTTTAACTGGAAAGCACCAAAAGAAATTCAAGAAATCGGAGACGGCGTTCCTAATCCTGAAGTATCCGATAAGATGTTGGAAGCCTTAACTTTCTTTTTGCGTTCAACTGCACCGCCACCTCGCCGTGAAGTAACTAATAACAATGTAGTGGAAGGGGAGAAATTATTTATTGCAACCGGCTGTGTTAAATGTCATCGAGATAGTTTTACAACAGGTGAAACCGCCTTTGAATTCTTAAGCAATAAAACCTTTCATCCTTATACCGATATGTTGTTACACGATATGGGACCGGGTTTAGATGATGGTTATACCGAAGGAGATGCCAAAACTTTTGAATGGCGCACACCGCCTTTATGGGGCTTGGGTTTAGCCGAAGAATCGCAAGGTGGAACGGGCTATTATATGCACGATGGCAGAGCAACTACTTTATACGATGCTATACAGGCGCACGGTGGTGAAGCAGATATCATCAAACAAAATTTTAATGCGCTTACTGGTGTTGAGCAAGATCAAATTATTTGTTTTTTAAGATCTTTATAAACTTTGTTGTATTTCATCAAAACTCACAAAATTAAGGCTATCTCGCTTGGTAGCAAAGTGCTAAGTACGTTTGTTTTTTGTTTTACGATTAATTGCTTAATTGCTCAAATTGATAAACATCAAATCACAGCGGATTTTGATAGACAATTGTATAAACCTGCTAAGTTTTTATTTATAGGCGGTTATGCTCACGCTTCACTTGAAGCTTTTCAAAGAGAAGGCGTTACCGATAGTATTAAAGCCAATTTAGATAAAATAGGACTTGCTGCACAACTAAATTTGGCAAAGGGTTTACACGTGTTTAGTGAAACCGAATATAATTTTTTAGATAAAAAGGTTCATTTTACGAATCTCTTTTTAAGTTACCAACCGGCTGAAAGTTGGGGAATTCGGGCTGGTTTTATTAACATACCAATTGGGCATTTTAACCGCTACCACATTATTGCCGATAAAAGTTTTTTAACCGAACCGAAACTAACTACTGATTTGCTACCGGTTATTTATAGTGATGCCGGTTTTGGTTTTTTTGGCACCTTAGGTAAAGAGATCGATTGTAAATTCACCTACGAGCTCAATTTTATTGAGGGCATTGGAGAGCAAATTTTATACACGCCATCGGCAAATACAGAAATGCAATTAAGCAAAAACAATGAATTGCGTTTAAACGATAATAACAAAAACTTAATGGTCAACGGTCGATTCGCTTTTACCGAACCGGATATTTTTGAGATGGGTGCCTCCTTTTTATCTGGTAGATACAGTAATGAAGCGTCTGACACGATAAGAGATATACAAATTTATGCACTCGATTTTATGTTGAAGCAAGGTCAACTAAAAATGCAATCGGAAGTAGCTATGAATGTGGTGGATATTCCAAGTAATATGATGGAGCTTTATGCAGATCAACAATGGGGTACTTATGTTGATTTAATTTATCGGGCATACAGTTACCAACCCAAAAAATTAAACCAAGCCTTAACGTTAGATTTAGCTTTTCGTTTTGACTATGTAGACTTAAGCAATGGTTATTTCAACAAAACCAGAGAAAAGATAACCAACGATTATTACAAAGTAACCGGCGGCTTAGTATTTCGCCCCATCCCAAAAACAGCCATTATCTTAAATGCAAGCTACCAATGGTTTTCTGACTTATTGGGTAACCCACCTAAGCGTACTTCTGGGTTTGAGTTTGGGGTGGCTTCTTATTTTTGAGTTTACCTAACTAATGAATAAATTAAATATTTTTTTTGAATATGATATAAAAATATTTATCAAGCTGCCTATCAACCTCGGCGAGATTTATAATCTCGCCTCATCTATTAAAAAGTAAAATACCAGCATTTGCAATGCGATACTACTCCCTTGCCAATTTTTAAAAGACAATTCAAGAAGTCGTTCAATTATCTTCAAGTCATTTTTCTGCTCTAATCCAACCTCGGCGAGATTTACAATCTCGCCGCATCTAGTAAGAAGTAAATTACCAGCATTTGTAATGCGATATTATCAACTCTACCGCAAGTTTTTTTTAGACTTGTGGCAATTTTTCTTCAAGTCTTTTAGACTTGTAGATACTGCTCTAAACAAAGGCTAACCATTACTAAAGATGACACCTTTTTAGGAAAGATGTCACCTTTTACTCCTGAACCAACTTCTTCACTTCAATCCAACCTCGGTGAGATTTATAATCTCGCCGCATCTATTAAATTGTAAAATGCCAGTAAAGATTCGTTATTTGACGTATAAGAAAGAATTTTCTATATGTTTGATACCCTTCAAAAAAAAGTGGACATCATTGTGGTAGAAGACAGAAGCAGCGATGAGAATTGGTAACAAATTCATATGCTCAAACAAAAATATAGTGTCCGTTTAACTGTAATTCGGCTATCCAAAAATTTTGGACAATATCAGGCAAATTAATGTGGTTTACATTAAGCGAAAGGCAATTATTTGATTACCATTGATGATGGACAAGTTTAGTCACGTAAAAACCTTAACAACTCAACTCAAACTTTGAAACCTACTTCAAATACCGAAAATCCTGCCCGTTTTTAATGGATTTCAAAGTATAGTAATACAATCGAATTACATTATCTATATCTTCTCTACTAATGGTTTCAACGGTAGTATGCATATAGCGTAATGGGGTTGAAATTAAAGCAGAAACAACTCCGGTATTGGAATATGCCCAAGCATCGGTATCGGTACCAGTACTTCTTGATACCACTTCCAATTGATATGGAATTTTGTTCTTTTCAGCTGCTGCTTTTATTAATTTTAAAAGATTGTTGTGCACTGCCGGTCCGTAAGTAAGTATGGGTCCCTTGCCACATCTAAATTCTCCAAGCTCTTGTTTTTTAACTAAGGGTGTGCATGTATCGTGACCTACATCGGTAATAATGGCAACGTCCGGTTGAATACGATTGGCTACCATTTGAGCACCACGCAAACCTACTTCTTCTTGTACGGCATTCACAATATATAAACCATAAGGTAGTTTGTCTTTATTTTCTTTCAGCAAACGAGCCACCTGCGCAATCATAAAGCCCCCTACTCTATTATCAATTGCTCTACCGGCATAAAATTGACCATTATTCATAGGCATTAAACCGGCATCAAAAGTGGCAATGGTACCTACATCAATGCCCATATCAAGCACTTCTTGCTTGTTTCTTGCCCCTACATCTATAAAAATATTATTTGCATTGGGTTGTGTAGTTTTACCCTTTCTTAAGTGAATAGCGGGCCAACCGAAAACTCCTTTTACAAAACCTTTTTCCGTATGCAAATTTACTCTATGCGAAGGAGCAATTTGTGGATCAGAACCGCCATTTCTTTCAACATACAAAAACCCCTCTTCATCTATATATTTAATATACCAGCTAATTTCATCGGCATGCGCTTCAATAACTACTTTATATTTTGCTTTCGGATTTATAATACCGTAAGCCGTTCCGTAATTATCAACTTCGTAGGTATCAACATAGGGTTTTAAATAATCTAACCATATTTTTTGACCTGAAGATTCGTGTCCGGTTGGGGATGAACTATTTAAATATTTCTCAAGAAAAGTTAGCTCTTTTTTAGTAAGTATCTGCTTTTTTAAAGCCATATTGTTTCATTAATATTAATATAGTTTACAAAACTACGATATTTATTCTTTTTAAAAACTATTAAATTCAAATTAAACTAAGTAAACCTCTGTTATACGCGGCACGTAAATTTAAGTTTCTTTAATAACATATTTTTTATACGAAATAAAATAAAAATCAATTACAAACATTTTAAGTTAGTTATAGATAAATAGTTAATTTTGCGACTCCCAAAATTAAGTAAAAAACAAATATGTCATTATCTGAATTTAAAAAGTACAATAATATAGTTGGATGGGTTTTGCTTGCCATTTCAGCTTTAGTATACACCCTAACTATGGAATCTTCTGCTAGTTTTTGGGATTGTGGCGAATTTATTGCCGCCTCTTACAAACTACAAGTTGTGCATCCACCGGGTGCGCCCATATTTTTAATGTTAGGGCGTTTATTCACTTTGCTCTCTTTTGGTAGTGTCGAAATGATTTCTGTCATGGTTAACTTTATGTCGGCTCTCTGCTCGGCATTCGCTATGTTGTTCTTGTTTTGGTCAATCACCCATTTGGCAAGAAGAGCGTATCTAAAAAAACACGACGTGTTAGACAGAAGCGCAGCAATTGCCATTTTAGGTAGTGGCTTTGTGGGAGCATTAGCGGGTACATTTTGCGATTCCATTTGGTTTTCAGCAGTAGAGGCAGAAGTTTATTCGATGTCATTATTTTTTACCGCCTTAGTAGTTTGGCTAACCTTAAAATGGGATGAACACGCCAACGAACCTTATGCCGACCGTTGGTTACTGCTCATTTTCTTTTTAATGGGTGTTTCTATTGGCGTGCATTGGCTCAATTTGTTAACCCTGCCGGCAATATGCTATATTTATTTTTTTAGAAGATATAATTTTAGTTGGAAAGGCTTTTTTCTAACCGGTATTATTTCAGTAGCTATACTTGGTTTTTTTTTGAAAGTGGTCATTACCGGATTGGCAGGTATCGCCTCAGGCTTTGAAATTACTTTTGTCAACAGTTTCGGCTTGCCGTTTAACAGTGGTGTATTCTTTTTTATTTTCTTACTTATAACCGCCATTATTGTCGGTTTATATATTTTAAGAAAATTGGGATTGGTAATTGGCTACAATGCTCTGTTAGCTTTTACTATGATTATGATTGGTTTTGCCCCAATTGTAACCACGGTTATCAGAGCTAATGCAGATACACCCATTAATATGAACGACCCAAAAGATATGCCCAGCTTAATGTCGTTTTTACACAGAGAACAATATGGTTCTCGCCCCTTGTTGAGCGGACCATACTATTATACAAAGCCTATCGACACAAAAGTATATGATAAAATTTATCAAAAAGGAAAAGATAAATATGAGGTAGTTGGTGAGAAATTTAATTACGAATACGATGATAAAGAAACCATTTTATTTCCGCGTATGCATTCACCAGATGCTTCTCATAAATCATTATATGAACAATGGGTAGGTTTACGACCCGGCAAAAAGCCCACTTATGCCGATAATATCGAATTTTTCTGGAAATATCAATTAGGTTGGATGTATTGGCGCTATTTTAATTGGAATTTTGTTGGCAGGCAAAACGATATACAAGGGGTGCGTGGACCACAAGATGGTAATTGGTTAAGTGGCATTGGTTTTTTAGATAGCCGAAGGTTAGGTCCACAAGCCGATTTACCAGATTACAAAAAAAACAATCACTCTCGAAATACTTTCTTTTTCATACCCTTATTAATTGGTTTATTAGGAGCTGTTTTTCATTTTACCAGTGATAAATATCGAGCTTTTGCTGTATTGGCTTTATTTGTTTCAATGGGTATTTTATTAATTATCTATGGTAACTCGCCACCCATTGAACCCAGAGAAAGAGACTATATTTTTGCCGGCTCCTTTTGGGCATTTTGCATTTGGATTGGTTTGGGCGTAATGGCATTATATGATATTTTAAGAAAACCAATTGGAAAACAGTTTGCCGCTTATGCCGCCGTTGCCATTGCTTTTATCGCTCCGGCTTTAATGGGTTCTCAAGGTTGGAATGATCATAACCGGGGTGGCAGCACCATTGCCCGCGATATGGCACGCAACTATTTAGAATCGTGCGAACCCAACTCAATTTTGTTTACGCAAGGTGATAACGATACTTACCCATTATGGTATGCACAAGAAGTAGAAGGGGTCAGAACAGATATACGCATAGTTAACCTGAGTTTATTAGGTGTTGATTGGTACATCAATCAATTGCGTAAAAAGTCCAACGAAGCGGCTCCGGTTAAATTTAGTGTAACACCAGATAAATACAGAGGCGATAAACGGAATATGATTCAATTTTTGGAAAACCCGGAAGTAGCACCTAAAGGAAAACATTTTAATTTAGCCAGTATTGTCGATTTTATGAATCGGGATGATACGCGTTTGCCACTTCAATCGGGTAGAAAGGTCAATTATTATCCAACCAAAAATTTGAGTATTGATGTAAATAAACAAACTATCATGGATAAACAAATGGTTGCACCGCAAGATTATGATAAAATAGTGGATAAAATGACTTGGAAAATGAACCGTAACAGCTTGTTGAAAAATGATATTTATTTGTTAGATATCATTGCTGAAAATGCAAAAAATGGATGGGAACGTCCCGTTTATTTTGCAGTTTCCATTAATCCGGATAGTTATTTGGGCTTACAAAAATATTTTCAATTAGAAGGTTTAACTTATCGCTTAGTTCCTGTAGAGGCAGTAAGCCAAGGTGGCTATACCGGCAGAATACGATCGGATGTGATGTATGAAAATCTAATGAATGACTTTACTTTTGGTAATATTGAAGACCCTAGTGTTTCAACCACCGAAACCATTAGAAGAATGGCAACCAACTTGCGAAGTAATTTTGCGCGTTTAGCCTTACAATTGGCTGAAGAAGGTGAAACCGAAAAAGCCAAACAAATTTTAGAAAAAGGCTTAACTTATCTAAACAACAACAAAATACCTTTTGACTTTTTTACCGTTTTTGCAGTAGAAGCCTATTACAAAGCCAATGCAGCCGATAAAGCCATTGAAGTATCGGATAAAATTGCCTATAATTTGTTAGATGATTTGGAATATGTAAGAAGTTTACCAAAAGATATGTTGAAAGCCTACGAGCAAGACGCCCGGATGGCGGAAATTGGCATGGGTGAATTGATTAGAATGGCAGAAGAAAATGAACAAAACGCTTGGATAGATACGGTAAAAGGTAGATATGAAAGTGTGTCGCTAATGGGCGCTGCCAGATAGCCCCACCCTTAATAAACTAAACCCGATTGCAATGGAAAGCCCACAGCTGCAGTTTAGCCTTGTGTGTTGGCAGGCGAGGACTTGCAATGGAAAGCGGGACTGCAATTCGAAAATATAGCTGCTGATTATTTTCTAATTAACAAAAACTGATACTGGCAGATAAATTTTATATTTGCCATAAGACTAATATGGTAAAAGAAGCAGAAAAAATTGACATCAACATTTTAAGAAAAGCCTATCGCATGATGTCGTTGGCGAAACGGATGGCTGAAATTTATGAGGAGAACCGCGATATCACACAATACGTTCACGGTACTTCACGAGGGCATGAGGCTATTCAATTAGCAGCAGCCTTTCAGTTAACACCGTTTGATTATGCTGCACCGTACTACCGCGACGAATCGATGATGTTGGGTTTTGGCTACAGCCCTTACGAGTTAATGCTTCAATTACTTTGTAAAAAAGATGATCCTTTTAGTGGAGGAAGATCTTATTATTCGCATCCCGCAGCAAAGCATCAAGGCAAGCCGGTTATCTTACACCAATCTGCCGCAACGGGTATGCAAGCTATTCCGGCAACCGGTTTGGCGCAAGCTATTCAGTATAAAGAAGAACAAGGTTTATCTGACCAAACAAAAAAGTCTATCGTATTGTGTTCTTTAGGAGATGGTTCGGTTACGGAGGGAGAAGTTGCAGAGGCTTTTCAATTTGCGGTGTTACATCAATTACCTATTTTATATTTAGTGCAAGATAATGAATGGGGTATTTCAGTTACGGCTGCAGAATCGCGAGCCATGAATGCTTATGAATATGCTGCAGGTTTTAAAGGCATGGAACGCAGGCAATGCGATGGTAGCTTATTTGAAGAGGCATACCTTTGCATGAAAGAAGCTACACAATATGTGCGCAATAATAGAGCTCCTATATTAGTACGTGCTTCGGTGCCTTTATTGGGGCATCATACTTCTGGTGTAAGAAAAGAATGGTATAGAGGCGAACATGATTTGGCGAAACATTATTTGGATGACCCAAATCCTAAATTTCGTAATTATTTAAAAGAACTCGGCTTTAGTGAAACCGATTTAAGTGAAATTGAGCAGACGGCGTACCAAGAAGCCAACCTTGCTTTTGAACAAGCCAAAAATGCGCAAGAACCTTTAATTGAAGAAATTTCAACGCATATTTTTGCGGCTACTCCGGTAAGCAAAGAACAAGGCGAGCGCAACCCAATTAATGGAGAAAAAGTAGTAATGGTAGATGCCGCTTTGCATGCAGTAGAAGAAATTATGCGGCAATATCCAGAAGCCCTTTTGTATGGACAAGATGTTGGCGGAAGGCTTGGTGGTGTTTTTAGAGAAGCCGCCACTTTAGAACAAAAGTTCGGCAAAAAAAGAGTTTTTAATACTGCGATACAAGAAGCCTATTTGGTTGGTTCAACCAAAGGCATGTCGCTTGGTGGTTGTAAACCCATTGTTGAAATTCAATTTTGTGATTATATGTGGCCCGGTATTAATCAGTTGGCAACTGAATTGGCAAAATCGAATTATTTGTCTATTGGTCAACATCCAGTACAGTGTGTTATTCGTATACCGGTTGGGGCTTATGATAGAGGTGGACCCTATCATAGCGGGACTCATGAATCTTCTTTACTGCCAATAAAAGGAATTAAAATAGTGTACCCTTCCAACGCTGCCGATATGAAAGGTTTGTTTAAAGCAGCTTTTTTAGATCCTAATCCCGTAGTAATGTTAGAGCATAAAGGTTTATATTGGAGTAAAGTAAAAGGTACAGAGGCGGCTAAAACTGTTGAACCAGATGAACACTATATCATTCCGTTGGGTAAAGCTCGGATCGCTTTAGAGTGTTCTACTGAACAAGTAGTAATTGGCAACACGCTTTGTGTAATTACTTATGGTATGGGTGTTCATTGGGCATTAAATGCTGCTAAACAATTTGAAGGTTGTATAGAAATTATTGATCTTCGAACATTAGCTCCTTTAGATGAAGTGACCATTTTTGAAACGGTGAAAAGACATGGTAAGTGTATTGTTTTAACCGAAGAACCCGTACAAGATTCTTTTGCCGAAAGCCTTGCTGGAAGAATTAGTAAACATTGTTGGGAATATTTAGATGCTCCAATTGAAGTTGTTGGAGCAATGAATTTACCTGCCGTTCCGTTAAATTATGGTTTAGAAAAAACAATGTTGCCGTCTGCTGAAAAGTTGGCGAAAGTTATGGATGAATTGATTAATTATTAATTGATTGATTATTCAATTTAAATTATTAGTTGTGTTGAAAATAAAATATCCCATATTACTGTTGATTCTGTTTTGGAGTAACGTTAATTTGCTATCTCAAAATTTATCTCCGGCATCATCTACCATATCTTTACTTACTGCTTCACCGGGTGAAGAATTATATACTACCTTTGGTCATTCGGCTATAAGAATACAAGATACTTTAAGCGGTAGCGACATTGTTTACAACTATGGAATTTTCAATTTTCGGACACCTAACTTTTACCAAAAATTCATTCGAGGAAAATTGATGTACCAGCTCGGGCGACAACAATTGAACAGTTTTTTAGATGTTTATACTCGGGAGAACCGGAAAGTAACCGAGCGGGTGATGAATTTAACCGATAGCCAAAAGGCTGCAGTCATCAACTTTCTGGCGCAAAACTATCTGCCAGAAAACCGGGAATATTTGTACGATTTTTTTTATGATAATTGTGCTTCAAGAATTAGAGATGTAGTGGAGATTGAGTTAGGTGCAGGTTTTGAATATAGCGATACCTCAAACCGTAAAGTAACTTTCAGGCAGTTATTAGATGAATATTTAATTACCATGCCTTGGGCAGATTTTGGTATTGATTTAATATTGGGTTTGAAAGCTGATAAAAGAGCGAGCTTTCGCCATCAAATGTTTTTGCCCGATTATCTGGAAAGTAACCTCAATAAAGGCAAGGTAAATTATAAGCCGTTATTTTCAGAATCTACAACACTCCTACCCTATCAGTTTCAACCCAATACTTCAGTTGGTTTTTTTACCCCACTCGTTGTGATGATACTTCTTTTATTGGGAACTGCTTTATTTACTTTTTTGGTTCAAAACAAAATCTTACAAAACACCTTTGATGTATTCTTGTTTTTAGTTTTAGGTATGATGGGTTGTGTTTTTCTGTTTATGTGGTTTGGTACAGATCATCAGGCATGCCATCAGAACGTAAACATGCTATGGGCTAATCCGCTGTATCTATTTTTAGCACCTTTTGCGCTTATAAAAAACTGGAGATGGTTTTGGTGGTCTATACTTAGAATATCTGGTGCTTTATTGCTTTTGTTTCCCATATTTCCTCAACAATATCATTTGGCTTTTATTCCTATTTTTTTGTTGATTGGGCTGCGATGTTGGTACCGGGTTTTTAAACATTAATTATATAATTAGAATTCTATAATAATTGTAAAAATAAATGCACCCAATTAACACCTACTACAAAGTAGTTGAGTTTATAGGAAAACGACTTGAAGTCGTTATGGCAACAAACAATTCACCCTGAAAACCTTATCATTAAATCATTTTGCTGCGAATCCATGTAGTGAAACGGATTGGACTGCGCAGTATCTGTGTGCTTTAGACTAATTAACCTATGCTGTATTCGTCTATTTCTAAGCCTAATTGCTTACATAATAATACAGTTATACAGTTCAATTAAAGTCAAAAAACCAATTTCAGCTATAATTTTTTTTCAACTATTTGGTAATGTTTTAGTGTTTAGCAGGATATAAAAGCAAAACAAAACAACCATGTAAAAAATAATGAACTGAAACCGGCAAACTTATTTCGAGGAAGTAAGTAAGCCAAGCGACCCCGGCTAAACGTGGACTAAAAAATACCCTTTACAACAAATGAGCAAAGCGATTTAAAAAAATAAAACAAAACCGCTTTACTCCTTATTATTAATCGATAAACAAAATTAAACATGATTTTTTTAAAATTTAAATCAACAACAATTTTTAGCAGCTTGATAGCTGTAATTTGCTTAAGCTTTTTTTTGACCTCTTGCGAAAAAACTGAACAAGTAATTGATGCCGCTACTACGGAAGCTATACAAGAGGGAAACAAAAGTACCACCAACAATAACGAAGAACTTTTGATTGATGAAAACACAGAAGTATTAGAACCTGCTTTGCGGATGAGTTTTAGTGACGATTTGACCCGTGAAGAAGCCGACGCCCAATGGAAAAAAGCAGTGGACAAATACATCAACCAATTAAAATTGGAAGAACCTCAATTAGCTGAAAGAGGTGTTAGTACGGAACTATTTTTTCGATTAAGAACCAAAACAGGACCGCAAACCAATAACGGTACAGATGCTAATGTGTATGGCAGACTTAATTTTGCATCTAACAGAGGTAATATTACTACTAAATGGTTTAATTTAGATAATTTTGGAGACGACCGGGAAGAAGGTGATTGGGATTATTATTTGTTAAGAGCACCGATTAACGGTTCGTCTATTAGCTGGGCACGTGCGCGATGGGGGCAGCTCGCTTTAAAAGGAACCGACGGTTGGTTTCCAACAGATTTTGACATTTATATGTATCCAAGCTACCAAACGGTTTCGGCAACGGGTAGTTCACATCTCTATAGTCATCCTAATGTATGGTTAGATAATTCGAGTTCAAGTAGTTGGGATTATTACAATACTGGCACTATTGGTTATGGTGTTTTAGACTTTTAAAATTACAATTAATATAATAAAACTGTCTTGCATATATTTTAGGTAAGGCAGTTTTTTAATACTTCTAAAATACTCTTTAATTACATTTTGTATTATATATTATTTAATTTTAACGTATTCGCTTTTCCAATCAATTAACAATCCTTTATTAAACTAAGAGGGAATTAAACAATTGTCTGGTTAAGATCTGTTTTTGTAATTCTTTTTATTACCACTAAAACGCTTTTTACCGCCATAGCCCTTTTTACTTTTACTTGAACTGTAGCCTCTGTTTCTTTCGGTTAGGTCAACTTTACTGAAACCTTTGGGTAATTGCATTTTAGGAACTTCTTGTTGAATTAGTTTTTCAATTTTTTTAAATTTATAGTTTTCTTCCGGATCGATCAGGGTAATTGCCAAACCTGTATTTTCAGCTCGTGCTGTCCTGCCAACTCTATGTACATAATCTTCGGCTCCGGGTACATTATAATTGATGATTAACGAGATATCATCAATATCAATACCTCTTGAAACAATATCAGTTGCTACCAACATTTGAATGGTTTTATTTTTAAACTTACGTAAAACCTGTTCTCTTTCACTTTGCTCTAAGTCTGATTGAATTTGATCGACTGCAAACTTTTTAGCATTTAAAGCACGCGTAATAGATTTTACATCGGAGCGGGTTGAGGCAAAAATTAAAATGCTTTTATAGCTTTTTTTGCCATCTAACATGTTTTCGATCAACTTAATTTTTTCGTTGCTCATTACATAATAGGCGGCTTGCAAAACACCATCGGCAGTTTTACTAATGGCTATATTTACTTCTGCCGGATCGGGCTTTAATATCTTTTTTGCCAACTGTCGTATTTTTGGAGGCATAGTAGCAGAAAACAACAAAGTTTGCCGGTCTTTGGGTAAAAAGGAAATGATTTTCATAATATCATCGTGAAAACCCATATCCAACATCCGGTCGGCTTCATCTAAAATTAAAAATTGTAACTGCTTACTTTTTACATAACCCAAGCGCAAATGCGAGAGCAACTTACCCGGTGTAGCGATAATAATATTGGCTCCTTCGGTTAAAGCTTTTTTCTGTTGTACAAACTCTACACCATCGGTACCCCCATAAATGGCTAAAGAACTAATGCCGGTAAAATAGCCGAGTGCATCCACTTGTTGATCTATTTGTAAAGCCAACTCGCGGGTAGGAGCAATTACAATGGCATCAATATGTTTGCCTGAATTTGATTTCCCTATTGTATCAATAATGGGTAATAAAAAAGCAGCAGTTTTTCCGGTACCGGTTTGCGCACAAGCGATAATGTCGCTACCCTCTTGTATAACGGGTATAGCTTGTTGTTGAATGGGCGTAGGTTTTGAAAACCCCATAGCAGTTAATCCATCAAAAAGGTCGCTATTAAATTTAAATTGACTAAAGTTTTCTTCTGACACGTTATTATTTCATTTTACTTTGTTTTCAGATGGTATAATTTAGTTTTGCATCTATATTTTATTAGACGTATTTTTTTTCTGTTGGCAATCTTTATATGATGAATATTAAATATTAATGTTCAAATAATTGATTTAAAAGTGTTTGTTTGCCGGCATACTTGTTCAACACATCCAATGCTTCAATCTTATCTTGATGCATCGCTTCGATCATTTTTTCAATACTTACAAAATATTGATCTTCCCTTATTTTTTTTATGAAATATATTTTTAAGGTTTCTCCATATAAATCATCTTTAAAATCGAAAATATTAACTTCAATAGAACGGTTTTTCCCTTGTAAAGTGGGCCTGTTGCCAATATACAACATGCCTTGTTTTAAGGTTTCATTGCGTTTGACCAATACAGCATATATGCCTTCATTGGGTATTAATTTAGCAGGCTCTTCAATTTGTAAATTAGCTGTTGGAAAACCAATAGTAGCCCCAATTTGCTCCCCTTTAATTACAATGCCTTTTAGTGTATACGGATGCCCAAGTAGTTCATTCGCTTTTTCAATTTGACCTTTTGTTAAATATTGACGAATTTTAGTGGAGCTTACTGACATATCTTCTATTTGTTGTTTCGATATTTCTTCAACCGAATAAGCATTTGTTTTGGCATATTCGTTTAACAAATTGATATTACCGGCTCTATTTTTGCCAAACTGATGATTATATCCAATTACGATAATTTTAGGACTAAAGTTACGTACCAAAAAATCATTAATGTATTTTTCGGGGCTTTGGTTAGAAAAATTCCGGTTAAACGCTACAATTACTAAATTTTGTACACCGTACTGAGTTAGCAATTCAATTTTTTCGTCAATAGTGTTTAACAATTGTATGTTGGGTTCGGTTTGTACTACAATGCGTGGATGTGGATGAAAAGTTACGATTAAACTTTCTCCATCTATATCTTTAGCCCGGTTGTTTAAGCGTTGTATCAATTTTTGATGTCCGTGATGTACGCCATCAAAAGTGCCCACTGTTAGTACGGTGTTTTTTAAAGCAGGTAAATTAATAAGATCTTTAAAAACCCGCATCATCTGTTTTTAAAACATTAATTAATTCGTCAATGCGGTGTGCTCGTTCAACGGAATGATCCCCAATTTTTGTTCTTCTTAATGCACTTAAATGGGCGGCATTATCTAAAAACAAACCAAAGTCATGAGCAATGGTTCTAATATAAGTTCCTTTGCCGCAGACGATCTTAAAAAAAACTTCAAGACAGTGTTGGTTGGTTTCGCTAGCTTGCATATTGATATCTATCACTTCAAACTCTTCCATATAAACCCACCTCTTTTTTTCTGGTACGGCTTGTCCTTTTCTAATGCGTTCGTAATTTCTTTTACCTGCTTGTTTTACTGCCGAATATGCTGGGGCTATTTGTTCTTGCCAACCAATAAAGGCTTTTGTTGCTTCTATAATTTGTTCTTTTTTAATATGATGGGTGTCACAAGTTCTATCAATCTCAGTTTCTGCATCATAAGATGGCGTGCTCGCGCCAATGCTAATACAACCGGTATATTCTTTCTTTAAACTTTGAAACTGCTCTATCTGCTTGGTCATTTTACCGGTGCACAAAATCAATAATCCGGTGGCTAAGGGATCTAAAGTGCCGGCATGTCCCACTTTTTTTAAGCGTAGTGCCGACCGTAGTTTATTCACCACATCAAAAGAAGTCCATTTAGATGGTTTGTCAACCAGCAGCATGGCTCCTTCTTGTAATTCTTCTATTGTCATTTTGTTAATCAACAATCTTTATAAACACTATACCATTATAAAACTAATAGTAAAGATGCCATCATGCTTATTCTTTAAGCCTTTTTTTTTAACTCTTCAATTATTTGGCGTTGTTTATCTAAAAGGTCCTCTTTTGTTTTTAATTCTCCTTCAAGCCCTTTGTTCTCTTTTTTAAGCGTATCTTTTTGTTGGGCAAGTTCGTCGTTCAGTTTTGTTAAGGCTTCTTTTTCTCTAACGTGTTTATCTATTCTATCTTCTACTTCTTCCTCAACAATCATCTGTTTTAATACCTCTTCATCGGTAGCACCTTTTACATCATATATCGGATTAATAATTCGCATACTGTGTTGGGTAAAAATACACTTTTAATTTGAAAGCAGCTATACTTTTAATGCTACATAGAAATATTATAGTAAGCCAACTAAAATACTAATAGTACCCACTAAAAAACAATAAAGCGCAAAGTAAAGCAGTTTGCTGTTTTTTACCAACTGAATCATCCATGTACAAGCGAATAAACCGGTTAAAAAGGCTGCTACAAAACCAAGTGACATATTAGTAATATCTTGACTTGTATAGTTTGTTGGATTGATGTCTCCAATATCTAAAATACTGGCACCAATTATTGGAGGAATAACCATTAAAAACGAAAAGCGGGCAATATGATTTCGATTGACCCCTTGTAACAAACCGGTGGCAATAGTAGCACCCGACCTTGATATACCCGGCATTACCGCTATGGCTTGTGCAATACCGATAATAAATGCGGAAGAATAACCCAATGGCTTGGCGGCTGAATTCATTTTTTCAGAAAGCAATAGTAAAGCCCCGGTAACTAATAGCATAGCACCAACCAACACAATGTTGCCGGTAAAAAAGGTTTCCACTTGTTCTTTAAAAAATAAACCAACTATTAGAACGGGCAGCATAGAAATTAGAAGGTAGCTAACAAAACGGGTTGATTCGTTCCAGCGAAATTGAAACACTTCTTTTATAATATGAAGAATATCTTTTCTAAAAATAACAATGGTACTCAATACGGTAGCCAAATGAAGAATAAGACTGAACAGCAAATCATCTTTTAAATTGATGTCGAACAGATATTTACCAAGTTCAATATGTCCACTGCTGCTAACGGGTAAAAATTCGGTTAAGCCTTGTATAATGCCCAGTAAAATAGCTTCGATGCTGTTCACTCAATAAGTTGTTAATCGGCTTGTAAAACCCAAGTAACATTTTTACCTGTTTTTTTACTTTTTGGAAACTTGGTTCCTTTATTTACTTTTATCACTTCTTCAGTACGGGTTTTGCAAAAATAAGTACCGGCAATTTTACACTTTTGCCCCGTTTGAAAAGTTTTGCTTAAGTGCGTTTGTCCTTCAGTTACTTTTTTGGTTTCGGTTTTTTCATCGGCTTCTTCTATAATTTTTTCTATACTTCTATCTGCCAAATTGGGTTTTAGTAAAATGGCATAAATCTGCACAATTAATCCGGCAATAATTAAAATTGGTGCCAAAGTGATGCGTCTGAAACTATATAACTCTTCAGGATTGTACACATTGGGGTCGGTAGTTTTACCACCAATCATAAATAAAAAACCCAGTACCATTAAGCCTAAGCCAATTCCTACATATTTAAAGTTTCGCTTATCAAACAAAAACTGATGTTTATACGGTCTTCTTTCTTCTTGCATTGCCATATGTGTTTAACGCTTATTCGTGCGCAAAAATATGTTTTATTGGTTTAGTATTCAAAGATTAACGTTATTTATTATTATCAAGTGGATATTAATGGAAAGCAATCTATTTTACAATCAGTACCTTCCTTCCTAAGGTTAACTCATCTATTTGAATCTTGAAATAATACATGCCATCTTCTAACGCTTGAAAATTTATGGATAGCTCAAGATTTTCCAATGGAATGGATGGATGGATTTGTTGTCCTTGCATATTACATAAAACAAAAGATGCTTGCTCAAAGTTTGAGTTTTCGATATGAATTGTAAACAGACCATTGCTTGGATTGGGGTAAATATTAACCATATCATTCATACTTTCTTCTGCTTTGCAATGTTCTAAAATTTCTTCAATAGAATTACATCCAGCCGTATTTTGTTTTATAAAGTTGCTAATATTTGGGCTATTGCAAATAATTGGCAAGTTACATCTGCTTAGTGAGGGGTTGTTAATAAATCTAACCTGTTCACCTATAAAATTTAAGCTATCTAAGTTCTCTAAGCCAAACAATAATTTATTATCAAATATATTTAAACTCTCTCCGATAAAATTTAAACGATCTAAACCTTTTAAACTAGTTAATGCTGGCAAGTGAGTAATTTGAAAGGTGCCACCAACAGATTGTAAGTTATCCAACCCATTAAAATTCCTCAAGTTATCATTACCTTCATAAAAGTACGTAAAAATATCAGAAGTTCCTGTAAAATTTTCATCTATATATTCTCGTCCAACAACGCCTCCTACTCCAAAATATCCACCAACGCTATTTAAGTTTTCTAAACCAGTAAAATCGATTAAGTTATGATTTTCGGTTACTTTAAAATAATCTGTAATTGTTTTTAAATTGTTTAAACCTGTTAAACTATTGATATTGTTTGAACGGATAACCAACGTGTTGAGCCTTGTAATTTGTTCTATACCTTTTAAAGTTTTTAAGTTTTTGTTTTTTTCAATAACTAAATCGCCAATGGATTTTACATAATATAAAAAATTGAGATTAGAGATGGGCGTATTAAAAATTGTTACGCCTTTGGGTAATGAGTTGATGTTTGTTAAACCCGGTAAATGATTAATAAGGTTAGAAGCACCCTGTATATGCAAGCCCCCAACTTCATTTAGGTTACGCAAAGCAGAAATATCATTTAAGATGGGATTTGACAAACTGAGATAACCTTTTATCGTATCAAGATTTTCCAAACCTGATAGTGAAGTCAAATTAGTATTTGAACTTATATAAAAATCTCCGTTTACTTGCCTGAGATTTTCTAAGCCAGATAAATCACTTAATGGTGTATTATGAATACTAAAATTGTTGACCGTATTAAGGCTCATTAAGCTCGACAAACTGCCTATATTTCCATTAATAGAAAAACTATGACCAACAGAACTAAGACTTTCCAAACCCAATATGGTAGTTGATTCAGAGTTGCCCAATAAAGGAATTGCTATCCTTATACCTCCACCAACAGATTCAAGATTTTTTAATCCTTCTAAACTTTTTAAATTACGATTACTAGTCACTTCTAGTCCACCACCAATAGAATCGAGGTTTTCCAGACCAGCAAGAGAGGTTAATGCGGTATTATAATATATTTCAAAGTCATCGGCAATGTACTTAAGATTAGCTAAACCAAATATATTAGTTAGGGTATAATTGGAATTAAGTGTAAAATTTTGTCCAATTGAACTTAGGTTGTTTAAATCATCAATATTACTTAGGGCTTCATTATAAGTTAGAATAAAACTACCACCTACCAAATTAAGATTGTTTATTCCAGACAGATCGGTTAAAGCAAGATTGCGCGAAATAGATAAATTAGATTGAATAGTCCGAATATTCTCTAAACCGCTTAGATTTTTTAGTATAGGATTTTTGCTAATACTTAAATACTCAATTGATGGACCTAAGTTTTCCCAATTTGCTAAATTGATTAATTCATCATTTTCACGAATTAAAATATTTCCTCCAACTGTATCGAGTTTACTTAATGAAGATAAACTGATTAAGCTTGAATTTTTGTAAATATCCATCTTATCACCAACAAAACTAAGCTTGTTAAAACCATTTAAATTAGTAAGATTGGTGTTTTCTTCTACAACAAAACTTCCATCAATAGTGCTAAGGTTGTTTAGTCCATTTAGGTTAGATAAAGTGCTGTTTTTAACAATTGTAAAATCTTTATAAATATACTTAAGGTTATTTAATCCTTTTATGTGAGACAATTTTGGATTATTTTCAAGCATAAAATTACCTTCTATTGAATTGAGATTGTTTAAACCGGTTATGTTTTCTAAAGTATCATTGTAGATGATTTCGAGATTTCCTTCAATTAAATCTAAATTTTCAAAACCAGCAATGTTTGATAAATTAGCATTACTATAAAGGTGTAAAGTTCCTTTGATATTACTTAGCATATTTAAATCCGATAGTTCCGTTAAACTGGAATTTTCTGAAATTGCCAAATTACCTCCAACAGAAGAAAGATTAGATAAATTGGACAAATCAGTTAAGCTAGCATTTTCATGAATACTTAAATTACCACCAATAGAATTAAGGTTGTGTAAACCAAACAAATTGTGTAATGCTTCATTGCGAATAATACGAAGTTGACCATTAACTGCTGTAAGATTCTCTAAGGCGGATAAATTGTTAATAGATGCATTGAGTTCATTAAACTTGCCAATTTCTAAGCTGCCATCAAGCTCTTTGCAGTCAGGATATTTCAGGGCAAATGAATCCACCTCTTCTTGAGTACTTAGTTGAACACTGCCTGTAGGGCATTGACCACAAACAAGTGAGCATTGTAAAACTATAGCAGAAAATAAAACCAAAAATTTGTTCATAATTAAAGAGTTAACGATAGGTATTTCTATTTAAAATTCAAATAATCAAGCAGCAACTACTTCACCACCACCAACTTCTTCCTAAAAATTAAATCATTTACTAGTATCGTCAAATAATAAACACCATTTGTCAATTCAGGATAATCCAACCAATGTTGATTTTGTTTCAAATTTATAGGTTGACCAACTTGTTGCCCTTGTGCGTTAAACATACTAAGGGTGGCTTGCTTAAAAGTAGCATCTTCTAAATGAATTTTAAAGATGCCATTAGTTGGGTTAGGGTAAATGTTTACCATATTGTCTAAACTATTATAAAGAACAAAGACTAAATCATCAGGGTCTGAACAATTATCAATAAAACCCTCGGGTTGCAGGCAACTGTAAAAGCTAATGTTGGGGTTGCCTAATCCATCCTTATCATAATCTTGGCACCAAACGTTTGCCCGACTTGGATTGCAATTGCAATCCTCCTCATTTATTTCACTTACCAAAGCTCGTTTTACAGAGGATATGCGAACTGGAACGCTATAGTCGAAATAAACTGATGACGGACCTTGAATAAATGTATATTCTGGTATATCCTGTTTTGCTTTAATCGAGTAACTAATATAACCGTATCGATCTTGTTCTGAAATGGGTGAACTAATATTTTCAAATTTAAAAATTATTTCATTAAATTCATTTATAGAAATAGTCAAGTTTTCTAAAAAACTACTGTTAACAAACCGAAAGGTTGATAAATCTAAGGTGGAATCTACGTGTTCTATTACAGTTATTTTAGAAACCAAATCTTCACTGCTGCTTAAAAAGCGAGTTGTATAAATAATAGGTTCATCAAACAAAATAAAACCACAATTTCTGTTTGGCTGTATTGTTTTGCCAATTGTACCGTTCGCAAATCCGCAGCCATATTTTGTTTGAAAAACTGTGGTATTAGATTGTTGAGACCCATTTTCATCTTCAAATTCAATATAACTTTCAAAAGTTGGTAAGGGTTCACGTTGGGCAATTACCAGATTAATTTGTTTTGTAACTAAATGACTGGGTCCTAAATTATTAAAAAACCAACCATAGCGATAAGGAGGAATTAGTGTATCTGGCTCATCAACAAACTGGGTAGCTAAGCTAATAGAATCTATTTGAAACCATAAAATACCTTCAACAGTAGTAGTTCCGTCGTTTTTACCACTTACAAAAAAGGGAATTGTATCTTGACAAAGTACTAAAGGAGCATTTATTGCTGGTTCCGTTTTAGAAATATTTTGTTTAGGATATAAACCAAAAATCAGCTCTTTGCATTCACCCTCAGTAAGGCTAATGGTATAACTAAGTGTATTGGTAGTTAAATTCCAATTTTCTAAACTATTTTCGTTTATGTTAATTACATATTCGCCAGGGGCTATGGAGTTACTGCTACCTCCGGTTAATGGATTTGAGAGAAGAATTTTTTTTCCTGAACTAATATTGACTGAACCAAATGAAACAAACGGTTCATCTATTTCAAAAACACCATTCTGATTTTTATCGAAGAAAAATTGTGTTTTTATTGTGGCAGATTCTGTACAGTTTCGCAAAATTGCATCTACACTATTACAATTATCTCCATTATTTTCAATCACTCTGCTACCGTATGAAGTTAAAAGTTTGCAGATTGGTTGGATATTGCAATTATCAAGTATTTTATTGCCACGAATTTCCAAATTTGAACTGATAGAAGTTACGTTGTTTAACGCATTTAAGTCAGCAAGTTTCGTATTATCATCAATTATTAAACTTTTTATCAACTTTAGTTGTTCCAATCCAGTTAAATCTGTTAAAGAGGAATTGTTTTCAATTATCAAACTACTAACCGATTTTAGTTTTTTCAATCCAGAAAAATTTGTCAAACCAGTTAAGTTTTTAAGCCACAATGAACCAACATGTTCAAGTTTTTCTAATCCGATTAAATTGTTTAAAGCAGCTGACTTTTCAATCCATAATCTACTAACAGATTTAAGATTAAAAAGCCCACTTAAGCTTGATAAGGAAGGATTGTTACGGATATCTACAATTCTAACTTTACTTAAATTTTCTAAGCCAGCCAGGTTCGTCAACTTATCGTTGTCAATGATGTTCAAATCAAGCCCAATAGTATTTAAGTTATTCAAACCAGATAGATTGGTTAAACTATTGCAATTTAATATACTTAAATCACTTAGAACAACCTTAGTCAAGTTTTCTAAACCGGACAGGCTTCCTAAAGACTGGTTATCCTCAATAATTAACGCTTTGTTGATTGATGTTAAACTTTGCAATCCATCAAATTCGATTAACGAGGGGTTTTCCTTAATAATAAACGAATTACCAATTGATTGGAGGTTTTGTAAAGCAGACAGTTTTTGTAAACTATCGTTTTGTGTAATTATTAAACTACCATTAATTAACTGAAGGTTTTGTAAACTATTTATGCTTTTCATGGAAGCATGTTCACCTATCTGTAAAGAACCACCAATTGTTAATAAAGCTTCTAAACCTTTTAAACTTTGTAAAGAATTATTACCAATATCAGTATTGTAGTAACTATATGAAGCAAAAGGACCAACACCTATATTTACATTGTTAACAACAGACTCGAGGTTTTCTAATCCTTCTAAATCAATTAAGGCATCATTTCTTGTTACAGTAAATTTTCCTTCAATGGATTGTAATTTTTCTAATCCTTTTAAATTAATTAAAGACGTATTATTATTAATATATAGTGAGCCAGTTTTCTTTAAATTGTTTAAACCTTCCAAATTGGTTAGTTTAAAATTATCCTCTATATCTAATCTTGCATTTATACTTTCAATATTTTTTAAAGCAGAAAGATTAGTTATGGAATTGCCTCCATTTATTTTTACAATACCCGTTATTATTTTGCAGTTTGGAAAATTTATTACAAAAGAATCAACTTGTTCTTGTGTTGTTAATTCAAGTTGCAAAAAAGAATATTCTTCAATCTCTGGGCATTGTGAGAAAGTTAAATGTATCTTAAAAAGATAAACAATTAAAAATAGTGTTGCTTTTTTCATATAAAGTTATTTAAATCGCTTGACATAAATATACAAAGAATTGTTTCGTATTTAAGAACAAAATCAGCTTTACTTCATCTCCATTAACTTCTTCCTAAAAATCAAATCATCCGTTTGTATGGTCAAATAATACACACCATTTACCAAATCTGGGTAGTTCAACCGATGTTGATTTTGTTTCAAATTTACAGGTTGAACAACTTGTTGCCCTTGCGCGTTAAACAAACTAAGGGTTGCTTGCTTAAAAGTAGCATCTGCTACATGAATTTTAAAGATGCCGTTTGTTGGGTTAGGATAAATATTAAATAAATGGTTGATACTTTCTTCTTCTACACTCACCAAGTCGTTCAAATCGCTGCAATCGGTTACATAACCTTCGGGTTGTTCGCAACTTTCAATCATTTCGTTGGGGTTGCCTAAGCCATTGTTATTCATATCTCTGCACCAAGAGGTGTTAGGCAGCTCGTTCACCAAAATGCTTTCAACCGTATTGGTGATGATGGGCGGATTAAAATCAAAATAAATAGCCGAGGTATTTTTGATTACTGTATTTTCAGGTAAACCAGTTTTGGGTTGGATGGAATACATCACATAGCCATTACTTCCTTCTAAGCTTGTGGTAGAATCGGGTAAATTAATGTTGTTAAACTCAAAAGTAATAGTGCCATCATCAGTAATGCTGGTTTGCAAACTATCTATATGGCTGCTGTTAATTAAACTAAAGGTATTTAAATCTAAATTAGCATCTATTTTATCAGTAATAGAAACTTTAAAAGCTACATCGTTGCCGGTGTTTTGAAAACGGATGGTGTAAGTAAGGTTTTCATCTGTTAAAATATGATTGCATTGCCGGTTGGGGTTTACGAGTTTGTCGTTGGGGTCGTAAGAGCATCTTACCGGAGTTTGATAGTTAAATACTGAGGTGGAAAATTGCTGACCATTGGTATCCGTAAATTCTGCAAAGCTTTCGAACGCTAAGTCTTGCCCAACTTCTACCTGCCCTATGCTGGGTATGCCAACCTTAAGGTGTTTAGTTAGATATTCACTCGGCATAAGGTCTTCAAAAAACCAACCGTATTGATTAGGTTCAATCAGAGTATCGGGTTCATCAATAAAACTAAATGATGAAATATTTGCATCGGCTTTAAACCAAAGAATACCCTTGGTGTTGGTTGTGCCCCAATTTTTAGTGAGTAAATCAAATGGTACGGCTGTATTGCACCGAGCGTTACTTGAATACATAAATGACCGCATTTCGGATATGGGTTGATTGGGATACACGCCAAAATTTAAAACATCACATCCACCTGTGCTAAGGTTAAGTTGATAGCTTACCGAATCGGTAGTTAAGGTGGAGTTGGCGATGCTGGCTTCATCAATAGTTACCGTATACTTACCCGGCGTGGCAAACCAAATACCATAACCGGTTTTAGGGTTTTGAATAATTTTAATATCGTCGGGGTTTAAGATAACTGAACCGAAAGAAGCATAGGGTTCGTTACTATCGTATATTTTGTTTTGGTTAAGATCATAAAAAAATTGGATACTAATTTTGCCACCTTGGCAATTTTGTTGAATTTCTGAAATGCTATTACATCCGAAGTAATTATTTTCAATTTTCAACCAACTATCAGGTTTCTCAATATAACTACAAAAAAATTCAGTGTTGCAATTACTTAATGAATTGTTGCCTTTTATTCCTATACCTTTAAAACTAATATTGTTTAAAGCAGATATGTTAGTCAAAGCATCGTTATTAGATATTTTTACTGAACTTTCAATAATATTGAGATTCTCTAAACCGGATAATTTGGTTAAGCTAATATTTTCATCAATCACTAAAGGTCCTTCAACATTAGTAAGACCGTTTAAACCGGAAAGATCTTTTAGTAAAAAATTTTCTTTTATGAGTAAACCAAGGAAACTTGTGTTAGGAGCTGCACTATTTGGAACACCAGAACCTATACTTTTTAGGTTTTCTAAACCGGTTAAGCTAGTTAAAGCACTAAGGTGCGCTATTTTAAAACATCCCCCAATTGATGATAATTTGTTTAAACCCATAAAGCTTTCTAAAGCATGATTTCCTTGATAAAAATAACCTTGATAATAAAAAACATAGTTATCATTTCTTGGTATTATTCCTCCACCAACTACAAAATTGCCATCTATTTTAGCTAATTTCTCTAAGCCTGTAAAGTTGACTTGTTTGTGGTTTTCTGTCACTAAAAAATCACCTCCTATTGATTGGAGATTATCCAAGCCCTTAAAATTTAATATAGAACTATTTCCAATAATTTCTAAATTACCTGTAACTGTATCAAGGTTTTCTAAACCTGAAACATCGCTTAGATTATTATTATGAAATATTTCAAATTCATCAACCACATTAATATTCCTCAAAAATGATAAATCTTTCAAAACAGGATTACTTCGAATATTGATTGAACCAACTGAAGAAAGATTGGATAAGCCTGTTAAATCAATAAGGTTAAAGTTTTTTTCTATATTTAATGTTCCTATAGATACGATATTTTTAGGAAAAGTGAAACTATAAATATCAGTACCTCTAATATCAAAGATACCGTTAATAATTTTAATGTTTTCCAATTGAGCTAAATATTCAGTAAGATTTTCGTTAGTTGTTTCAAATGATGTAGATTGGGTACCTGAATCTATTGTTTTTGTATAACTCAAAGAGATATGACCTACTTCGGTTAAATTCATTAATCCAGATAAGTTAGATAATCTTTCGTTGCTATGAATTACCAGCCATCCACCAATTAAATTCAAATTATCTAATCCAGTTACATTTAATAGAATCTCGTTTTCAAAAATGGCTAAGTTACCTCCTATTGACTGAATATTATTTAACCCAATAAGATTGACTAAAGCGTCATTATCTGAAATTCGACAAGTTCCACTTACAAAATTTAGATTTTCTAAACCAGAGAGTGTAGCTAATGAATTATTATCGTCAATAATTAAATTCTCAACTGATTGAATTTGCTTTAAGCTTGAAATGTCTTCTAAAATATTATTTTCAGAAATATCCAAATTGCCACTAATTGAGTTTAAATTTTCTAAGCCAGAAAGCGAACTTAAAGCATCATTATTTTTAATAGTTATAGAGGAAGCAGCAGTAATTTCTTTCAAACTTAATATATCTACTAACAATATATTATTAGCAATAGTTAAAAATGCTATTGAACGAAGATTTTGCAAGCCAACTAAATTAGCTATTGCCGTATTTGTTATTCTTAACCTTCCGACCGATTCTAAATTTTCTAAACCAACCAATGAAGGTAAAAAAACTGCATTTTCAATTGTAAAAGTACCATCAATTGATACAAGATTTTGTAGACCAGTCAAATTAGAAATATAACTATTTCTTCCTTTAACATATATACTACCTTTCATCTCCGTACAATCCGGATAACTCAACCCAAAAGCATCAATCTCCTCTTGAGTATAAAAAACAACATCTCCCACAGGGCACTGCGAAAACGCCAAGAAAACACTACAAACAAAAAGTAAAAAAACTAGTATAAATTTCTTCATAATAACATAATTATTGGTTAACACGAGTTTCTGGTCCAGTAGAATTATATAGAATGGTGGTGAGGAGTACATATAACTCCAATAGGTAACATTTTAGTATGTGCTGCAAAATTCAATTCATCAAGCAATCACCCAAAAATCAATAAAAAACATCTCTATTTCTAATAAAAATCAGTACCTTCGCAGCCGAAAATCGTTAACGGTTAGACCGTAAGAACGAATATTTTTTAATGATTAATTCATTTTGTAATGCCAGTAAAAATTAGACTTGCCCGCAGAGGCAGAAGTAAACGCCCTTTTTATCACATCGTTGTAGCCGATAGCCGTTCTCCCAGAGATGGTAAGTACATTGAAAAGTTAGGAATTTATGATCCATTAACCGTACCGGCAACTATTGATATTCAACAAGACCGCGCCCTGCATTGGTTAACGCAAGGCGCGCAACCAACCGATACAGCAAAAGCCATTTTATCGTATACAGGAGTGTTGTACAAAAAACATTTACAACGTGGCGTAAGTAAAGGAGCTTTATCGCAAGAGCAAGCCGATGCTAAATTTATGGATTGGTGGGATGCGAAGCGTAAAAAAGTAGAAGATCATAAAAACAAAGTACAAGCCGAAAAAGAGCAAATGGCGGGAGACCGCAAAGCAGCGGAATCAAAAATTAGAGCAGAGAAATCTGCCAGTATGCAGGCGGCTTTAGCTCCTGAAGGTGCAAGTGCCGAGGCTTCAGGCGGAGGCGCAACAGCTGAGCCCACCGGCGATGCAATTGGTGATGCCTTAAGTACCGCACAAGCCGATAATGAAGCTTTATTAGGTATTAGTAAAGATGCCCCGGCTGAAGAGAAAAAGGTTGAGGAGCCAGTTGCAGAAACCCCAAAAGCAGAAGAGGCAGCAGCTGCGGTTGCAGAAGAGCTTAAAGTGGAAGAAGCTCCCGCACCAGTTGAAGAGGTAAAAGAAGAAGCTCCGGCACCAGCAGTGGAGCCGGATGATTTGAAAAAAATTGAAGGCGTTGGTCCAAAATTGGCTGAAGTTTTAAACGGCGGTGGTATTCATACCTTTACAGACTTAGCAGGAAAATCTCCAGAAGAAGTGAAAACCGTTTTAGAAAATGCAGAAGGTAATTTTGCCATGCACGATCCAACTACTTGGCCCAAACAAGCAAAATTGGCTGCCGACGGCAAATGGGATGAATTGAAAGTTTTACAAGATGAATTAGATGGTGGTAAAGAAACTGCTTAATAATTATTTTGTTATGAAGATAAATAAAGAAAGCCTGCATTTTGTGCGGGCTTTTTTTTCATAATTGCTATGGAGCTATTTTTTGAAGAAGTATTAGTGCAAAAGCCTTCGTCAACAAGTTTAAAATTTAACCTGACCAAGTATTAACATAGGATTGGTAAAACGATGAAAAAGCTGCAAGAAGTTGGTAAAGTAATTAAATCTCACAAATTGAATGGTGCGGTTAAAATCAAGTTGTTAAATTTTGAATTTTTAGGTAACGACTACCCTTCATTTTTGTACATCAATACAGAAGAAAAACCGTTACCCTATTTTATTAGTTCTTTTGATAAGATCGGTAAAAAAGAATGTATTATCCAGTTTGAAGAATGGGATAATAAAGAAGCGGTAAACACACAATTAAAAGGGAAATTAATTTTTATTGATCCCAATGAACCAGTTCACCGTGGATTTCAAGCCTTAAAAGAACAAGGTAAAACAAATTATACCGGTTATCAACTATTTGACCAAAATCAGCTATACATTGGCACTATTGAAGATGTTTATGAAATCCCAAACAATACCTTATTATCGCTAGATATTAACAATCGTGAAGTGCTGATTCCCTTTCACAATAATTTATTAATTGAAGTAAAAAACAATCAACAAGAAATACATCTTCAAATTCCAGAAGGTTTGATCAATTTAGCGGTCGATAGCTCCGAAGAAGAATAATTGCCATATTAGCTGTTCAAATATATTTCATTATAAACAAAATATATTTGTATGTTTTTTAATTAATTGTGAATAAAATCTTGATAAGTTCTTTTCATTCTTAATAAAATCTTTACCAAAACTATAGGTAAATTGTTAATTCCATTCTCTATTTTAGCAACTTATCAAAAAACAAGAGCAATACACAAAGCATTTATCAACAAGAAATTTATTTACAAAACAAAATAATACAATTAAAACTAATATGAATATTTGCAAAACTGTACTAAGTGTAGTGTTCACTTGGCTAATTACAATAACTGTAGCGCAAGCCCAATGTGGCAACTTATACATTGCCGGTATTGTTGATGGTCCATTGCCAGGAGGTACGCCAAAGGGTATTCAACTATGTGCTAACGGTGCTATTGCTGATTTAAGCATTTATGGCATTGAATCAGTAACCAACGGAAACGGTTCTAATGGAACAGAAGAATATACTTTTGAAGCCATTGCTTTGTCTGCCGGTGATTGTATTTGGTTAACTACGGATATAGCTCAATTTAATGCATTTTTTGGCTTTGATGCCTGTTATGAAGATAATGTAATTGGAGTAAATGGTGATGATGCCGTGTTGCTCTATTGTTCTACCGTACTTGAAGACGTTGCCGGTGATCCGGATACAGATGGCTCAGATACCAATTGGGAATATCAAGATGGATGGATGTACTCGAGTGATACCGATGCGAATCCGGTTTTTGATGAAACTGAATGGACTTACAGCGGTGCAGATGCTTTAGATGGTGAAACCGATAATGCTTCGGCGGCTATACCCTACCCCAATACCGATATTAGCTGCCCTGCTTTAATGGTAGATTGCCCGGCTTTGGGCTTAAACATTGGAGCTGCTTGTGATGATGCTAATCCAACAACCTCAAACGATACGGTTACCGCGTCTTGCAATTGCGAAGGTACTCAAAGTGGAGAAGCCCTTTGTTTTACCGATACGGCTTGCGACTTTGAAATTGTAGCCGTAGCGCTTAACAGCCAGGCAGATGATTGGTCATGCAATGCCGGCACCTACGAAGCAAATGGTTTTGTTGGCAGCGGCACTATGGAAACCAGCGATCTATGGCTAATATCTGGCGTATACGATTTTTCTGGTTCAAGTAATATTACTCTTCAATTAGATGCTATAGAAGGATTTGACGGTTCAAATATTGAAATTTTTTATACCACTTCTTATGCAGGTTGCCCGGGTGATGCCTCCAACAATTGGGTTTCGGCAGGCTTAATTGCTACAGGAGCAGGTGGTACTGGTTTGTCAATTGATTTATCGGGTTCAGCTGGCTCAACAGGGGTCTATATCGGTATTCAATATTTATCGGGCTCCGCTCCTCAAGATGCCAGTAATTGGACGCTTTCTAACATTTCATTAATTGCCGATGTTTGCCCAACGGTTGCTACTCCGGTAACTTCTAACTGCGATTTAAGTGTGGGTTGTACAGATAATATGGCTTGTAATTTTGATTCAACTGCAACGGTAGATGATGGTTCGTGTTTCAGTGTTGGCGATGCTTGTGATGATGGCGACCCAAATACAATTAACGATGTTTATGTAGATTGTTCTACTTGTATGGGTGAAGAATTGGGTGGAAATTATTGTAGTGTGCCAGTATGGGAAGCAGTATCCGTTGTCAATAATAGCCAGCTTGATGTTTGGACAACCATTACCGATGGTTGGTCTATGAATGGATTCTGTGGTGGCGGATGTCAGGAGCAGGTAGACCAATGGTTAGTATATGGACCATTAGATATGTCTGCTACATCAGATTTAAGCTTACTTTTTGAAGCAGCAGAAAGCTTCGGTGAAACTCCTTTAAATATTAATTTCACAACTGATTATTCTTCAGGATGTCCTTCATCAACAACTTGGACTTTAGCAAGTACCGTTACAGAAGCTGGAACAATTAGTATTGATTTAAGTGGTGCAAGCAGCACAGCACTTTATATTGGTATTGAATATAGTGATGATGGTGATGGTGGATATAGCGATTGGGATTTAACCAACTTCCAATTATTGTCTGAGGCTTGCCCTACCGTTGGAACTCCAATTGTATCCAGTTGCGATATCGCCAATGCGGGTTGTATTAGTGCTTCTGCTTGTAATTTTGATCCGATGGCTACAGAAGATGACGGCTCTTGCTTATTTGATGGAGATCCTTGTACAGATAGTAATGGCAATCCCTCTACTTTTGCCGAAGATTGTACTTGCCCGTCAATGGCAGTTACCTGTGCATCATCTGCAAAAATTAATGAATTTCATTATGATAATGATGGCGGTGATGTGAATGAATTTGTTGAAATTGCCTTACCTGCAGGCTCCGATCCTACTTCAGTTCGGGTAGATTTATACAATGGTTCTAATGGAACTACATATGATTCAGTGGTTTTAAGTGCCTCAGAATTTATCAGCAGCGATGGCACTTCCGATTATTATGTATGGGTTGTAGTTCCACAAAATGGACCGGACGGTATTGCGGTAAGTTGTGTAGATGGTACGCAATATCAATTTATTTCTTATGAAGGTGATTTTTTGGCTACCGATGGTCCTTTTGCAGATGTAATGAGTACAGATATTGGTGTTGAAGAAGCAGGAAATTCATCAGAAACATCCTCTATTATGTGTGATGATAATGGAAATTATTTAAGCAATTGTACAGCCGACCCGGGTGCAGCCAATAATATAAGTTCTTGTATTATTGAATTGTTGGGTTGTACAACTGAAACGGCTTGTAATTACAATCCTGAGGCTACAACAGATGATGGTTCCTGTTTTAGCGTAGGCGATTCCTGTGATGATGGTAATCCCGATACTTTAGGAGATGTGTATACCGATTGTTCAACTTGTATGGGAGAAACACCTAGCGGACAAATTTGCGACGCTCCAGTTTGGGAAGCCGTATCAGTTATTAATAACAGCCAGCTTGATGTTTGGACTGCCATTACCGATGGATGGTCGATGAATGGATTTTGCGGTAGCGGTTGTGCAGAACAAGTAGACCAATGGTTGATCTATGGACCTTTGGATATGTCAGGAGCCAATAACGTAAGTTTACTTTTTGAAGCAGCTGAAGACTTTACTGAAACCCCATTAAACATCAATTTTACAAGCGATTATTCTGCTGGATGTCCTTCATCAGCATCCTGGACTTTGGCAAGTACAATAGCCGATGCTGCATCAATAAATGTTGATTTAAGTGCAGCAACCGGTTCAGCAGTTTACATTGGTATAGAATATAGTGATGATGGTGCAGATGGTTACAGCGATTGGGATTTAACCAACTTCCAGCTATTAGCCGATGCTTGTCCAACCGTTGGTACACCCATTGTTTCCAATTGTGGTATTAGTATTGACGGCTGTACCAACGATGCCGCTTGTAATTATAATCCATCAGCTACTAATGATGATGGTTCTTGCGTAGTTGTTGGAGATGCTTGTACAGACACTAATGGTAATCCCTCAACGATCGGCCTAGATTGCAATTGTACAGCAATCATCAATGTAACCTGCGCTACATCTGCTAAAATCAATGAATTTCATTATGATAATGCGGGTACAGATGTAAACGAATTTGTAGAAATTGCTTTGCCTGCCGGTTCTGACCCTGCATCAGTTCAAATCAACTTATATAATGGAAGTGATGGAACTTCTTACGAATCCATAATATTAAGTTCGGCAGAGTATACAAGTTCCAATGCAACTAGCGATTTTTATGTTTGGTCTCCAACCAGCATTCAAAACGGTCCAGATGGTATTGCGGTAAGTTGTGTAGATGGTACTCAATATCAATTCATTACTTACGAAGGTTCGTTTATGGCAACTGATGGTCCATTTGCTGGATCAGAAGGCACAGACATTGGTGTTGAAGAGCAAGGTGATGCGCCCGAAACTTCCTCAATTATGTGTGATGGTAATGGAAATTTTATGGCAAATTGTGTAGCTGATGCTGGTGCCACGAACAATTTATCGACTTGTGTAACCATAGTTGTTGGTTGCACCGATCCTTGTGATCCTAATTACAATGCAGATGCTACCGAAGATGATCCTTCCTCATGTGCAGGATACTCAACTGACTGTGATGATGGTGATTGTAACACGTCAGATTCTTATGATAATACAATATGTGCTTGTATAAACACACCAATAGACCCACCTAATTGTGATGATAGCGATTGCAGTACTGAAGATAGTTATGATAGCGCAACTTGTACCTGCCTAAATATTCCGGCAGATATACCAGATTGTGATGACAACGATTGTAACACCGATGATACTTATGATCAAACTAATTGTGTTTGTGTTAACACACCAATAAGCCCACCAAATTGTGATGATAGCGATTGCAGTACTGCAGATAATTATGATAGCACAACCTGTACTTGTGTCAATACGCCAATCGATCCACCAAATTGTGATGATGGTAATTGTTCAAATGGAGTCGAAACTTATGATGAACAAAACTGTGTTTGCGTGCCGGGCACACCACTAACCCCATTAGATTGCGATGATAATGATTGCAATACCGAAGATGTTTATGATGAAGCAACTTGTAGTTGTATCAATACGCCAATCACTCCACCAAATTGCGATGATGGAGATTGCAATACGGAAGATTCTTATGATAGTGTAAATTGTATTTGTGTCAATACTTTAATTGGTGCACCAGACTGCGATGATGGTGATTGTAACACAATAAATACTTACGACTATGCCACTTGCGAATGTGTTGCCACACCAATCGAACCACTCAATTGTGATGACGATATTTGCGGAACGGAAGATAGTTACGATAGCACAACTTGTACGTGTATTAATACCCCAATAGAACCACCGGTTTGTGATGATGGTATATGTTCAAACGGAGTAGAAATCTATAATGCCGAAACATGTGAATGTGAGCCGGGTGTGCCAGGTGAAATTCCAACTTGTGATGATGGCGATTGCAATACCGAAGATGTATATGATGAAGATAACTGCATTTGTGTCAATACCCCAATCGATCCACCAAACTGCGATGATAATGATTGCAATACAGAAGATGCTTATGATTTAGCTACATGTACATGTGTTAATACTTCAATTACTCCGCCAGATTGTGATGACAGTAATTGTAATACTTTGGATAGTTATGATACTACAACTTGCACTTGTGTAAATTCTCCAATTGATCCACCAAATTGTGATGATGGCATTTGTGGAACTGAAGATAGCTATGATAGCACAACTTGTACTTGTGTAAATATGCCAATTCAACCAGCAGATTGCGATAGCGATAATTGTAGTACTAATGTATGGGATCCAGAAATCTGTGAATGTGTACTAGCCGGGATTCCAGAACCATTAGATTGCGATGATAATGATTGCAGTACTACTGACATTTTCGATGAAACTTTATGTGATTGTATCTATCAACAAATTTCAGTTGATCCTGATGATGGCTGCGAATTTACAGATGATAGTTATGATGCTGCTACTTGTACAGTAACCAACACACCAAACTGTCCTGCAGGCGCTACGTTTAACGAAGGTGCTTGCACTTGCGATGATGTTCCTGTGCCAGGCTGTACAGATCCTTGTGCGCCAAGTTATAATGCAGAGGCTAATACAGATGACGGTTCTTGCGAAGCTTACACCACAGATTGTAATCAGGATTGTACTGCCGGCTCATTTGGGGGAAATTGGGACACGATGTCTTGTGCTTGTATAAATGAAACCGAACCGGTTAATGGTTGTACAGATTCAAACGCAACAAATTATAATCCAGCGGCTAATTGTGATGACGGAAGTTGTACACTACCGGCAGACTGTACAACGCCGCCTGCTATTGGTACTTTTAATTGTGACGAATAACCACATCTTAAATAAAAATTTTTAAAGCGAAAAAATCTTATTATATTTAAGCAATAAATAATTATAACATGTCTGAAAAAGTATTTCTCTTTTTATTAACTGTATTGATTTCGGTATTAAACATCGATGTTCAAGCACAAGATCCATGTTTAAACGTTTGCCCCACACAAGGTGCCCTTCTTACTGTATCTAATGAAGACCCATCTGCTATAAATCGGGTGGTTTGTATTGATAATTTAACCGGAGCCAACTTTGTAATTAGAAATGGTGCAGAATTAGGTGCTCTTCCAGAAGCCATTTATTCTTGTTACTCCGTTGCGGTAAGTGATACTAACCCTGATGACAATACCGAATTTGACATTGCTTCGGTAACGTATACCATAGAAAATATAGATGCAGAATTAGATTTAGCGTTATTAGATACCGGGGAATGCGGGAGTGTAAGTGCTATGGCAAAAACATTTGATATAAATTCTGCCTATTGCGAACCGGAGTTTGGTTGTATGTTAGATTTGTGTTTGTGTGATGAAAATGCAGGTACAGATTTTGTTTTCGATTACACGTCAGCCGAAAATACCGGAGAAACAGAAGAAGTGTTTATTGTAGTAGATTTAGATGGTAGTGTTGCAGCGGTAGGCACCAATTCTCCAATAAGTGCCGTAGGTTTGGCAACAGGTAGTTATTCAATATACGGAGTCATTTACGATCCTGCTAAAGCTGGCAATTTAGTTGGTTTGCTCACTATTGGTGCTTCTTTATCAGATATTCAAACTGAATTGGCAAACTCGGCTTGTGGGTCTATTTCAACTACACCATTAAAAGCATCGATTAATGAAGATTTTTGTGAGTGTGAAGATGATGGAGATAAAATGTGTGCTACCGATATTTGTCCATGCAATGGGGATGCCAACGAAATAAAATTGTCTACCACAGGTTACACCGGAGGTGATAATCAACAATGGTATGTAGTGGTTTCTAGCGGTTCAATTGTTATTACTCAGCAAGCCAATGCAGATGGTTCGGTAGCCATTGCCAACTTGCCAGATGGTGCACACGAAGTATATGCAGTCAATTACGATCCGGCTACAAATACAAATATAACATCTGCATTAGAAGCTGGAAATGTATGGTCTAATTTTGCGGATGGCGTAAATAGTGGAACTTATTGTGCCGATTTTATTGGTCCGCAAAACATCTCAATTAATGTAATGTGCGATTGCGGTGGAATGTCGGCAATATCTCTTGCTACTACCACAGATGTTTCAGATATCACCACACCCGCTGAGCCAGGTCAGGTAATTAATTATAGGTATACAGTTTGCAATACGGGTGATGATGATTTAACTGATATTAGTGTTAGCAGTGATATCGCTACCGTTTCAGGTGGAGCAATCAGTTTAGCAGCAGGTACTTGTGATGAGGCAACTTTTTCTGCTTCTTATACAATAACGACAGAAAATATCACTAATGGTTCGGTTGTTAGTTCTTCAGTTGCTAATGGTATCGCTTCTGACGGTACAATGATTTCAGATAATGATCTTGCTACCGTTCAATTATCTATGCAACCGCTTGAGTGTAATAATAATGCTGGTGTAATGCCTTCTACTATATTGAATATTTGTTTTGGAAACATAGCTAATGCGCCAACAATGGGAGCTGCAATTGATGCCGGTAGTACGTTAACTTATGTATTGCACGATGGCAATGCTACAGACTTTGGTTCGATAATAGATTACAACAATACAGGTTTGTTTGTAAACAATGGTGCGTTTCCTACCGGTATTCAATTATATATATGCGCCGTTATAAGTCCCGATACTGGCAGTTTCCCTAATCTTGAGGCAGATTGTACCTCAATTTCAAATTGTACACCAGTTACATTTTTATCTGAGGTAGAGATAGGGGTAGAAGTAGATTGTACTAATAGCGGAAACTATTCGGTTATTTTTGAAGTAAGCGGCGGTTTGCCATCCTCGCAGGTTGGCGGTTTGTACAGTGTAAGTGGAGACTTTACCGGTTTGGTAGCTCCTAATACGCCAACTTCTGCCGGTCCGTTTAATGCGGGTACTTTCTATACCTTAAACGTTATCGATAATAATGGATGCAGTACTAGCATGGTCAGCCAAAAAATTCTCTGTGAGAAATTACCTATTGAGTTAATTAGCTTTTCTGGAGAGGTGCTTAAACAAGGGAACTACTTAAAATGGATTACCGCCAATGAAATTGAAAACGATTACTTTACGTTGGAGCGTTCTACTGATGGTGTTAATTTTGAATTGATTAGTACACAAAAGGGAGCTGGCACATCCAGCGAAAATAAACGGTACAATTACTTGGATAGAGAAGCTCCGAGTGGAATCAGCTATTATAAACTATGGCAAACAGATTTTGACGGAACTATTAGTAATTATGGCATGATAGAGTTAAGCCGTGGTGAGGCTAATTTAGCAATTAACCAATTATTACCCATACCAGTATTAGATTTCTTAGAGTTGACTTATACCAGTATTTCAGAAAGTGAAGTGCAATTGCAAATTTACGATGCCTTAGGTAAACAAATGAGTAGCAAAACGATTTCATCTGCTGCTGGTTTAAATACGGAGAATATAGATGTCTCGACCTATCCTTCTGGCATGTATTTCTTAACTATTAATCAAGGCAAATCTACTATAACAGAAAAATTCATTAAAGAATAAATAAACTTAAATACAAAATAAAAGCCTGCATTTTTAATGCAGGCTTTTTTATTTTTGTACTAAGAAAAAAAAATAGCTGTGTTATCTATCGACATTATTACTGTTCTACCAGAGCTTTTAGAAAGCCCCTTGAATCACTCTATTATGCAACGAGCAAAAGATAGAGGCTTATTGAAAGTCAACCTGATCAATTTGCGCGATTATTCAACCCACAAACAAAAACAAGTTGACGATTACCAATATGGTGGAGGAGCCGGCATGGTGTTAATGATTGAACCAATCGCTAATTGCATCAATCAACTTAAATCCGAAAAATCTTACGATGAAATTATTTATATGTCGCCTGATGGAGAGCTACTCAATCAGCAAAAAGCAAATTATCTCTCACTAAAACAAAATATTTTAATACTTTGCGGACATTACAAAGGCGTTGACGAACGGGTGCGCGAACATTTTATCACCAAAGAAATTTCGATAGGTGAATACGTTATTTCAGGCGGCGAGTTAGCTGCCGTTGTATTAGTAGATGCCCTTGGCAGGTTAGTACCCGGCGTTTTAAATGACGAAACTTCTGCATTGTTTGATTCTTTTCAAGATGGGAAAATTGCTCCACCGGTGTATACACGCCCAGCAAATTACAAGGGTTGGGAAGTACCCGAAATTCTACTATCCGGTCACGCCGCCAAAATTGACGAATGGCGGGAAGCACAAGCTCAAAAAAGAACCAACGAAAGAACGAAACTTAGTTGATTGCTTAATTCATCAATCCACGCCTAAATTTAACACCAAAAATATATATTGAAATCTATTGCTGGATTGTACAAATTAATTGAAAATTCAATACATTAAATTTTTACATCTAAATAATTTTTTGTTTACTTCCGAAATTAATTATTCTAAAATTCCCTAAACTTAATATACATTCTTTTACATTTTGTTGATATTTCTTGTTCAAAAAAAACAAGAATTGATAGTACAATATATTCTTTCATTTTACGCTTAATTGAATAAATCAATAATAAGTACGTAACTAAAAATTAGAAAAGTCTTAAGGAACGATAAAAAATAAATTTACCATCTGACTTTGCCATTTTCCGATAAACTTCCTTGAAAAGCCTCATCTTAGACCCATTAAGCCTGCGTTTTTCAACTCGTCTATCAAAAAATGACTTTATCAGAGTTGATAAATTTATTTTCTCATCGTTCCTAAGAGCTAAATGATTTATGTTTATTTACTTAACCAAAGAAAACAGCAATAAACCGGTAGTCGTTTTTACATCAATATGATAATTACCCGAAGCGATATGACCAACTTCCATTTGTATAGTATTAGCTCCTTCAAACAATTCAGCATTAATCTGTTGAACAATCTTTCCATCAATACTTCTAATAAAAATAGTAACCGGTTCATGAACAGGAGATTGTAGTTCAAGATTCAACACTTCATTTAAAGGTACGGGATAAACGTTTTCAATAGACAATATTTCAGATTGACCAACCGGAATTTCTTTAGGCGAAATTATGCCAAGGTCGTAGTTTACAAAGTTGTAAATAATTGTAAAAACCAACACATCTTGAGAAGTACTCCCTTGACAGCCATTACCATCATCATAAGTATAGGTAATAGTATGAAAACCAGGACCGGCAATGCCAGGGTTAAAAGCATTAAAAATTACGCCATTACCCGAAAAAGTGCCACCTGCTGGAGAACCGGTTAAATTAATTGGAGAACTGCTACCGGTACTTGCCGGCAAGCCCGTAAAGCTAGCTGGAGGACAAGCAGTGCCATCATCTAATGCCACATCTAAAGTTAGAGTTTGACAATCCGTTAGGGTTACATTGGTGGTATAAGTATTGTAACCATTTGCTGTTATGGTTACAGTGTATGTACCTTGATTATTAGCTGTTCCAACACCATAATATCCACTAAAATTGGTATTGTCATTATCTAAAGGCGGGTTAAAACTAACCATAGCATTGTATATTGGATTACCCGTTGTCAGGTCGGTAACAATACCTTCAATATTCGCAGAACAACCAAAATTATTGTCTATTACAAACAATCCATTAGTTCGGTCAGAAGCTAGGAGTTTGCCAGATGGTAAAAAAGGATAAACCCCCCAACAACCATTATAATATCCTGCAGTTGGTGCGGAGTAAGTATCAAAAAAACCAACTTCCGTTAATATTTTGGGATTTTGAGCACAAACCACCGTTATCCCATCTTCGTAATAAGAAGTAATTAAATAATCATTATTTACGTGTACATTATGTGGAATTACTCCGGTTCCAGGACCAGATTGGTAACCCGTAATTCGTTGAATATTTGTAGGGTCACTAACATCATATGCTCCAACTTCAGCACCTGATATTTCATCGGTTGTATAAAGATAATTGCCGTCATCACTGGGCCATACATTGTGCGTAAAGTTAAAAGTTGTATTAATAGATCCTAATACGGTACTGCTGTTCACGTTTGATTTGTTGCTTACATCCACCAAAGAAAATACTCCTTGAAACAATTCTGCGGTATACAAAATGTTGTTACGGGCATAACCATCGTGGCAATAGGCTAAGTCATATTCTCCTACAATTACCGGATTGGCAGGATTGGAAGCAATGTCGATAATGAGTGCTCCACCTCCACCAGGCGCATTGCCACCAAACAGATAGCCATAGCCAAATTCATCAATATAAATATTATGTGCGGTATTGTGTACAAATAGCGATCCATTATACAAATAACCTTGGGCGGCACCATTCCAAAAAGTATAACTACAAGTGCCCGGCAAACTACTCAAGTCAATTACCATTAAACCACCACCGGTTTCGTTGGTTATATAAGCGCGGTCATTCCAGGTTTTAATGTCTCGCCAATCTGATAGTACATCTGGAATCAATTGCAACTCTACAGGATTGGTGGGATTGGTTACATCCACTATGGAAACCCCATCCACTAATCCAACTAAAGCATATTCTTTTCCATTGGCAGCATAACCCCAAATGTCGTTTAAGCCACTGGAGTAAGAAAGCTGTCCTAATAAATTTAACTGGGTTTGTGCTTTTAAGTGAGTATTTAAAAAGAAAGTGAAGATAAAAGTAGATACTAACAGGAAAAAATTTCTTAATAATTTCATTACAAAATGTTTTTTTGTTTAAACAAATATAATTTAATTCTTAAGAATAAAAATCTTAATTAAAAAATTAACAGGCATTTAGCCTTTTTTAACCATTTATGTGAAGAAGTATTTGAGTTTTCTATTCACTACAAACCAAACTATTAAAAATTCTAAATAGCTCAAATAATAAAGCAACATTTAGGTGAATCCCATTATCTTTGCACATCAAAATTAAATAAAAAGAATGTCAGAAAACAAACATAAGGTTGTCATTATAGGTTCAGGACCTGCGGGTTATACGGCTGCAATTTATGCGGCAAGAGCTAACCTTAAACCATTTATGGTCACGGGTATTAAAATGGGCGGTCAATTAATGGACACAACCGATGTAGAAAATTATCCTGGTTATCCCGATGGAATTATGGGACCTCAAATGATGGATGATTTTAGAAAACAAGCCGAACGGATGGGAACTACTATAGAATTTGGTCATGTTACCAAGGTTGATTTTTCTGAGCCGCTCAATCATAAAATTACCATTGATGAAGAACGCACTATTGAAAGCGAAACTACCATTATAGCAACTGGTGCAACCGCCAAATGGCTCGGCTTGGAAAGCGAACAACGCTTAAACGGAGGGGGTGTTTCGGCTTGTGCAGTTTGTGATGGTTTCTTTTACAAAGGTCAGGAAGTTGCCGTTGTAGGCGGAGGCGATACGGCTGCTGAAGAAGCATTGTATCTCGCTAATTTATGTCCAAAAGTTCATTTGTTAATACGACGTGATGAGATGCGTGCCTCTAAAGTAATGCAGCAACGGGTGTTTGATAACCCCAATATTAAAATATACTGGAACACGGAAACCGATGAAGTGTTAGGTGACAAAACGGTGGAAGGCGTTCGGGTATTCAACAACAAAACCAACGAAAAAACGGAAATACCCGTCACTGGTTTTTTTGTGGCTATCGGGCATAAACCCAATACCGAACTTTTTGTTAATATGATTGATATGGATGAAGAGGGATATATAACTGCAAAACCCGATTCGAGCGAGGTAAATATAGAAGGTGTTTTTGCCTGCGGTGATGTACGCGATAAAATTTACAGACAAGCTGTGACTGCGGCAGGTACTGGTTGCATGGCTGCTTTAGATGCCGAACGATATATTAGTGCCAAAGAATTTGAAATGAAGCAAAAAAAGGTGTTGGTATAAATGAGTGCAACCTCTATTCATCAATATAATTTTACCGGCTTGGATGGTAAGCCGGTAAACTTTGCCGATTTTGAAGGTAAGGTGCTACTGATTGTGAATACCGCCAGTAAATGTGGATTTACTCCACAGTTAGAAGGTTTAGAAAAGCTATATCAGCAATATAAAACACAAGGTTTTGAAGTAATTGCATTTCCCTCTAATCAATTTGCCGGGCAAGAACCGCTTAATGAAGCGGGAATTGGGGAGTTTTGTCAAAAGAACTATGGAGTTAGTTTTCCGATGATGCAAAAATCGGATGTTAAAGGGCAAACAGCCAATCCGGTCTATCAATTTTTGAGTAATAAAAAACTGAATGGTGCCCTTAACTCAAAACCTAAATGGAATTTTCATAAATATGTAGTGGATAAGCAAGGTAAGGTTAGAGATTATTTTTATTCCATTACTGCACCTCAATCAAAAAAAATTGTTCGACTTATTGAAAAATTGTTGGTGGAATGAGTATCGGAATCTGATTAAATAATAGTTGGAAATAAATTCTAATTTGCTTTAAAAATATTATTTTCTTATCTTTAAATATCAAAAAATACAAATTATGAGCAATCTGAAAGTATTTATTTCTTACGCCAAAGAAGACAGAGGATATGTGAATGAGTTAAGTATGCATTTAACTGGACTAATAAGAACTGGATTAATTGAAACGTGGAGTGATTTAGCTGTTTTGCCGGGTACTGAACCAGATAAAGAAATAAGAGCGCGATTGAAAGTTGCAGATATTATTATTTTTATGATAAGTTCAAGTTTTATAGCTTCCGATTATTTTAGTGATTTAGAAATTCGTAAAGCAATTGAACGCTATCATAAAGGGGAAGCCGTAATAGTACCCATTATCGTTAGCCCTTGTGATATTAGCTCATTACCTATTAATAAATTTCAAGTATTACCCAAAAATACGAAACCCATTTCTATCTGGGAAGACAAAGATTTGGCTTGGTTAGATATTATTACCGATATAAAAAAAGTGATTAGTAGATTTAATGAGAAAAATAAACTAAATCGGTCTTTAAAACCTGTCCAAATAAAAGAAAGTTCATCTACACATTTTATAGATAGTTTAAAATCTGAAATTGCCAAAGATAATATTGAAAAGGCAATTAAAGAATTGTTGGCTTTTACCAAGAAAAGCAATAATGATTTATATAATTCATTGATAATCCTCTTGAGCAGATCTATCAGCTATAAACGAAACTGGGCGGCTGGCTTAATTTCAGATGAACAGGCAGATATTACAAAGACACAAATTAAAGATACTTTATTGTCAATAATTAACACTTCCCACGCCTATGCTAACTGAATATACCAATTTGGATGAGAAAAAAGCATATTTTGAAAATGGAGATAAACTCATTAACACCAAGAAAGAATTTGATGAGCAATTTGAAATGTTAAAAGACTCCAAAAGTAATAGTAATCAAATTTTTAGAGGTTGTGGTGAAGCTAAATATAAATTATTTACTTCTTCTCAGAGATATTGGATTGATAATCAATTAGAAAAGCAGAACATTACTTATCATACTTTTATTAAAAAACTCATTAAAAATTGCAAAGATTGGAATTACAATACGCTTAAGAATTTTTTTGTAAGAAATGGAATTAGTTCTACCAACACCTTAGCTTATTTAAGTTATATGCAGCATCATGGAGTACTGACTCCATTAATAGATTTTACAGACAACCCATTTATTGGTTTGTTTTTTGCCGTTGAAAAAGAAAATCCTATAGTTGCAAAAAATGAAATAGATTATTATTGTTCATTGTACATAGTTAACATCACTAACAAATATTTTAGTACAACCGTAAAACAATTTCATAACGGAATTAAACTCAATCAACTTAGTTACGAAAAAGACTTGGCTAGCTATCCTATTTTATTAATAACTGAAAAAAATGAATCATACAGAATAATTAACAACGCAAATATATCTAACCAAGAAGGATTGTTTTTTTACAACAACGATCCTCAAAGTCCTATTGAAGAAGTTTATTCTGAAGAATTAAATAGTATTAAAAACGTAATCGGAATAGATATAGTAAATGAAAACAACTATGAAGAAAAATTTGCTTATTGCTTAAATATCCATAAAAACCTGAGAAGTTATGTATTACACAAATTATCCAATCATAACGCAACAGATAAATTTGTTTACCCTAATAACAATCAGTTGAGAAGAGATATTATAAATGAGACTTTAAAGGAAGTTTAATCAAAAATGATAACCATCAAATGAAATTAGACATTTTAGCCTTTAGCGCACACCCCGATGATTGCGAACTTTCTTGCGGAGGAACCATTATTAACCAAGTAAAAAAAGGCAGACAGGTTGGTATTGTCGATTTAACCAAAGGTGAACTTGGAACTAGAGGAACACCAGCATCTCGCGCAGTAGAAGCAGCCAACGCCGCTAAAATATTAGGCATATCGGTTAGAGAAAATTTAGATTTAGGAGATGGTTTTTTCGAAAACAGCAAAAAAGAACAATTGGCAGTAATTAGTATGTTGCGTAAATATCAACCCGATATAGTTTTTGCCAATGCTTTGACAGATCGTCATCCTGACCACGGCAAAGGAGCCCAATTGTTAAAAGATGCATTCTTTTTATCTGGTTTAGAAAAAGTTGAAACTGAATTGAATGGCAAAACCCAATTGAAATGGAAACCTCGTTTGTTATTATACTATGTTCAAAGTCAATATATACAACCTGATATTGTAGTGGATATAAGCAATAGTTTTGAACAAAAGATGCAAGCGATCTATGCCTATACCTCTCAGTTTTATAATCCTCAATATAAAGAATCTGGCAAGCGGCAAGCAGCCGAAACCTTCATATCTTCCCCACATTTTATAAAACTTTTAGAAGCCCGGGCAATTGAATATGGCAATTTGCATGGGTTTCAATACGCCGAAGGATTTAATATGAGCTACACTCCTGGTGTAAAAGATATCACTCAAATATTTTGACATAAGTAGATTATCTAACTATAAAATTATTAATTACAATATGAACATATTATAATTGTGTTCAGATTTCAATTAATTCAATGGTCAACTCAATACGCTGTTTTTCTTCTACTTCAAAGTTGCAATCTTCAAATTTTGGGGGACCAAAACTTGGCACTACATTGTTCGAAAATCCGTAGGGCTCTTGTGGCAATAAATTTAAGATATCATCTCTGTTTAACACACCGTTATTATCTAAATCTTGATATAAAGATATGCCATAAATTCCAGCCGGCACACCTTCAAACACCACATCTTGCTCACGGGTTTTCGCTTCTTCGCGCTTTAGTATAAATTCATTGCCTCCATCACTGTTTACGGCAACGTCCTCATCCCAATCTGCTTCATTATTATATAATCCAACTTGTAAAACACCTTCTAAAGTTTCAATTTTAGTAATTTTTACTGTTATGGTAGTAACCGTATCTATATCGATTACCAGACTCGGCTTATCTTTATCTTTGCAAGAGGTGCTTGTTAAAGCCCAACACAGCATAACGGCTAAATAATAAAGAATTTTTTTCATGGCAATACTAAACTTGGTTAATGTAAATATAAAACAATATTGGTATCCGTTAAAGAAAAAGTGAAATTTTGACATGAAAATTAGCAACATTAAATTAACATTATATTAATATAATTCTTTAAATTTTTAAGTCATCTTATTTTTTTTGACTAATTTTGTTTTGTTAAATGTAACTTTATGAGATTATTTATATTTTCATTAATTCCATTGTTCTTAAGCAGTGCATCGAATTTAAAAGCGCAAAGCTCAACCTTCGAAAAAATGCACACTATTTTTAAAGCCAATTGCACAACCGGTTGCCATAGTGGAGACAATCCGGCTGCAAAATTAGACTTAACCGGAAGCTTAGATGAAGTGTATAATCGTATAATTAATGCCGAGCCACTCAATCCATATGCAAAAGAACAGGGTTTTAAATTGGTTAATCCTGGCTTTCCAGATAAGAGTTTTTTGTTTAGAAAATGTAACAACAATTTATATCATACTTCAAAATTAGATGAGAAAGAAGGTAAGGTAATGCCCATTGGTCAGCCTGCCTTAAGCGAAGTTGATATCGAAATTATGCGACAATGGATTCAGGAAGGTGCACCCAAAGATAAGATAGTTGATAACGAGACATTAATCACTCAATATTATGAAGAAGGTGGCTTGCCCAGATTAGAAAGACCAGCACCGCCAAAAGCAGGTGAAGGTTTTCAAATTTATTTTGGAACGGTTTTTTTAGCACCGGGAGAAGAAGTAGAAGTCATAAAAAAAGTACAATTAGCATTGAAAGAAAAAGTGGAGGTTAACCGGATTGAGTTGTTTATGGATCAGTTTTCTCATCATCTGATTATTTCTAAATTTGATGAAGCAGAATCTAAACAATACCCCAACGACTTACAGACTATCGGCTCTATTGCTGAACAGACAGTTCATCTTTTGAACTCAGCTTTTGTGGCAATTACGCAAACAGATTATCTCAATTTAGAGTTACCAGATAAAACGGCATTTGTATGGAGAACCGGTAATGATCTCTCCATTAATTACCATGTTAAAAATTATAGTGAATCTTCTATTTTTCCAGGCGAGGTTTATGTAAATGTATATACACAAGATAGTGGTGTAGCGGAAAGAGAAATGAGATCATCGCTACATATTTATGGAAATTTCAACCCGCTGATTTTAAATATTGATAACACCGGAACAGATATAACCTTTACTATGGAACGTAATTTTAATGCCCTTTGGGATATTTGGATCATTCAAGGACATACGCATCAACTTGGAGTTGACTATGATATGTTTTTAAGAAATATAGACGGTACTAAGGGCGAACAAATTTACGAAGGTTACTATGATTTGGATTATACTTTTAATCAGGGTTACTTTGATTTTGAACATCCACCCATTAAAAAATTTGAACCGATGTTAACCGTTGATATGAACAGAGGACTTATTTATGAAGCTATTTACAATAATAGTGGAGATAAGCCTGTTGGTTTTGGTTTAACAACAGAAGATGAAATGTTTGTCACCTACTTGTTATATACAGTTGCCGATCCGGGGCAGCTCATTCCAGTTAATGAATATAGCAATTTGTCCAATGAAGTTTTGATGGAGGTATTTCCAAACCCTTTTAGTAATGAAACAACCGTTAAGTATACTTTGAATAAAGGAGGTGCAGTAGATGTAGCCTTGTTTAATTTGACCGGACAAAAAATACATCAACTCCAAAGTAAAAAATTACCGGCAGATAATTATCAAATAACATTAAATAAAAACGAATACAATTTAAATTCTGGCATCTATTTACTTAGATTATCTACAGAACAAGAAGTTGTAGAAAAAAAGATTGTCGTGTTTGACTAAGTAGCCAATCCATAATGCTTCAACCAATTACTTAAAATTTGTACACCATTTGGAGTTAAAATTGATTCAGGATGATATTGTACACCGGTCAATTGCTTTGCTTTATGATGAAATGCCATTGGGAGTTGATCATTTTTAGTATAACTAATAATTTCTAAATGTTTCATACTTTTCTTTTTTTCTTTTAAGATAAGAGAATGATACCGCATCACTTCATAGTTGTTAGGAATGCCATTAAACAACCAATGACTTTGATGGGTGCAAGTACTTACTTTTCCGTGCACAGGCTCAGGAGCTTTGTGTAACTCCAAGCCTAAAAATTGACCAATAGCCTGATGTCCTAAACAAATACCTAATATAGGTAACTTACCAGAAAAGTGTTGAACCACCTCCATCAATATGCCCGATGAAGTTGGAATTTCTGGACCGGGCGATAAAATAATCCCTTCTGGAGCAAGCCTTTCTATTTCGGAAAGGGTAATTTCATCGTTTCTCTTTACGAAGGTTTCTGCGCCAGCACGATAACAATAATCTACTAAATTGTAGGTAAATGAATCGTAATTATCCAGTATGAAGATCAATGGAGGAGGGCTTAAAATGAAAATTTATCCTTCGTATCCTTAAGGTTGCCCACCATATCTTCAAACGATTGGAAAACATTATCTAAACCGGGAATAACATCTCCCAAAACTGCAACCGTTGTTGGTGAAATTGGCGATAGCCATTCATAAGTTAACGACTCCGTTTTTATTTCTTTGGTGATAAAATCGGCTTTGTCAATAAACCAAATACCCGTACTAATAATAAAGCCATATAAAAAGGCAAACACCAAACCACCGGCTAACTTATTTACCACGCCAAGGCTTAAAGCTTTTATAATTTTGTCAATAAAATTGCTGATAATATTAATAAGTATCAATACAACTATAAATACCAATACAAAGCTAAACAAGGGTAAATATTTCGGATCAATATTAAAAGAGTTGTTTAACAACTCGGCTGCTATGTAACTAAAATTCAACGCCACAATAACCCCAATAAAAACCGAAAAGAAGGAAGCTAAGGATTTTACAAAACCCTTACTGTAACCCCTGTAAAAGCCGTAAATTAAAATGGTTGCAATAATAAAATCAAATATCATACAATTAATTAAGAATTATGAATGATTAATTATGAATGCGTTTATCAATAATCAACATTAGGCATTTAATAACTGCTTAACCATAGTCGAAATAGTTTTTCCATCAGCTTTAGCACCTAATTGCTGGCTCGCAATACCCATTACCTTACCCATATCTTTCATTGAAGATGCTCCTGTATCTTCAATTATTTTTTGCAAAGCAGTTTTTAATTCGGCTTCACTCACCGGCTCCGGTAAAAAGGGTTGAATAACCGCTAATTCCTGTTCTTCTTTTTCTGCCAAATCTTCTCTGCCTTGTTCTTTAAATATAGCTAACGAATCTTTGCGTTGCTTCGCCATTTTTTGCAGTAACTTAATTTCGGTGGCTTCGCTTAAAGTGTCTCCCGCACCTTCTTTGGTTTGCTCTAACAAAATAGCCGATTTAATCGCCCGTAAGGCACGCAAGGCATTTTGATCTTTTGCCTTCATCGCTTCTTTTATCGCAGCGGTAATTTTATCATTTAACGACATGGTTATCAATAATTTTTATTTTGACCTAAAATTAAGCAAACGTTACTAAAACAAAAATAATTCAAATAGGTATTCAAAATTTATTAACCAAACACAATTTTTTTTTGAAGCGAAACGGAAGAAGGATTGTCAAACGGGCTCCCTGCTTTCCGTTCAAATGCTGCGGCTAAGCTGCAAAAGCCAATGCTGCAGGCAGCATAACCACTGCAATCAGGGCTAAGCTTCCAACCCTATTTGTATTTATACACGCTCAAAATTCAAATCAATTCAGCATCATATTAATCAAATCATCTTTTCAATAAATTAAATAACATACACCCAACAAAATAAATTCGCCCAAAAAGGGAACTAATCATAATAAAATTTATATTTTTATACGGTAGTAAGTTACAGTATATGACACTAATTGTTATCAGCCTTATTTTATTTGGCTTAATTTTATTGGTAGTAGAGTTCTTTTTGTTTCCGGGTACTACTTTAGTGGGTATTGGTGGTTTAATTGTGTTAGCAATTGGCATTGTCTTGGCATTTTCAACACTTGGTTCAACTGCAGGCTTTGGCACCTTAATGTTTAGCTTGGTTGCCGGTGCATTATTGTTTGTCTTGGGCTATCGCACTATATCATCCGGTAAAATGTCTTTAGAAAAAGAATTAGAAGGTAGAGTCAACGAGTTGGAAGATGTTCATTTTAAAGAAGGAACAGAAGGCTACGCTTACACCGATTTAAAACCTTGGGGTAAAGCCTTTATCAATGGTCAAAAATACGAGGTACAATCTACCTCAAATTATATTGAAAGAAACACTCCCATTATAGTGCATAAAATTGAAATTAATAAAATATTAGTAAAACCATTAAATAAATTATAACACTAACATGACAGGTACCGTTTTGATTATTGCTATTGTAGCGATTATATTTTTTGTATTAGTATTTTTTTATTATGTCCCAATTGGCTTATGGCTTAGTGCTGTAGTTTCTGGCGTAAGAGTAAGTTTAATTCAACTAGTCTTGATGCGGGTTCGTAAAGTACCACCATCGGCTATTGTAAACTCTATGATTAATGCACACAAAGCCGGTTTACGTTTATCTAGAGATGAATTAGAAGCCCATTACCTTGCGGGTGGAAATGTTAACTCGGTAGTGAATGCCTTAATTTCGGCAGACAAAGCCAATATTCCCTTAGATTTTAAAGCCGCCACAGCAATTGATTTAGCAGGTAGAGATGTTTTTGAAGCCGTACAGGTCTCGGTAAATCCAAGGGTAATTAATACGCCACCGGTAACCGCAGTTGCCAAAGATGGGATACAGTTAATAGCCAATGCACGGGTTACGGTTAGAGCCAATATTAAACAATTAGTAGGTGGCGCAGGCGAAGATACCATTTTGGCAAGGGTAGGTGAAGGTATTGTAACATCTATTGGCTCGGCAACTTCACATAAAGAAGTTTTAGAAAATCCAGATTCCATTTCGCGCCTCGTATTGGCAAAGGGTTTGGATAGTGGAACGGCATTTGAAATTTTATCAATTGATATTGCTGATATTGATATTGGAAAAAATATTGGTGCCGAACTTCAAATTGACCAGGCAAATGCTGATAAAAACATTGCACAGGCAAAAGCAGAAGAGCGAAGAACCATGGCAGTAGCGAGCGAGCAAGAAATGAAAGCCAAAGCCGAAGAAGCCAGAGCCAACGTAATTCAAGCAGAAGCCGAAATACCGAAAGCCATAGCCGACGCTTTTAGAAACGGCAATCTCGGCATTATGGATTACTATAAATTTAAAAATATTGAAGCGGATACCAGTATGCGCAGTTCAATATCTAAATCAGTTGACAGCGATGAGGGCTAATAGTAACGGACAAAAGTAAAAAAGGAAAACACTGCACAAATAGTTCCGCTACACGCAAATATTAAATCAAGTTCAGTACAAGTTTTGCAGCGTGGCGGTTGTAGTACAGAAAATCGTTGCGCTGCGATTCATTGCCTATCTTTTAATGCGTAGTGTTTTCTATACAATTAGCCCAGTAAAAATTATTTGTATTGGTGTTATACAGGTAGCCCATATACCCATTAAGTTTTTGACATGCTTAAAGCAATAAAGATTTACATATAGTCTATCAGTACATTTATTTATTCGGTAATATTATTAAAACTATACATTTTGTATAGTAGCTTACTTCTGTTAAAACTTGTTTGTTTATTTAAACAATTCCATATAAATAATTATTTGTTAGTATAATAAATAATTATTTTAAACAAAATTATTTGTTCAACCTAAATTTAACACTGAGTCTGTAAGAAATGTATAAAATTAGGTAAAAGGTTATGCTAATATTTAATATCTTGTGTATAATTCAAACATCTCGTTAACTGCTAACCCTCATATTAAAATTATGATATAGTTTGAAAAAAGGGTTAACATTATATATTGCATGGTTTTTTGTTATGATTAATTTCGGTCAGGTTTTGCCGTGGACTCAAATTGATTCAATTAAAGTTATCGAAAACGAAAGGCAATTGTTAAATCCTTGGGCAGGTGGTTTAAATACTTTTACCCTCAAAAATTTGGATTTTGACTTCGATGGGGATTTAGATCTATTGGCTTATGAAGATACCAATCAAGATATCTTGCTTTGGGAAAATGACGGAGAAAGCTATCAGTTCAAAACAAATTTTTATGATCAGTTGGTAAATGTTTTTGTCGAAATTTTGGATATAAACAAGGATGAAATACCGGACTTAATTACAAGCGTAAATCGAAATTTAGTTTGGTACAAAGGAAGGAACATCAATGATACACTTCAATTTAGTGAGTTGGCACTTCCATTTAAGCTCAATCAATCTTTAATAAATGCTGATGAAAGCCCAAGTTTTGCTGATGTAGATAATGATGGAGATTTCGATTTTATACTAAATGATATAACAGGGCAATTTATTGAACTTTATATCAATACAACTCTAATCAAAGATAGTCTTACCTATCAAATTGATGATGCTTGTTGGGGAGCTTTCCAATACTTCTATACAAATGATAGTATTGTTTTTAATATCGATTGCAAGGGTTTTGCTAAAAATGTCATCAAGTTAAATTATCAAGCTAACAGCAAGCCCAATAAACATATTGTACCTACATTAATTTTGGAAGACTTAAATAATAATGGAGTACAAGATTTAATCCTTAGTTCAGGATCTATACATTATTTACACGTTTTGCTAAATGAAGGAACATCTGTCAATCCGGTTTTCAATTCCTCAACTAATCGCTTTCCTGCTAATGAACTCTTAAACATCAAAAATAGACCTTATCTTAATAAAGTATTTATCAATAATGAAACAGATCATAGCATTTTGCTAAGTCCGCAATACACTAATTTTGGTACAGAACCTTATAATATAAGTCACTTATATCAAAAAAACGAAAATCAAGAATTTCAACTAATTAACAGGCAATTTTTAGTAGATGAAATGTTTGATGTAGGAAAATTTTCTATCCCGACTTTTTATGATGTTGATTATGATGGCTTAAAAGATCTGTTCATTTCAAATACTATTCCAAACGACTCTCTTGGGGTAAGTTCACAGGTGTACTTGTATAAAAATACTGGTACAATTGAAGTTCCGCAATTTACTTTTGTAGAAGATGACTTTTTAAACTTGTCTTCGCTTGACGATACTACATTAGATATTGCCTTTGGTGATTTTGATAAGGATACTGATGACGATATAGTTGTTGGTGGGGCGAGCGGAAAAATTCATTATTTTAAAAATGAAAAACAGAAATTTAATTATAAGGGGGTTATCTTATTTAAAGATAGCATTTTCCAATTGGATTTTGGTGCCAATGCCAGCCCTGCTGTTATTGATTATAACCAAGATGGATTAGCGGATATCTTAGTAGGTAAAAGTAGCGGTAAATTGGAGTTAATTACCAACCTTGGAAATACAGAAAATGGCACACCAGTATTTGAAATTACCAATAATACCTTTGGAAACATTAGTACGCAAATTTTGGGTCAGCTTATTGGGCACAGTAAACCTTATTTTTTTGGTAATTTAGATTCATTGAATTTACTTGTAGGTTCAACCAATGGAAATATTTATCAATATACTAACATCAATTTTCAGCAAAGTGAAAATTTTTTACCAAACGACACCATCATAAGTAAGTATACTTTTGTAAAACCCACAATTTTATCTATTACAAAAAACAAACACTTAATGGTTGCAGGAAATGCCCGAGGAGGCCTATTTTTATATGCAAAAAAATCTGATGAAATATTGAATACCAATACTATAAACCAAAACGACTTGAATATAAAACTGTTTCCAAACCCATTTTTTGATAGAATTTATATTCAAAATAATCAAAATCAAACTGGTATTGTAGAATTTTACGGTACAAATGCTCAATTACTATTTACACAAAAAATACAAAAAGGTAATAATATTCACATGTTAGAAACTCAAAATTTAGCCGCTGGTTGTTATCTTGTGAAGCTTAAACTTCCTAACTACTTCACCTACCAAAAAATAATAAAATATTAATTAGAAATATGAGAACTTTTAATTGTACTAATCTTTTAAAAAGTGTTTTAACAATTGTTGTATTGTTAATCACTACCGTGCATTTTACTTATGCCGACCATATTTGGGGAGCCTTAAACCTTCAATTATGTGAAGATGGTCCGGGAACAAATTCTTGGGACATTTCATTTGAGGGTGTCGCAAATGGTAATACAACAGACAATTTCTATTATGAGTTATTTTTGGTTGAAGGAAATTGTTCTGCCGATGATGATTTTGCAGTAAATGTTGTTCCTGACGGTGCTTGTGTTGATTTGGGTAATAGTCCACCTAATGGCAATCAATACACATTTTTATGGCTTAATAATGATCCAAATGATCCTAATAATATATTTGATGCTTTTGACGTAATGATTGATGCAAACATTGCACTTTGCCCTGGTAAAACATATACAGTTGTTTTACTTACGAGAAGAATGGAAGGGGATGGAGCAAATGACTGTTCAGTTCCTTCTGATAGAGATCTTCAAGCAATTGCATTAGGCGACTTGGTGCAATATTCGCCCGGAAGCTTTGGAACTTTTCCATGGACTAACCCTCCTCAAAATTGGGATGATACAACAATAATGAACTGCGATGTAAATGGCTGTAATCAGGAAGGCGAGCCGTATGATGGTAATTGGGCATCTATTGTCATAGATGTTACTACACCAGGCAATCCTCTTTGGGATTTTCAAGTAGATATATCCGTAACTGATGCTTGCTATGGTCAATTCGATCAAACTTTTGACGAAGACGAAACCTCTATTCCTCCAGCTACACCTTATGTTGCTGGTACACCAGGTTCTTGCCCAGATGATGGTACACCAGCAAGCCCCACTAACTTGGTAGAAAATTTTGATGGTGCTGCTGCTACGGCGATTTGTGGGGCAATGGTTACTACTACATATACAAGTGATAATAGTTGTGGTACTGATTTTGGTAGCAACACATTTATCGTAACAGATGCGTCAACAATTTTATCATCTCCTTTAGGTTCAGATGCCTTAATTGATGGAATAGCAGTTGTTGATGATATGGGCGACGGTCGCTTTGAAACTATTGCAGGTCTTTCAGCTATGGGTGTAGCCTGTCAAGATGGTTTAATTGATTTAACTTTTGAAAATTCTAATTGTGCTGCTGAAGATGGCTTTATAGAAGTTAATGTTACTTATCAGGTAGATGTGTTGTATCCAACTTCTGACTTTGCTGATATACCAAGAGTGAACTGTTCTGATATGTGCGGTCCTGATATTTTGAATGTAGCTGGCGATCAATGGGTCGGAACAGGTGTAAATACCGGTACGGCTACAACGCTTGAAAATCCGCTGGCAGTTTCTCAAGGCTTTTCATTTACGTGGGCGGGTCAGGTTTGTCCTCCAACAATTACCGGTACTAATTGCGATGATGCAGCAGGTCCGGTTGAAGTAGACGGTTGCGCTGCTTGTGGCATATACGATATAACCTATACTATAGCAAATGCTAATTGTCCGAATTGTGATACTGAAACTACTAAACAAGTTGAAATTGTAACGCCAATTGTACAAAACGAATGTGCTGACTTGGCATTGGCTTGTGGTGATTATACGTTCACCTTACAAGCTGATGTGGTTGAATGTAACCCAGCAGATGGTGCTCCAACAGCAACTCCATATACAGGAAGCGGTATGTTAGTTTGGTCAAGAGATGATGGTGGAGCTGATGATGACTTTTTGGTAACTGCTCCCGCACCAGGCGAATGTACAACCGTTAATTTTACACCTACTTGGGTATCTGGAGGTGAATGTGCGGCTTGTGATGCGGTAGGT
>CALHDG010000127.1 GCA_938023075.1 uncultured Chitinophagales bacterium
TCAAAATCATCAGCCAACTGCGCCTCCATAAAACCGGCTTCTACGGCTTTGGCAACTTCTGTATGCAGTTCTTCAATAGAGCCAATGCACATTATTTCGCTCCCATCTTCTGTAGTCCAAATTGGTAAGGGCGTTCCCCAAAAGCGAGAGCGGCTTAAATTCCAATCTTGTAAATTTTCTAACCATTTGCCAAATCTGCCGGTTCCTGTGCTGGCCGGTTTCCAATTAATTTGATCGTTGAGCTTAGCCATGCGTTCCCGCATACTTTCGGCTTTTATAAACCAACTGTTTAGCGGATAATACAAAACCGGCATATCGGTTCGCCAGCAATGCGGATAGCTGTGTTCGTATTTTTCAACTTTAAAAGCCCGGTTGCGTTTTTTTAAGCTCACCGAAATATCGATATCCGCATTAACGTAATCTTCTTTTTTAAGATAATTTTTTACAAAACGACCTGCCAACCAACCAGCCTGCTCAACAAATTTACCTTGCAAATCTACCAGTGGAACAGGATTGTTTTTATCATCTAACACCAACATTGGTGGAACGTTGTTGGCTTTGGCAACACGCATATCATCTGCTCCAAAAGTTGGCGCAAGGTGAACAATGCCCGTACCTTCTTCGGTGGTCACAAAATCACCAATAATCACTTGAAAAGCATTTTCGGCATTTTCAAAAGGCAAAGCAATTGACATTAATTGCTCATATCGCCAGCCATTAAACTCGCTGCCTTTATGTTTTGAAATGATGCGATAAGGCAACACCATTTTTGCACCCACTTCAAAATTTTCAATGTCTGCTTCTGCTCCTTCCAACTTAAAATATTTAGGCAATAAAGCCTCCGCTAAAATAACGCTTACCTTTTCTGCCGTGTATGGATTGTAGGTTTGAACTTTAACGTAATCGATATTTGCCCCAACCGCTAAGGCCGTGTTTGAAGGCAAAGTCCAGGGCGTGGTTGTCCAGGCGAGGAAAAATAATTCGCCCTTTCCCCAGTTCGCATTGTGGTGTTCTTTTATTAAAAACTGCGCCGTTGCCGAAGTGTCTTTTACATTTTTGTAACAACCCGGTTGGTTTAATTCGTGTGTGCTTAAACCCGTTCCGGCAGCCGGAGAGTAGGGCTGAATAGTATAGCCTTTGTAAATTAAACCGTTATCGTAAAACTGCTTGAGTAAATACCAAACACTTTCAATATAATTATTTTCGTAGGTGATGTAAGGGCTTTCCAGATCTAACCAAAATCCCATTTTTACGGTTAAATCATCCCATACATCTTTAAACTTTAGCACCCGTTCTCTGCAAGCCGCATTGTATTCTTCCACACTAATTTTAGTGCCGATGTCTTTTTTGGTGATGCCTTTTTCTTTTTCAACTTCCAGTTCAATAGGCAAGCCGTGTGTATCCCAACCACCTTTGCGTTGCACTTGTTTACCTTTTAAGGTATGATATCTACAAAAAATATCCTTTATAGCCCGAGCCATTACATGGTGAATACCCGGCATTGCATTCGCCGACGGCGGACCTTCATAAAATACGTACGGCGTATTCCCCTCCCGGCTGCTGATGCTTTTGTCAAATATCTTTTCTGTTTCCCAAAACTGTAAAATTTGTGCATCAATAGCAGGCAAGTTTAATTGCTTTATTTCCGGATATGGCTTTTTCGCGCTCATTTATTTAAAAAAAATAAGCCGCAAAGGTAATACATTGGCAGGAGATTTTTGTGGGTAGATGGGTTTAAGTTTTTTTGGGTGGAATTTGAAGAATATAGCTGCTACTTGTATAACTGCTCGTTGGCTAAACTTACACTCATTAAACCTGTTAATAATAGTAAATCTTATTTAAACTCAGTAAAACTATTCATAATGTCCTTTAACCGATAGAATGTAAACGATATCATTATCTACTTCATATACTAATCTATGTTTACTATTAATTCTGCGAGACCACAGACCCGAAAGGGCATATTTAAGCTGTTCAGGTTTTCCAGTTCCTGTAAATGGATGTTCCCTTAGTTCTTCTAACAGCGTAAACAATTTTTTAAGCACGACTTTGTTTCCTGCTTTTTTAAATGTTGCAATGTCACCTTTAGCTTTATTGGTAAAATCTAAATGAAAACTCATTTTATAAACCTAAAAATGTTTTTAAGTTTTCTTTCTCTATTCGAGTTACCATGCCATTTTTAACTTCCCTTCTGCTTTCCAATATTTTTTCAACAAATGCTGGATTATATTGTTCTTTATTTGAAATCTCGAATTTTATTTTTAGTGCCTCCATAAAAGCTTTCAAGGCATTCACTTGTTCCGCAGTTTCTGGCTGTGCAATAAATATATCTTGTGATTTCATTAGTTTTAATTATAACTGCAAAGATAGTTAAAGATTAATAATTTAGGGAGACTCCTTTTTATAGCTGTTCCTAATTATGCGAGATGTATAAGAAATCAAAGCAGATTTTATTAAGATGCCACCGCATATACTTTTTGGTTTTTTATCGCTTCTGAAGCAAAAGCCAAAGCCGCATAAATAGCCTCCAAACTTAACCTTGGGTAAGCGGCTAACAAATCGTCCATACTTTCACCTGTGGAAAGTTTATCTACTATCAGTTCAACTGAAATGCGTGTATTTATTATGACTGGTTTACCATACAATACTTTAGGATCTGTTGAAATATAATTTTGCCAACTCATTTTGGTTTATTTAAATTATTTAAAAGCGGAGTTTAAAGATAAGAGTAGAATTAGCCCCCAAATTTGAAAGAATAGAACAAGACAATGGTTATCGAGAAGATTCTACCGAAGAAAATCTGGCGAAACTAAAACCGGCTTTTGCCAAACCTTATGGTACTTTAACCGCAGCCAATTCTTCTTTTTTAACCGATGGCGCAGCAGTCGTTTTATTAGCTTCCGAAAGTAAAGCCAAAGAACTCGGTTTGCAAGCCAAAGCCATGATTAAAGAATATTGTTTTACCGCTCAAGATTTAGACAAAGCCCTATTGTTAGGTCCAGCATACAGCATCGCCCATCTTTTAAACAATAAAAAATATGCCTTATCCGATTTTGATGTTTTTGAAATTCACGAAGCCTTTGCCGGGCAAGTATTGGCTAATGTTAAATGTTTGGCAGATGAAATACTTTGCAAATCGGAGTTAGACTTAGACAAAGCCATTGGCGAAATACCGATAGAGAAATTAAATGTACACGGTGGCTCACTTTCTATTGGGCATCCTTTTGGAGCTACGGGTGCTCGGCTGCTCACCACTGCGGTTAATCGGTTACAAAACGAAAATGCGAAATTAGGTTTATTGGCTTCTTGCGCTGCTGGTGCGCATGGGCATGCGATGATTGTGGAAGCGTGTTAAATTAAAATTGTTTTTACAGTTTTACACTAATACATAAAAATTGTTTTTAATATAATTGAATTGTTAATTTATTCTAAAATATGTTAAAAAATTGCAAGTCTACCCCCCCCCTTTATCTTCGCAAAAGAAACTTGCAAGTTTTGAAGCAATTGCACAATTTTGAGTCAATTTATCTCCCGACAACACTCACTAAACAAAAAGGTAGGGAATCATTTAAACAATAGGAAGGAATATTTCTTTAGAAACCAAAATTAATTTAATCATTACAGAAAACTTTTAGAAGGTTTTTTGTTAAAGCTTACTCAGCTTAGTAGAGTTGACAAAAAGAAGGAGCAAAACGCAAGAACTATCCTTAATGTTTAACGTTTTACTCCTAATAATTAAATCATAATAATAACAAAATGAAACATTGTAATATAATTATCTCAATATTTTTTTTAACATTTGTAATTTTATTCGCATCTTGTAATAAAGATGCTTCCATACCAACAACCGAAAACATTATTTTATCTTCAAATGCAGATAACGCAGATTTTAAATATAACGAGTTTGCAAAAGAATTTGCATTGGAAATAGTTTCTGAAATAAATAGGGTAAGTAAAAAGTCAAGTGATAGTCAATTTTTAAAATTTATTGTGGAAAAGTGTAATCTAAGATTCGATGGAGATCCTAATTTTTTGATAAAGGATTATTTGTATGAAAAGATTGGGGACAAAACTTTTATTGAATATTTTGAATCTATCACACAAAAACGATTACTGACTGCGGTAAAATTTGAACCCAAAATGCAAATTGGCTTACACTTAATTGAAAAAGTTGATCTTAGTAATTTAAATATTGGAGGTGTTGTCTATTTACCTAATGATATTGATATTGAAAATGAACCGTATGTTAATGCTATAAATGGAAAAGGTTTAAGTATTCAGTTGTCAAGTGCAAAAGCACCTGAAATTCCATACATAGTAATAGGGTTTAACGAGAGGGTAGATGAAAACGGTAATTTAAGAACTAAAGAATTTTTACCAGAAATTTTTTCAAATCCTGAATTTCAACCAACTTTTAATCCTGATTACAGTAATAAAGTATTAAATTGTAATAATCAGTACGTGGATACATCTACAGATTTGGAAGCTGATGAAATTATTAAAGTTAAGGAATATAAATTATTGAATATGAAAGAACATTGGAGCCAATTTGGTCCTGAAGTTAGAATGCGTTTTCTTACCCAATCAGGCACAAAAATTGTTACACCACAACACAACCCAAGTAGAAACAGAGCTAAGAACCAAAAATGGATGGAAGTGAATAAGACTACTTTTACATATCAACCAACTGCACACGGTGAACAATATTATGTAGCTGTATGGTTTGAAGAAGACTGGGGAAGCAATGAAACTTACACTTTTTCATTCAATAACGTTACTATGGCTGATGGAACAACTGTTACTTCCAACTATTCAACTACAAAGCAAAAACATGATGACATTTATGGCGAGGCATTAATTCCGATAGATGATCCTTCAGGTACTTGTTATCAGACAGATAATGTAGTATTTATATTGCAATTCGACTAATAAATAAATTAAAAAAACAATAAGTCTACTACAAATATTATTAACATTGTAGTAGACTTTTCAATAAAAAAAAGTTATGATTAAAGCTGTCTGTTTAGCCATGTGGTTGTTAATGTTTCACTTGAATGTAAGTTCACAAACCAAAAACAATTTTGCTAAAAATAAAATAAAATTTAGTACAAACTACGCCTTTTCATATGCCGTTAACGCTTATATTATAGGTGCTGATAATACAAAAAAAAAAGGCTTTCTATATCAATTGGAATACTACAGAAATATACACAAAAGGCTAGCTATTGGGTTATCGGCAGGTTATGCCAAAGGTGTGGATCGTAACAATCCTGAATTAGATCTATTAGATTATGAAATTTCCAAATACATACATCTTGGTCTACAAGGTTTTATTATTAACAATTATAAAAATCGCCTATTCGTAAAATTGAGTTCTGGAATAACCCATACAGATCGTCTTAACTCCACTATACGCGTAAGTCCTTGGCATCAAGAAAGAGGTTTGCAATACAGCAATGGTGGTGGTTGGGGTGGCATTACTGGAGAGATTTGTTATGATCGTCAAATTTCTAAAAATATATTTGTAAGCTTAAATTTGGGCACTTTAGTTCATAATGATGGAGCAGATTTTGCGGGTTGCGCGATTGGCTATGCTTTTTAAATAGTTTAACAGGTTCATTTTATCCTTGATGAGATTAGACTCCTCTGCCTCATCCTCGTTTCCATCTCTTCATAAAAAATCAACATCATCTTCATTTACAACAATTCTAAAAACAAGTAAACAAAAAAGTGTAGCTTTGGTACAGATAAAAATACTGCCAAAGTATAAACAGCGTAAATGAAAAATAAATACGGACAATTAGAAATCATCAATTCGATTGCGGTAATATGGTTTGATATGGAAAACAGTCCACAAAACGTGATTTCACCTGAAATGATTAGCTACGTTGACCCTTTTTTAAAAGAGGTGGCTCAAAATGAGGCGATTGAAGGAGCAGTTTTAATCAGCAAAAAGAAAGATTTTATTGCGGGGGCAGATATTAATTTTTTTGATACTGTACAGCTTGGCGAATGGCAAGCAATTGGCAAAAATGCACACAACATTCTCGATGTCATCAGCTCATCTCCTAAACCCGTTATTGCCGCTATTGATGGAGCTTGTTTGGGTGCTGGCTTAGAAATCGCTTTAGCTTGCCAAGGGCGTATTTGTACCGATTCACCACATACCAAATTGGCTTTGCCCGAAGTGCAATTGGGTTTGTTGCCGGGCGGTGGAGGTACGCAACCCCCTTATCTTCGCAAAAGAAACTTGCAAGTTTTGAAGCAATTGCACAATTTTGAGACAATTTATTTCCCGACAACACTCACTAAACAGAAAGGTAGGGAATCATTTTAAATAAATAATTTATGAATTTCAAATCAATTTTTCAGCAACTTTTGAATCTAATCCAAAAAATTAAATAATAATGATAAATAATAATTTTAAAATAAAATATATATTAAATATTAAAGTATTTTTAGCCCTTAGTGCTTGTCAAAAAGATGACTTTCCATCTTATGAAACAGGAAGTCTCACGGATGCATTCACCCCCGAACTGAAACGTTTTGAATCTATTTTTAATATGGATCAAGATATACAATTTTTCTTCCATCACTATGCCGACGGTGAATTTAAGTTGGTAAATGGTTATGATAATGAAAAAAATAAAGATCTGAAGCTATTTATAAATGATCGAGAAATGAAGTTCACAAAAAATAGACACGTTATATCTGGTAAGGATGCAGATTTTGGGAAAAATCTTTATGGAAAAAATAATAAGATCAATTATACATTTGGTAAAAAAAAGTTAGAATATAACTTTGAATTTCCTGAAACAATTAATGTAGAAATGAAAACACCACGCGGTATTATCATGCCCAACAAAACTACGCTTAATTGGCATCCTGATAAAGAAGCTGTTCTTGGCATCGTTGTGACTTATATAAACAAAGATTCAGAAAAAGATGCTAAAAGTGTTGTTAATTATGAGGTCATACGAAATTCTGGTAAATATGTAATATCAGATAATCTATTTGATAATATACCTGACAATGCCAGAGTTTATATAGATTTAATTCAAGGTAATTATTTAGAGGACAAAAGAAATAGCGTGAAATTAATTGCATTTTCTATGGATTATAAGACTTTGTCGTATAAAAAAAATTAATTAATTAAAAAATGAAAAAATAAAAATTTGTAATTTAATATCCGTTTTGACCATACTCTATATGTTGTGTACAAGTCAAACTTGTAACAATAGTAATACTAGTGGAGATGAATATACTACTGCAGTTTTATGGAACGTTATTCAATGTGATACTTTTGATAAGGGAATTGCAGCTTGGAATATTACTTCTGAATGTGATTTTCAAGATGACGGCTTGCATAATACTTCATTGGATAATACGGAAGATTTATTTCCGTGGCCAGATGTAGAATTCGATTGTAGTGTGTATGCAGATAACAAAGAAAGATTACATCCGTATTCTAATATAAATTTTTCAAGATCTGGTAGTCCTGATGATAAAGATATTTATGGTGAAAATAGGCTCCGTGCTGCAATGGATGTAGGAAGAATGCTTGGGGGCGAAGGATGGATAGCAACAGAAATTTCTTTAAAACAATTTGAGATGACCACCTTAAGAATCGATTGGTGTACTTGTTGTAAAAACTGCATGTTATATAATATTGATGATAATTCAGTTGAATTTGATAAGGGTTCATTATTTATAGAATGTAAGAGGGTATTCACTTATTTTGATTTCATAGAGGCTTTTCAAAATGGAGAACCGGGAATTTTTGCGTTATCACTAAAATGCCCATATGCGATAGATCCTACTCACGATTGGTTTGATGGTACTTGTCCATATGGTTAAATTTAATAAAAATTTTAATTATATAATTATTTTATTTGCAATGAATATTATATAAAGTGTAAATTTTATATTGTACGACAAGGTTAAAAATCTTGTCGTATTTTTTTAACCATAATGTCTTTAAATCTTTTTTATCTCAAAAATTCTCCCCAACCTCATCCTCGTTTGCAACCTACCGTGTACCCACAAATATTTACTAATTTAGCGTGATGGAAACATTAGATAATCCACAAGCATTCATACCAGATTATTCAGGCTGGTTATGTGACAAACGTTTGGAAAAACGAGCTGCGGCACTATTTAGGAAGTTGAGCCTTAGCCCAAGTTCTTCCATTCAACAGCTTTCCTCGTCAAGAGCTGAACAGAAAGCTAATTATCGCTTATTAAATAACGAAAGGGTAAAAGAAACCCAATTAATAGCAGAGGCTTATTCTAGGCTCAAGCCTTTGGTAAAGGGTCGCCATGTACTTTGTTTACAAGATACCTGTGAGATTAATTTAGGTAGCCATAAAGGCAGACTAAAACCTGATACAGGTCTGGGTCGCTCCGATAAACCCGGTACTGCTCATTGTTTTAAGTTACATCCGGGTTTGGTTTTAGACGCCAATAGTTTGTTGCCCTTAGGTTATTCGGATATCAAAATATTCCATCGGGATGAAGCTATGCCAACGCGTGATGAACGCAAATATCAAAGCCAAGCTATAGAAGATAAGGAATCTTATAAATGGATTGAAGTCAGTCAAAACAGTAAACCGATTTTAGACGAGGCTATTCAGGTAACTTTTATAGAAGACCGGGAAGGCGATATTTTCGAGCAATTTGTCCGGGTTGCCGATGATAAACATCAATTGATAGTACGTTCCAGAACAACCCGCAAAATTGCAGGTGGTCAGAAAATGTATGAACAACTAGCCCAACAGCCTGTATTGGGTACTTATACCATTGAACTGCCAACTGATTGTCGCAAAAGTCAATTTAAACGAACAGCTACTATTGAAGTTCGGATTTTGCAATGCGAGATACAACGACCAACAAATTTAAAGAGCAAACAATATCCGGAAAGCTTTGAATTGCGTTGCCTATGGGTGAAAGAAGTTGGCGGTGTAAAAAATCCTGTTGATTGGAAATTGTTAACCACTCACCAAATTGAAAACTTTGAACAAGCCCTTCAAATAGTAGAATGGTATAGTGCTAGATGGTACATTGAACAACTCTTCCGGTTATTGAAGAAACAGGGTTTTGGTATAGAGTCGGTAGAATTAGAAAGTGGTTGGGCAATTCCCCAACCTCGTCCTCGTTTGCAACGAGGATGCTTGAGAAGTGCATTTTTAATGTACTAAAACGTCAGAGACGTTTTTCTCGGCCGTGGGGCTGTTTAAAAAGTCCCTGTTTTTAAGAAAGTATTCGGGTAGGTATCTGAGAATTTTCTAAAATATTGAACTCACGGAGCACTCAAAAACCTTTTTAAACAGCCCCACGATAGGGGAATTGGTGTAACATCTACCAACTTAATAAAATTTTTATTAAATTTGCAATTAATCTGTCACGTTACGAACGCCGACTTCATGTCGTTTTCCTATCAAGGAATAGTACGATGATGGGTTTTTTTATTTTGGGATGTTAAAGGATTTTTTACATTGTAATAATTGCCCCAATCTAAATACTTGCTTTCATCATACAAATCTACTACTAAAGAAATTTTGTCTTTCAATCGCTCGTAATATCTGGTTTCGCCTTTCTCAAATACTCGTTGTACAGTCCAGCAAAAATAATCTACCAAATTTAATAATGGTTCATTAAGTGGATAGTTCACATTAAAAACAACTTCTCTTTTAATCTCAATTTTTTTGGTTGGATTGCTTTTTACTCTATGTATGGCTTTTTGTAATGCTAAATCTAAGTTTTGATGCTTGGTACTTTTGCCTCTGCCCGAAATATGAAATACTAACTTACCCTCTTGTTGAAGTTTTGTTTTGATTAAATGAGAAAGCAAATCTGCATAAAAATATTGCTCTTTTCCTTTATGGGCTTGCTCATAACGCTTTATTGATTTTTCGCCCCCTACTGCTTCAAATGTGCAGTTAATTGTTTTAATGAGTTCAAGAAATTTATATCTAATTTCAGGTATATCATCTGTGGCGTGTAAAAAATAGCCCATTTTACTTTTCTTTTTGATAACTGATGGAACTTCAAAAAAAGGATCACTGGCTATTTCATTTTGAAGTTTGATAATTTTTGATCGCACCACATCTAAATCATCATTTACCTTTAGCATACCAATTATAAAGCAAGTTGAAACTCCATTTGTACCCAAAGCAGATTTTTTACCTTTTAAGTAAAAAGTTGTATCGCCCGCTTCATCTATAAACCTGTGATTTGTTGTATTCATATGCCCTCTATTAAAGTCTTCTTTTGTGAAAACCATTTGGCAAAAGTAATTCATTTTGAAATGGGTGTTTTTGCCCCTAAAAGATTGGACTGGATTTCAAAAAAAAATTTGTAATTATGAACGTGAAAATCACAGAAAAAGGGACTAAAAACTATAGTTTATTAAGTAGATCAATTTGAAATTCAGATGAGTTGTGTAAAAATAATCTTGTGAGCATTTTCTCGTTATTTGATTAACTGCTTTCGCTATTGATACCAAATGTAAGGTATTCCACTCTCGGCGAGATTTGCAATCTCGCCGCATTGTCAATACAACCACAAAAGCAAGCATTTGTAAGGCCACTATATTGCCACAACCAATATTCATTTTAACCACATTTGCTTATATTAATCCCTAAACCATCATAGCTAAAAGCCATAAAATAAAAGAGGAAGAAAGGGTATCCATTAAGATTTAAAATTTCGCCGAGCGTTGGTATAAAACGTTTAGTAAAAATTGAGTATTGAAAAAAATAGTTTTGTTGCTTTTGGTAAAGTAAATATATCTGTAATTTTGGGTATGTAAATATTACTTGCATAAATTCAAGTTCCGCAATCGGCTACGCTTCACATACTCACTGTTGTGGGCAAATGCGGAAAAAATCCGTATTCAATTGAAAAATTCTTATTTTACAAATAGTAAATAATAGTTTACCTTTGTGTTTTGAAGACAAAGCGAAACTGAATGAAATGTTCTCAACTTTACCGCATATTAACAAAAGATGGTTGACATGCAGTATCGCAAAAAGGTTCGCACGTAAAAATGCGACACAAGAATAAAAAAGGAACAATTATATTTCCAAATCACGGAAGTCAAGAAATGGGAAAAGGTTTGGAAAAGAAAATTTTAAAAGATGCTGGAATTAAAAGATAAAATTATGGTGAAAAAGAGAAAAATAACAATGACTGTTGAAAAAACTAATACTGGATTTTCAGCATTTTCAGAGGATTATCCAATCTTTACAACTGGCCAATCTATTGCCGAATTGATCAACAACTCATACGAAGCTTCGGAACTTCACTTTGAAGAAGAAAACGTGAAAGTTGAACATAGTGACATAAGATTTGAAATTGACTTTAAACAATTTTTTAAATTTTATAAAGTGTTAAATGCGAAATTTCTTGCCGAGAAAATTGGAATGAACGCCACTTTACTATCCCAATATGTTTCAGGCACAAAAAAACCTTCAGCGAAACAAACTGAAAAAATATTGAGTGGAATACATCAAATTGGACAAGAATTATCTGGTATTAATTTGCTGCAAACAGCATAAAGGAGTTAAAAGCCCCAACCTCGTCCTCGTTTGCAAAGAGGATGCATGAGAAGTGCATTTTTAATGCACTAAAACGTCAGAGACATTTTTCTCGGTCGTGGAAAATGAAGTCTGTTGATTAATATTTGTTTCCCAATCGGGAAATTGTTGCATTTGCAAAAACAATGAATGAAGCCAAACTTTGACATTGAATTATTGCCCGAAGCAATTAAGTTTTTAGAAAGCCTTGACGACAAAACGAGAGAAAAAATATATTACTACATAAAAAAATCGCAATTCGTAAATGACAATGAACTCTTTAAAAAATTGAATGACTTCATTTGGAAATTTAGAACTTTATACAATAGAAAAGCATACCGACTTTTTTCATTTTGGGACAAAACTGATGAAAAAGAAACTTTGATTGTTGCAACACACGGAATTATGAAAAAGACACAGAAAACACCAGCAAAAGAAATTAAAAAGGCCGAAGAAATACGAAAGCAATTTTTAGACAATAAGACAAAAAAATAATAATTATGGCAACTAATAAATTTAAAACGGTTTCACTTGACACAATGATTGACAAACACATTGGGGAAATTGGAACTGAAAGACGGATCGCGTTTGAAAATGAGTTAAGAATAGACTTGTTAGGCCAAGCCATCAAACAAGCAAGACAAGAACGTAATCTGACTCAAGAACAATTAGGAAAACTTGTTGGAGTACAAAAAGCACAAATTTCAAAAATAGAAAACAGCGTTAAAAATGCAAGGTTTGAAACCATTTTGAAAGTATTTGACGCTTTAGGTGCGAAAGTGAATTTTAACGTAGAACTAAATAATCGAAAAATAGCATACTAACCAATGGTTAAATCTAAACGAAAACCCATTTTATAAACCTAAAAATGTTTTTAAGTTTTCTTTCTCTATTCGAGTTAAGAACCAAGGTAGCGAAAAGCAGATTGATTTTATAGCAGGATGTCTTATCGCTATTGCAGCAGAATTTTGTTCATCATTTGCATGCGCTTTGGGGTCAACCCCATTTAAGTCGGAAATAAATTTTTGGTAACGGTAAGCCGAATGGTCTAAAACCAAAGCTACTTTGTTTTTGTGTGTTTTATTGCCAAATTCTTTGCAGGCAAAAAACAAACCCATCTCGAAGGGCATATTAAAGCGGGGTAATTTGTTAACCAGGTCTAATTCTGTTCTTGAAATATCATGAATGCCGTATTTGCAATCTTCAATTAACCGTAGAATTTTCTTTAATCTTAATTGACTACTATCGTCCTCAGATAAAGCGCACTTTGCAACGAAACCGCAATGATAAACCGTGAAAGTTATAGCTTGAAATAATGGTTCATATTGTTTATCAAAAGGGCAATTAATAAAAACATTTTCAAAGTAAGTAGAAGAAATTACCATTTAAGGAATAGCTATTTTTTTGTGGCAAGCGATGTTGAGTTTCCTGTTTTTGATTTAGAAGCAGTTTTTCCGTTTTGTTGAGCAGCTCTAAGCATTTTAACTGCCTTCCTAATTTTTGTTCTCGAAACAGTAGTTTTTCTTTTACTCGTTAATATTTTAACCTTTGCCATATTTTAAAGTTAACAAAAATTTGATTAAAATAGTTTCTTGCATTGAGATAATTCAAAAAGGATACTCTTCAGGCATATCAAGTTTTACAAAACGCGATTCATTTTCTGGGAACTTATCAATCCAAAAATAAATTTCTACAAAAGTTCGAGAATTCAATCGCAATCATTTCAAAGTTTCCAAACAGTTCGGTAGAGATAGAAGAATTTATAGGCATTCGTAAATGTTTCGTAACTTAGCGAACTTTATTCTTTTACAGAATTAAGGAACAATCAATCGAAATTAATTACACTATTCAACAACAGGCAAGACCCAAACACGATTTTAAAAGAAATAAGTTAAGAAGGACATTACGGGATGTAGCGATTTTTGAGATTGGTTCTTTTAAGACTGTCATTCTGGAAAATTGTGGAGAGCAACAGAACAATTTATCCAGAATCCCCCACTTTCTTCAACCGCAGTTTTTCAAACCAATCTCGCCCGTAACGCTCAAGGGATACTGGATAAAATTTATTCCGCTATGCTCCATAAATTTTTCCAGCATGACGGCTTTTTCCCAACCACTCTTTCCTAAACCAAAGTCACCACAACCCCGTCATTCTGGAAAATTGTGGAGAGCAACGGAGCAATTTATCCAGAATCCCCCACTTTCTTCAACCGCAATCTTTCAAACCAATCTCGCTCGCAACCCTCAGGGGATACTGGATATTTTCTTCCTCTGCGTTCCAGAAAATTCCAGCATGACGGCTGCTGATTTTATGTTTCTAAATGGTCGTATCTCCAAGCTGTTCCAGAAAATTCCAGTGTGATGGCTGTCGTTTCCCCCACCGTCATTCTGGAAAATTGTGGAGAGCAACGGAACAATTTATCCAGAATCCTCTTCCTACACAACAGCAACATTTTCACCAATTTATACTTGGTGGAAATTTTCTTATACCTTGTTCAGAAAATTTCTTAGAAAAAATCTGATTCTCGAAATTAAAATATGCTACAAGTTATAACTACCTGGGAATGGAGGATCATCTGCATTATCTTTTGCTCGTTTCAATATTTCTTTTCCAGAGTCTGACTTGTTTAGTTCATTCTGCAAGTACTCATAAATTGCTAATTTACCAAGAGTGAGACCTTTTTCAAATGCTTTTGGTACCATATAATTTTCATTCAATTCTATAATTTTAAAAATTAGTTCGTGGTATAAATTCATAAATGCATTTTTATAGTTTTCTTCTGGGTTTTCACATTCAAAATCGTACTTGGGAAACCATCTTTGAAATTTATTTTTTGTGTCATTTGAATTTTTGAAAAGTTCTAAATAGCTATTAAAAGAATCTATTTTCTCAACGTGAGCAAATTTATTTCTTATTGTCATAAATTCCTGAAATTTCTTTGGAGTATCTTTATCGTTCAATTCAATTATATCTTGAATTAGCCTTACTTTTTGATTAAAACTCAAGCTTCCATTTGAATAACCTAATGATTTCGAATTTTCCCAATTTTTAATGCCTAAAATATAACTCAACGTTATGGAAACCTTTGATTCAAGACATACCGCACATTCAATAACAAAGGCTCTTGTATCATTATATAAATATTTGTATTTTTTTAATGTATTTTCTAATTCGTTTTTCATAAAACAACGATTTTGATATCCAAACACCAAATTGCAATTCTTAGTTCACTTTCAAGATAACAAAATTTCATTTGGGATTTATACGGTCTGTTAACAAACAACAATTCTATAAAACCCTTCAACACAAATCACCGACTAACCCGACCACTCCCATCCCCACCCATCAACTTCTCCACCTCGCCCACACTAACCAAATTAGCATCCCCTTTAATCGTATGCTTCAAACAAGAAGCCGCCACCGCAAAATTCAAAGCCTGTTGGTCATCATCAAAAGTAAGCAGACCGTAAATTAAACCCGCCATAAAATCATTTTAAATAAATTGACGTATATTTGGATAAAAAATTAAATTTATATCACAATGAGCTATCAGGAAATTATAACTCGCAATCCAAACAAACGTTTTGGGAAACCGTGTATTCGAACTACACGAATTACGGTATACGATGTTTTATCTTGGTTAGCTGCCGGTATGACTAATGAAGAAATTATGGCTGATTTTCCTGAACTTACTATTGAAGATATTAAAGCTTGTCTTGCTTATGCAGCCGAAAGAGAACAAAAAGTAGTCCGGGTGTGAGCAAATTATTGTTTGACCAAAACATATCTTATAGAATTGTAAAACAATTAAAAGATGATTTTCCCGAATGCAAACATATTTCAAACGTTGGATTAAACGATGAAGAAGACCCCGAAATTTGGAACTATGCTAAAAAGTATCATTTTACCATCGTAACCTTCGATTCAGACTTTTATGAAATCAGTTTAATACAAGGATATCCACCTAAAATAATTTGGATTAGGTCAGGTAATTTACCAACACGCTCACTTGCTAATCTTCTAATAAAACATCAATCTTTGATAGAAGCTTTTTTAAATGATACCTCAAATGCTTTTTTAGAATTGTATTGAGATTAACCTCACCGACTAACCCGTCCACTCCCATCCCCACCCATCAACTTCTCAACTTCCTCAACCGAAACCAAATTAGCATCGCCCTTAATCGTATGCTTCAAACAAGAAGCCGCCACCGCAAAATTCAAAGCCTGTTGGTCATCATCAAAAGTAAGCAGACCATAAATTAAACCCGCCATAAAACTATCGCCGCCACCAACGCGGTCAACAATGTGAGTAATTTCATACGAAGGGGCTTCAAACAAAGTTTCTCCATCATACAAAACCCCCGTCCAATTATTGTGTGAGGCGGAAATAGAACCGCGCAAAGTCGTAATTACTTTTTTCGCTCGCGGAAACATCGCTTGCAACTGTTTCAAGACTGACAAGTAAGCTTTGCCATCCACCGAATCCCCGTGCGTTACATCAACCCCCTGCGGATGCAAACCAAAATGCTTTTCCGCATCCTCTTCGTTGCCTAAAATCACATCGCAACCCGAAACCAATGCCGGCATAATATCGCCCGGTGCTTTGCCGTACTTCCATAATTTTTTCCGGTAATTTAAATCGGTCGAAACGGTTACGCCATTTCTGTTGGCAGCTTCAATCGCTTCCAAACAAGCATCGGCGGCACCTTGCGACAAAGCCGGTGTAATGCCCGTCCAATGAAACCAATCGGCATCTTTAAAAATGGCATCCCAATCAATCATTCCCGCTTCAATGGTTGCCATGCCCGAATTCGCCCGGTCGTAAATTACTTTGCTGCCCCGGCTTACCGCACCCGTTTCCAAAAAGTAAATACCCAAGCGTTCCCCTGCTCTCAAAATATGATTGGTGTTTACCTTCCGTTTTCTCAATTCCATAATAGCGCACTCCCCAATATCATTATTGGGTATGCGCGAAACGAAAGAACTATCCAAACCAAAGTTGGCGAGGGAAACCGCCACATTGCTTTCCCCTCCGCCATACACCACATCAAATTGATAAGTTTGTGAAAAACGCTTAAAGCCCGGCGGACTTAAGCGCAACATAATTTCACCAAAGGTTACAATCTTCTTCATCATTATATATTATTATATTCCTAATGCCTGACCGCCACCAATCTGTATCGTTTCTGCCGTAATAAAAGCTGCTCCTTCACTTGCCAAAAATGAAACCACAGAAGCCACATCTTCCGGCTGCCCTAACCTGCCCAACATAATATTGTTTGCCCACGAAGCAAACACTTCCGGCTTGGTCGATTTAATTTGTTTATGGAAATCGGTATCAATCGTACCCGGCGACACACAGTTGACCCGAATGCCATACTCTGCCAAATCTTTCGCCAAAGCCCGCGTAATGGTATGCACCGCCGCCTTCGATGTGCCGTACATGCCTGCGCCCGGTCCACCGGCATTCCAACCCGCATTAGAGGTAAAGTTGATGATGGTCGGATGCTCCCCTTTTTTCAAATACGGTATTGCCGCCCGCGATGCAAAAAACACCGAATCTAAATTTAACGCCAATACGCCCCGGTAAAACTCGGTTGTCATTTCTTCAAACCGCGACCTGCCACCTAAGCCTCCCGCATTGTTCACCAACACATCAATTTTGCCGTATTGTTCGCCCACTTTTTTAATGCTCTCTGCTACCAAATTTTCGTTGGTTACATCAAAACCTACGTACTCGGCAGTTACGCCAGCATCGCTTAATTCCTTTAAGGCTTGTGCGCCTTTTTCATCGTCTCTACCGTTTATAATTACCGTAAATCCGTCGGCACCCAATCGTTTTGCCGACTCTAAACCGATGCCTCCGGTTGCTCCCGTCACCATAGCTATTCTTCCGTTTGTACTCATTGTTTATTATATTTTTAAATTGTTCTATATTTATTAAACTGTTTATTTATTATTTGAAGCGAAACATTTGGGGATATTTAAAACCGGGCTCCCCGCTATCCGCTAAATCTTTCCCGCCCTTTGGGACGGTAAAGGATACCGCTCCTATCGGGGCTAATTTTCCAGGTTCTCTTGTGTTTAATACCTTTTCAACAGTTACGCCTTTGCTTTTCAATGGAACAGGTTCCATTGGAGTGTTATTGCGTTTTATGTTAACTGTCATGCTCGAAAAACCTATGCTGTTATATTTTTAATGTCATTCACAATGCCTATTTTTCAATTCAACTTCGGTTGGATATTGAACGTCATTCTGGAATTTTGTGTAGCAAAGCGGAACAAAATATCCAGAATCTCCTCTAATCTTCAACCGAGGTTCAATAAATAATTCATACTTCATAAGTAACTCATTCTCCATCTAATAATTTAGTAAATGATAAAGTGGCTAATTGCCATGCTCCATCGGTTTGCTGATAAACTTCGGTTACCATAAATGGATTAGTAACTTCCTTTCCTCCAACAACAGCTAACAAGGTAATTTTGTTAAACAGTATGGCTGCATTGTCCA
>CALHDG010000128.1 GCA_938023075.1 uncultured Chitinophagales bacterium
TATTCACAAAATTTTTGATAGTATTCTTGCTTTATTTCAAGATTACATTCGCCAAAAACAACGGCGAGTTCATTAAACCGTTGTTTGTTCAATCCAATAAGGGCTTTGAATTGTCTGTCCTTAAGTTTGTCGATATTTTGATTCATACTGTTTACTAAATAAATTATTTGCTAATAATATTGATGTTTCAAATAGTTATTAAAATTACAATAAAATATGATATTAAACAAACTATTCATTATCACAAGTATATAATTGTACATTTATTTAACTTGTTATTGATGAATTATGTATAGTGTTCTTTGTCAAGATATTGCAAAAGTAACAAGTCTAGTAATAATTTTCTCATTTCTATATTTTTTAATAATTGAATTAATAGGCCACATAACAAAAAGCAACATATTTAAAGACAGCAAATTTAGTTGATTTTTTTTAATTACAAGTTAATATTTCCCCTAAAGTTACCATTGTCATAGCGTTCCGCTACATCTTATAATCAAATTGGTATAGCGCAATATTTTATCTTAAATCAAAATCCGTATGTAATTGCCAACAAACCGGAAGCCAATGAATTACGATATCCTCCATTACCATCATCAAACATATCTTGCGAAACTAAATCCACTCGAAACTCTGGTATGATGGTTAAATTACCAATGGAATAATTGGCAGAGAGTGTAGCATCAAATACGTGCTCATTTATACCAACCACCTCAATTCCCTTATCCGCAAAATACTCTAAGCGGGTGCCAATTTTAAAGGTATCGGTTGCGGCAACTTGAAGATACAAAGCCCCTCCACAAAAATTATTGGAAGCACTGGTAGCATTTACGCCCAAGTAAATTTTATCGCTAATATCTACACTACCCGTTAAATCAACTTGAAAAAAGTTAGCACCGAAAAGCGAATTGAGATAAAGGCTTCCTTTACCAAAGTCGTAGCCTAATTGAGCACCACCTACATATTCATTAAGGGGATTAAAATCGGTAAAGTCGGTTGGATTAAACACACCTGCCATGAATGAAAAGCCGTTACCCAAATCAATATCGGCTTTTAAACCAGCATGCGAAAACGGACCATAAGAAAACATATAAGAAGTAGAGTAATTAAAATTGCCGGTTGGCGAAATCACCTCATATCCTAAAAAAGTATTAAAGTTACCTAAGGTGAAAGTGAGCTTGTCAGTCGCATTCCAGTAACCGTATAACTGATTCACCAAATTAAGTGGTGCTTCCGATCCAAATACCGCTTCTGCACCTCTTGGTCCGACAACGATATCGGCTGTAAAACCTGCTTTCTTCCCTTCTTGGCTTAAAATTAAATTTGCCATACCCAACGAAAAGCCGGGTAAGTTGGCAAAAGAAGTACCCGGAGCATTGTTAAAATCACCGCTGAAATTTACTCTGTAATAAGCATCAACGGAGCCAGATAAGCTTAGTCCTGATGCTGCTGCTGCTTCATCTTCTGAGGTTGTTTCATCAACAAGTTCGGAAGTATCAATTGATGGAAAAGAATAAGTAGTAGTAGCACCAGAAAAAACTTCTGATAAATCAGTTTGGATAATGTTACTAGTTATTTCCGCAACTTGGGTGCTTTGTGCATTGATTTGTAAAATAGCAACTGCAAATGCTATTATATTAGTTATGCATGTTGTTTTCATACTTTAATTGTTTTAAAATTTTAAAATGAAAACATCGCCTTTTCTACTACCAATAAACGTTGAAATGCTCGTTTAAAAATTAAACCTTTCTACAACATTTCATTATTCATTTGATATTTATAATTTTACCCTTGAGCTATATAGAAAAGCGATGTTTAAGTTTTTCTATCTCACCGGAGTAGTTGCCGCTACTCCGGTTTTTTATTTAATTATGAAGTTTTTAATTATGATTGATGAAGTTTTTTTATGAACTAATAATGTTAGGCATAAGCTAAGGATTGATGTTCCCCTAAATCTAAACCCGTCAATTCTTCTTGTTCGTTTACCCTTATCCCTACAGATACTTTTAAAATGAAAAACACAATAAAAGCAAAAGTGAAAGTGAAGGCACCAATGGCTAACACACCGATTAATTGGGTCATAAACAAACCTGTACCGGGATCATCAAACTGACCGAAAATACCTACTGCTAAAGTGCCCCAAATGCCACATGTTAAGTGTACGGAAGTGGCTCCTACCGGGTCATCTAATTTCAACCGGTCAAAAAACGAAACGGATAAAGGAATTAACATACCCGCAATAAATCCAATTAATACGGCACTCAAAACCGATACGCTATCGGCACCAGCAGTAATACCCACTAAGCCTCCGAGTATTCCATTTAAAATCATACTCAAATCAAACGATTTAAACATTATATAAGAAATAAAGAACGCACCTATAGCACCAGCAGCGGCGGCGAGTGTAGTGGTTACAAATACCAGCGAAACCAACTCTGGATCTGCCGACAGTACCGATCCCCCATTAAAACCAAACCAGCCAAACCAAAGTAAAAATACGCCCATTGTTGCCAGTGGCATACTATGCCCGGGAATTGGTTTAATACCTTGTTTAGTATATTTACCCTTCCGGGCTCCGAGTAAAATAATACCTGCCAATGCACCCCATCCACCAACGGAATGAACGATGGTTGACCCTGCAAAATCATAAAATCCTCGAGCATCTAACCAACCGGCTCCCCATTTCCACATACCGGTTATGGGGTAAGATATGCTGACAAAAAGGATACAAAATATTAAAAAAGGCACCAACTTTATCCGCTCTGCTACTGCTCCCGAAACAATGGTACAACAGGTAGCTGCAAACATGGCCTGGAAAATAAAATCAGTCCAATACGTATAATCTGCATAGGCAGGTGTCATTCCATTTTCAGGTGGAGTTAAGCCAAAACCGGCAAAACCGAAAAAGCCACCTTCGTTTTCACCCGGGTACATTAAATTAAAACCCATTAAATAATAAGTTAATATACCAATGGCGATGATCATCCCATTTTTGAATAAAATATTGACTACGTTTTTCTTTTGCACAAAACCGGCTTCTAAGGTTGCGAAACCAAGATGCATCATAAATACCAAAACTGTAGCTACGAGCAGCCACATATTATTTGCTATAAATTTTGCCTCCTTAGCCAATGCTAATGCCTCTTGTGCTTGTACTAATGCATCATTCATAATTTTTTATATTTTTTAATGGTTAATTGATTCGCTGTTTTTCAATGCGGTTCTAATATTGACAATCTCATCAAGGCTGCTTACGTAAATTAAACCATCTCCTTTTTCGCCCGTGTTGGCTGCCGTCATAATGGCATCAATCGCGGCTTCTACAAAATTTTCGGAAACAAGAATCTCTAACTTAGTTCTGCCAATGTAACCTTGGTCGTAAATAGCACCCCGATAAGCCATACTGGAGCCCTTTTGATGTCCATACCCTTTCACTTCAAAAAAGGTAAAAAAGTTGATCTCTTTTTCAGAGAGCGCCTCCTTAACCTGTTCAAATTTTGAAGAACGGATGATAGCTTCTATTTTTTTCATACCCTTAATTTTGTATGAAAGTAAAATGCTTTAAAATTGTATGATGGTAGATTTGTTAGGATAATTTCATTTCTAAAAGACTGTATACTTAGTTAAGTAATTGGTTATCAGTTACTTTTTAAGCCTTATAAATTATTTCAATATAAGAAGTTCAAAGTCAAATTTTGTGTACTTTATTTAGTGTCTCTAAGAAAACATATGTTTTCATTTCATAGTGATTTTCTTAATATTGTTTTTTTGCTTTGTGCTTAAGCCATTTTTTTTAGGATGATTTGTTTACGCCGCTTACTGTCTTTTGGATGGTAAATTAGCCTTCCGCAGATATAGTCCACTCTCGGCGAGATTTAAATACAAGGACATAGCCGCATTTTCAATACAACAATAAAAGCAAGCATATGTAATGCGACTATATTACTTTCTGCCGCAAGTCCAATGTCATTAAGTTAAGCACAATCCTAAAAATGGGTTCATAACAGAAGCCTCCTGTTGCCAAACTGCTTTGGTTTTGTTCTTTGCCTATATTTATCTGGTTCTCTTTTGTAATTTCTATTAGGCCTTACAGGTATTACATTGAGTATAAACAGTTGTTTTAATTCTTCAAGTAGTTGTTCACTATCTTTTTGACCAAGTACAAATAGCTCTATTAGTTTTGCTCTTATAAAGCCTAAGGATATGGATTGGTTTACTTTATAGGTTAGTTTTCTGTTGGCATACTTGGCTTTTACTTGTTTTTCAACATCTATATCTTGTGTAAGGATGGTTTGCATATTACTGATGTACAAGGCGCAGTTAAATTCTTGTTGAATAAACTGATGATTCTTTCCAGAAAACCGCTCTACTTCTATTAAGTTTTTAAA
>CALHDG010000129.1 GCA_938023075.1 uncultured Chitinophagales bacterium
TGCTGTGCCTCCCATACTTGCTGTACAACTACAAGTATGGTGTAAAATACTTTCCTCATTTAAAAACGAAGGACTAAAGTTATAAAATATTGATAATAATCCAATAACTGACGATAATACTAAAAATTTCATGATTAATTAATTTTAAAAATGATTCCCTACCTTTCTGTTTAGTGAGTGTTGTCGGGAAATAAATTGTCTCAAAATTAGATGTTTAATGTGTTTCAAAATCTGCAGATTTGTTACAAAAGTAAAGGGGGGGGCAGACTTGCCATTTTTTAACAAATTTTCATATAAATTAACATTTCTGTTATATTAAAAATAGATTGAATATTGCGTTTTCGAGTTTGGTTTATTTAGGCTACAATTGTAAATTACTGTAGCAAGTTATTGTGTAATTTACTTGGGTTTGTTTTATTAATTAGAAAACCGGTGCCAGTATTGCGGTTGGTTAAAAAGAGAAGGGGGAAGCGGGATGATGGGTAAGCAATAGGACTTCAATACTTAGCCACCATCTTTTTCAACATACAAAAAGTTGGTCTTTTGTCTTGTGGTTTCTATAGTTATGCCATAGTTTAATTCAAGCATTTCTTTTACCTTTTCAAAATCTTTAGCAGGTAATATAAAATCAAATATTAACTTATTAAATTCTTCTGTAACTACTAAAATGTTGTAATTGTTTTCTATAAAGTTTTTAAGATCTGTAAATGATGCACCCTTTAAGGTCCAAGTATCATCTGTAAAAGTTGTGCCAAAAAAATCAGCAATAGATTGATGCTTTGTTAATAATGTGTCATTTTCAATCTTCATCCTACCTACAATCGTATCTTTCTCCACTTTAGAGAATTGCATACCCATTTCTTTAGGCAACAGGTATTTTAGCATTTCTACACAATTCGCCTCAGTTGTCAAACTTTTATCAGCTTTTAAGGTCAAGTCATAAGCGATATTTAACATAGAAGAATCTTTACACAAAATTCTTGCTTTGTTAGTTGTATAAAACACACTTAAAATATCTTTTAAATTTTTGTTTAACACGTTAATATCATATGGTTCATAATGATAATAAGATGCTTCTCCCATGTCTAATGTGTGTTCATTTATCGTAAACAAATAGGCATGATTTTCAGAAGAAAATTCTACATTACTTTGGGTAATTTTTTGATTTGCTCTTACTTGACCTAATACCTCATCCAATATTTTCTCATCCAAATCAAATGGACTTCCCTGCCATTGAACAACCCCTTTTTTATCAATTACAAACGTTTCTGGAAATTTATGAACACCAAAAGCCTCAATTGTTTTTTTGTTATTATCTATACCAACCGGATAAAGTATTTTCATTTTATCCAAGAAATCATAAACTATATTTTCTTGCTCAAAAGTGATGGATAAAAAAGTAATCTCCGGATAATGTACGGACAAGTGATTTAAGTCAGGAATAGAAGCCACGCAAGGAGCACACGTAGTAAACCAAAAATCAAGAACGATAATATGACCATTTAAATTTTCAGGAACTTCCTTATTGAGCATGTTTGAAGAGCTTAAATTAGGATATATCCATTGTTTTACTTTAAGTTTCGGTGCCTTTTCACCCACTAAATTTTTTTGACCAAACAAAACAAGTGATTGTTGCAATATGATTGTTATTAAAATTATATTTTTCATGTTATTTAAAATATTGAAACATTTACACTACCTGAAATTTCAATTTAAAGTTATACTTTGAATATTTGATATTTTCCAACCAAAACCCCAACCACCTTTAAAGGTAATGTCTAAAAAATTAGAGCTATTATTACAATTTGATAAGGTTAAACCTGATTTGTCATTACTCGAAACATTGATGCACTCAAAGTTTATACAGTTGTTTTGGTTATTGAATTCAATAAATAAAGTACAGAAAGTACTTAAACTATATTTATTTTTAAGATCCTTGCTAAGCGATGCATACATTTTTATGTAATCATCCTCTTCAATCTGTTTAATTGTTTCTTCGCATTTTTTTTTAGAATTTACCATTGTATCGTATCGTGCAATTTTAGAATAAGCAAAAAGGGCAATAATAGATAAGAAAGTTATAATAATTAGTTGTTTAGAAAAAGTATTTCTGATTGCCGCAACGATAGCTATATTTTTGTACAGTAGAAAATAAAAGAATCTAACTATGCAAATTGAAATAAATAAAAATAAAATAAAAAACATTGCTATTCATTAAATTGGAAAAATATTTATAGATGAACTATCCAAACTCATCTACTAATAAATAAAAATTAGTCTGTTACGAAATTAATAAGAAGTATTGCAAAGTACTTTATAAATTTTTAAACTACCCCGACCTTTTTCTTTCGAAAAAACCCACCTACCGATGTATCGGTACAGGCTCTTCAAAATTTGAAGGGGAATTAGTCCGGCTTACCTTGTATATTACAATAAAACTGTTTCCATTAAAATGGTAATATTTCCTAAAAATTAAGTCATCGTCTTATTATTCTCCATCTCTTTCGCGTTTAGGTTGAATAATAACCAGGACATTTTCCTCCCCATCCTTCTAATTCGTAAAATAAAATTGCCTGAAATAGTAAATGGATACTTGACCAATCTTTTAGCACCAATCTTTCTTGATAGAAGATTTCTCCCTTCGGTCTAATTACAGGCAGATAACATCACATAAAAAAATACACTGAAAAAAGGCTCCCTAACAAGAAAAATTGATCTATCATTTTTTGCGCTTATTTTTTGTTGGCATACCAAAACTAACGGAAAAACCAGCACTGTTAATTCGATGCTTTAAAGTGCCATTGTTTTCATTTTTCAATTCATAAAAATTAAAGGTGCCTGTACTGATTAGCCTTGGTACATAATTGACGAAAAATTTTAGCTGTAGTAAATTTTTTGGTAATTTACGGGTTATGCCAACAGCAGTTGAAATGGCAGGAAGCCATCGGTAAGCTTTACCGTTGGTGCTGGTGTCTTCAATAAGCATATAAAATAATCTGGCACCGGCAAAATCTGGAAATGCAGTAAACGATTGTGAAAGTCTGTAGCTAAAAATAGAATTGTTGATGTACATGGCTTTTGGGGATAACTCCAAAAATAGTCGATTAGCAGCAGTTTGTTTTAGTAAAAATTGAACAGATGCTTCGATGTTATAAGATAGTTGATCATAAGTAGTTTGTTTTAAGTTATAGTTTAGTTTTTTATTATCCGGAAATGTTTCAATAAATGGTAACAATACATTACTTACGGAGTCACTAAAATCAAATGCAAAGTTATGTGGAATTTCCTCTACAAAAATTCCAAATGAAGCCGAAATTTTTTTATTAATAATTTTTGTATATTTTAAACCTGCTGACCCGCCAATAGTGATATTCGATTTTAGAAAATGTTGTCCATTGTTTTGTTTAATATTCATAGGTTGGTAAAATGATGGCTTTATCTCAAAGGAGATGTAGTGATCGTAATCATGTTCAATTGGTTGAGCAATGCATAAGCTAATACCGCAACAAATTAAGAGGCTCGCCATAAGCAAGCCTCTTAAAAAATTTATAATTATAATCATAAAATGTACTTATTTTTATATCGGCTTACCAGGTTAAAACATGGGTTTTACTAATACCATTTACCCCATTAAATTCTCCTGTTACCTGACCAGAACTAGTTGAACCACCGTCTATATCTCTCCTTGCTTCAATTTTTTGGCTAAATCCGCTATTCTCGGCATCCGTAAAATTGATTAATACCGCACAATCATCTGCACCACCATTCCAAAAACCAGATACTTTAGAAGTAGTAGTTGCTGCTTGTTTTTTCCAACTTTTACAATTACCGTTGTTTCTATTTTTTTTGCACCAATAGTTGGTAGTGATGGCTTTTACATTTCTAGTCCCAAAAATTGGCGCATTAATTTCAACCTTCCATTTTATTCTAAAGTTTTCTTCACCATTAGCATTTCTGCTTCTCTCATATCCCCAATCTGCTCTTGAACTTGCACAGGCAGCCATTCGCTTACCACTTCCATCGGTTAAATCGCCTACAAATTCAACCCCTTTTGGTAATCTTAATAAATCCATATTGGTTCTTAACGAACACAATAGATCAAAGTTTAGATCGCTGATGATTAAATGTCCGTTTTCCAGTTTTTTGTAGATTTTGTTACCTACAATTACCTCGCTGTTGGTATTAAACAAGGCTCTTTCATACACATCAGAAACAAAGTGATTGTCCGGATCTTCGTTAATGTTTGTACCGCCATTTTCTAGCCAAGCTGCTTCTTTGTTGTACAAATCGGTAAATAAAGAGTTAATGCCCATTTTTTCGCTAAAATCAAAAAGTACCTGCTTATTGTTGAATCCTTTTTCTTCATAAATTCTAACAAAAGCATCGGTTGAAACCTCGCCAATTTGATTTTGGATGGCTTTAGTGTGTTCCAAAGTTAGTTCTTTTAATTGTTTCATGGTGCTTAAATACGCATCTTCATTTTTGAATGATAAAATACCTTCGCCGTCACATTGGTTTCTAACTTTCTTAACCTCACTATCCAATTTAATATCAAGTGATTTTTTTAGATTTTGATCAATAATGTTGTTTTGAATTTCATCTTTAGTACAACTAAAAATTAAAGTACTTACTACAGTTATGACAACTGCTAATTTTAAAAATTTCATGTTTTAATTAAATTTTAAATAATTCCCTACCTTACAGTTTAATGAGTGTTGTCGGGAAATAAATTCTCTCAAAAGCGTGGATTGAAATTGTTAAACTTGCAAGTTCACCTTAATATCGAAGCGGGTATCAATAACTTACCTCATTGATTAATTTTAAATTGCTTTAGATGTGCGTTATGTCCTTCAGAGATCGTATATAAAAAAAGATGTGCTGTGTAGCATTTTATCAAAATGTAAGACTTCTAACGCATAAGGTATTTCATATCTAACATGTTAAATTTTGAATTGTTATACTAAATTAAAATTGCCAAACGTTTACTTACGAAACCAGTTGCCTATGCTTTCTAACCAACTTAACTTACTGAAAGCACGCCCAATCATCCTAACTATTTCGTGTTGCCTTGCTCTTTTATCCCAAAGCTATGCCCAATGTACCAGCCAACTTGGTGAATTAAAAGTCTTAAACGATCATCGCGACAACGGTATTTTCATATGCCATAACGATACTTTAAAAGTTGAAGTTGACCACTATGAGTTGATGGATAGCCAGCAGTTGTATTATGTGTATCATATTGGAGAAGATATTTTGAATAGTGATTATTTGAAAGTAGATACTATGGAAACGGATGGATTAGTGAATGATCATTTTGCCACAGATACGGTATACGTCACCACCATAGTATCTAAATTAGCAATTTCCGATTGGCTTCAAGATAGTTGTATTGTTTTTAGTAATACAATAGAGGCTAAATGTTTAGAATACTTATCTGCGGAATACGATGAAAGACTTCTTTCATTATTTGAATATGAAATTTCACTTCAATTGAATGGTGGATTACCAGAATTGGATAGCAGTTTATACCATTATGTTTTGACAGGTGATCTTAATGATAGTTTATCTTTTAATCAAATAGGTAGGTACATAATAAATTCCAATGGAGATGAATCACTGATAATAAATATAAAGGATGAAAATGGTTGTTCACTTACCTTATCACCTATCTTATCTACATTTTTTTTTCCTGTTGAATTAGGTTCATTTACCGGAAATGTTATCGGTAATCTACATGTATTAGAATGGGTCACAGAATTAGAACTTGAAAATGATTATTTTATACTTGAAGTTTGCAAGGATGATTTTACTGAAGAATCACATGTTATTCCTGGCAATGGAACTACATTTCAAACCAATGCTTATAGTTTTTTAAATGATGATACTAAACCGGGAAACTATACTTACAAATTATCTAATGTAAGTTTTGATGGTAAGGTGTTACTGCTTGGTAAGCTTGATTTAATTACTATAGCCTCCAACTTATTTCCTAACCCAACGCAAGCCAAACTAAGTTTCCAACTTCAAGAGATGCCTTCCAATTTGCAAATTCAAATATTCGATCTTACCGGCAAACAAATCTTAACTTTTAATGAAACACAAATAGAAACAAACACACTTGGTTTTACTATCAATGTATCTTTACTAAGCAACGGCATATACGTTGCCCAAATACAAGCTGATGATTTGGAACGAATTGAAAAGTTTGTAGTGCAGCAGTAGATTTTCTTTCGCTATCAAAAAAAGAATGCTAAATTGCATACAGACAATTTTATGTTATAAGCAATAATGATCTCTTATATAAAAATAGACGGGTTCAAATCTTTCCATAATTTTGAAATGGAATTTGCCCCACTTACTGTAATAGCCGGATTAAATGCCTCCGGTAAAAGTAATTTGTTTGATGCGCTTTCCCTTTTGTCTCGCTTAGCATTTACTGATTTAAAAACTGCTTTTAATGAGCAAAGAGGAAACCCCAGTGAACTGTTTACTTTGTATGGGGATGAATATGCCTCTGAAATGGAGTTTGTAGTTGAAATGTTAGTGAATGGCAAAGTAAAGGATAATTGGGGAGGTAAAGTGACTTTGAAATACACTCGACTTAGGTATGAGTTGAAGATAAAACGAGTTGAAAATGAATTAGGTTTAGACGATTTGGTAGTTGACCATGAATATTTAGCTACCATAAAACACCAACAAGATGAATGGATCAAAAATAAAATTAAAAATCAGTTTATTGAGAATTGGAGACCTAAAGTACCTAAAGGGAAACGGGGTATACCTTATATTTTAACAGAACATGTTAATGGAATACCAAGAATTGTTGTGCCACAGGATGGGAATCCGGGTGGCAATAAAAAAACATTTCCAGCGGCTTATGCCCGGCAAACTGTATTGAGTAGTATTAATTCCGTTGACTTTCCACACGTTTTTGCAGCTAAACAAGAAATGCAAAGTTGGAATTTTCTCCAGCTAAATCCAAACGATTTAAGAGAACCAACTAAACACGAACCAGGCATTCGGGATACCATTACACCAAGCGGAAAAAATTTAGCGGCAGCTTTATACAGAATTTATAAAAATGATGAGTATAGCCTTGTCGAAATTTCACGTAAACTCAATAATTTTTTACCACATTTTATTGAGGTTCAAATTACCGATGACAAAGCAAATCTTCAATATATAATAAGTTTGAAAAGTGAAGATGATAAAATTTTTTCTTCCAGAGTATTATCGGAAGGCACTTTACGATTATTAGCTCTATGTGTTTTAAATTTTGACGAAAAGCATACTGGTTTAATTTGCTTTGAAGAGCCTGAGAATGGTATTCATCCTTACAGAATTAAGGCTATGGCAGAATTACTGAAAGATTTAAGTGCAGATTTTTCTAATACTGAAACAACTTTACGGCAATTAATTGTAAACACACATTCACCAATACTAGTTGGTGAGCTTGTTCGGTGGCATGATGATGCAAATGTTAGTGTGGGTTTGTCACATTTAAAAACAACTATTACGGAAGTTAAAGGAAAACGAATCAAACTGAAAACTACTGATATTAAATTTGCCACCGGAACAGGAAATCAACTAAGATTAGATTTAGATAATGCTTTAAGTGATATAACCTATTATGAAATAAAAAAATATCTTGAAACCGCAGATTTTGAAGAAGTATTTAATGTTTTAAAATGATAAAACAATTAATTATTGGTTTTTGCACAGAAGGTTCTACAGATAAACGTTTTTTGGAAAGTGTTATTCAACGCACCTTTGAAAGGATTGCTTTTGAAAGTAGCGGACAAATTGATATTTTACCCATCATTCATTTAGAAAAGAAAAAGGGTTCTTTTGTTGATGTGGTAAAACAATATGCAGAAGAATCATTCAGCTTAGGTATTATGTTACTTTGTGTACATACATACGCTGATCATGCTTCTGATGAAAATGCTTTTGAATATAAAATTAAACCTGCTTTTCAAAAAATTTATGAACAAGAGTCAAATACGATATGCTCGGATTTGGTGGCAGTAATTCCTGTTCAAATGACTGAAGCTTGGATGCTGGCAGATACAGATTTATTAAAAAGTGAAATTGGAATGACCAAAACGAATGCAGAATTAGATATAATTAAAAAACCAGAAAGTCTTAGCAACCCTAAAAAAACGATACAAAATTCTATTTTAGAAGGAAGAAAAAATCAAACCAAAAGAAGAAGAAAACCACTGTTAATCTCAGAATTATATCAACCAATAGGTCAAAAAATTGACTTAGTAAAACTTGAAAAATTGTCTTCCTATTTAAAATTTAGAAATGCTGCAAAAGAAGCTTTACGTAAATTAGATTACTTTGTGTAATCAAGAAATAGGCTACATAACATAAACATCCAACCAAAAAAAAGAGAGCTTAACAAACGCCAAGCTCCCTTAAAGTGGTTAAATAAATTTACAGTTTATATAGGTTGTCCGTTCGGTAACAATTGTGGGGAGTTCGATTCCAATTCAAAACCGGCTTCTTTCAATATCTTATCCCCTACATTTTTAAATACACCAAATGTTTTTTTGCTGGCTTCATAAATCATACTACCGCTATTTTTAACCGTACCTACACCAAAGCTCTTAGTCGCCTCAATAATGGAGTTCGACACTAAATTGGCACATCGTACAGCAATGTCGCCCAACATTTTGGCAGCTTCTAAAGAAGCACTTTTTCGAAGCGACCATTTTTCTTCGCGCTCTAACGAAGTACAATAGCGACGAGTAATAACGCCAACCCGTAAAGTTAAAAACGAATTAGCCGTGCCTTCTATAATAGAGTTGGTAATGATACCGGCAGCCACTTGCGCACCGGGCACCATTTTTAAAACAGAAGTGCCCAAAATGGTACTTAAACCGGGCTCAATATAACGCGCTAAATTCATATCATCTAACTCGCTGGCAATAAATGTAGTACCGGCAATATTAGCGTATAGTGTCGCCATTTGTTTTAAAGAAGGGCGTTGAAAATATAAATGAGTAATTTGCCACACCAATTTCATTTGTGCCATTAATACCATAATGGCATCTAAGCGACCATTTTGAGAAATTGCCGTTGATAGAAAAACAGTGGAAGCGGTGGTTTTAATTAAATTGTTGGCACGGGCATCTAACACGGCAAAAGCCTTTTGTATATCGGCATCGGTTACAATGTTTAAACCCGCTTCCATAATATATGGATTTTTATTTAGCCGCTTTTTCATTGCTGCTAAATATTGGGTATAGGCTTCCGAATTCATGTCTTCTGGTGGCGTTAAGGCTGCTGGTAAACGATAGTAAGCAATAACAGGCACAGCCAATAAACCACCCAGAATGCCTACCAAAAGTATTAAGGTAATTATTCCAAATATTGGATTAACGCCAAATGCCAAAGCGGTAACAGAAGCTACCTGATTGATGACAAAAATGGCAAAAGCCACAATCACAAACAGGCTTATATAAATAAAAATCTTTTTTAAATCGTTAAACATTTCTTTTTATTTGTATGGTTTAGACGTTAAAATATTGAATCGTCATTTGTGATGTTTTTAAACAAAAAATTACTTAACTAACCGATAAACAACCATTTAAGTTCAGTTGTTGTATAATTTTAGGTTTTGGTAAGATTTCAAAAACAAAGCATTTTTGTTGAAACTGGTTAGATATGCTGGTTTATTAAGTTTTTAAAGCATTAAGAATAACTCAAAAATAAATCTACATTTCTGTCTTTGCCATTTTTCGATATACTTCTTTGAAAAGCCTCGTCTTTCAAAAAATTGCTTTATCATAGTTGATAAATTTATTTTCTCATCATTCATAATTTAATTTGCTGATTATTAGTATTTATTTTTTTTGAAAAATTTCTATGCGATTGCCATAATTTTTTAGGTGGATACAAAATTTGTTTTCATTCAACAGGAAGTTTTTATTTTTCGTTTATATCTATATTAAACAAACTCTGTCACACATTTTACAAACACCAACTCCATATAAAACTCAATAAATCCTATCTACAAGATATTCTACTTTTAATTTACTATCTTCGAAGGTGCAAAACAAGGTGTAAACAAATGAACATTACAGCAAACGCAAACATAATTGAAGAGATTTTGAAATTGCCATCGGCATATATGATTGTAAGTGAAGTGCAGAAAAAATTAAAAGAAGAAGCACAAAAAAGAAAGCAGTTTTATGAAACCATTACCGAAC
>CALHDG010000130.1 GCA_938023075.1 uncultured Chitinophagales bacterium
AATTTATGACTATATTTTTACGATAGATTGCCAAATTTATAGGTAGTTTTCAACTATTTCGAAGCTACAATCACAAACTTTAATTTATTGTTAATTACTCGAAATTCGTTTCAATTTTTACTCACTAATTTCGTACATTTACCCTTAAACATTTGTAAAAACAAAATATATTCATTATGAAAAACCAATTCCTTAATGTAAATTTTAAAACCAATTTTACTCTTATGAAGAATTTAAGAACCTTATTAATTATCACCGCAACTTATCTTTTTGCAACCAATGTACAGGCACAAACATGTTATGGGTTAAATGAAAACGACTTTCCACAAACTTGCGTCTCTTCAGATGGAACAGCTCCGGCAAATCAAACTTTTAATTACGATTATGTTACTGGCACACCAACAACCGGATATTCTGGCGGCGCTGATGGAACGGATGATGTAACTGTAAATATGACAGCAACGTGCAATTTCCCAAATGGAACTAACGGTTCAACCTACATTGCTGCCTGTCTTGGTCCTGATGGTTTAGAGTCTGAACATACCATGTCAGGTGTAGGATGTGACCCTGCTGCTGGCAATCCGGTAGGCTTACAAATAAATATTCCTGGTGGTTCTGATTTTGGAGGAGCTACTTGTAATGATCAACCATGTTCAGTTTGTTATGTAGAAGTATGCTATGATTTTATTAACGGCTATTCGTCAGAAGCAGCGGGCTTTGATGCAGTTTGGAGTAGTATGAACGGAGGTACAGAAGGTTATGAAGCAATGGTTGGCTGGGTTGAAGGTACAGATAATACAGGTGCACCATTGGCAACTAATGGAACAACAACCGCCGGGCTAAATTCCTGGTGTCACGCTGATGTATTAGCGGGTACTTTACCAGTAAATGCCATTTTCGGAGCTACTCCTCCTGCAGGAACTTTTTCGGCAGATGCTATTACAGGAGATGGAGCCGCAACAGCCTGCCCAACAGAAGAACCCGGTACATCTTCCGGACCTGATTCAAGCAGCGATGCAGCTACTGTGGCAGGAGCCAATCTTGGATTAAATGCAGATGATATTATTACAAGAATGTGTTTTGTATACATTTTAAGCAACAATAATGCAGATGATTGTGATGCAGATGGAGAAACCAATGTAAATACAAATCCTTCTGGAAGCCTCGCATCAGTTGATGTATGCCCACCTCCGGTTGAAATTATTGCAGAATGCGGAGCTTGTGTTGAAGGCAGTGCCGGCTTAGTAATAACCGAGTTAAGTTACGACCCATCAAGCGCACAAGGTGCCGATGGTGATTGCGAATACATAGAACTCTTCAATTCATACAGCACACCTATTGTTATTGATATGAATACAACGGTTATGCTAAGCGGTGGAACTACCGTAGTTTTACCTGCAGGAACGGTCATCCAGCCCGGTGAATATATTATACTTACCGGACCTAACTTTGCGGGTTGCATGTTTACCAATCCACCACCAGCCGGTACTCAAATTATTGATGCTGGCGTAGCAGGTACCTTAGGTAACGGTGGTGAAGATGTAACCCTTACTTTAGCTTGTGCAGTTAACCCTGCAGCTGGTAATACGCAAATGGTTACTTGGAGCGATGGAACCACTCCGAATGCTGGTGGTGGCGGTCTGTCCGTATATTATCCTTTAGATGGAAGTGGTCCTTTAGAAGGCGAACCAACACCCGGTTCAGGAGATTGCGTGGCTTGTGCTAATACGCCCTATGTTTGTGATGCTGCGGAATGTACCTTAACACCTGATCCAGCAATAAATATTGTTTGTGATAATGCAGGCACACCAGATGACCCAAGTGATGATACCTATACTTTTGATGTATTGGTAAATGGTATGAATTCTGATATGGCAGCAAGTAATACCTTTAACGACGATCAAGGGAATGCGGGTATTGCTTACGGAACAACGGTTTCTTATGGTCCATTTCCAATTGCTGGTGGTGATATAACGGTTAATTATGTAGATGCGGATGATCCGGATTGTATTAATATGATTATTGCTGCCGCTCCGGCAGCTTGCTCTTTCCCAACGGCTGAGTGCGGTGCTTGTGTTGAAGGTTCTGCCGGTTTAGTAATTACAGAATTAAGTTATGATCCATCTGGTGCACAAGGTAATGATGGTGATTGTGAATACATAGAGCTCTTTAATTCTTACAGCACACCTATTGTTATTGATATGAATACAACGGTTATGCTAAGCGGTGGAACTACCGTTGTTTTGCCAGCCGGAACAACAATTGCACCCGGCGAATATATTATTTTAACCGGACCTAATTTTAGTACAATGTGTACTTTTGCAAACCCTCCGCCAGCAGGCACTCAAATAATTGATGCCGGTGTTGCTGGTACTTTAGGCAATGGTGGTGAAGATGTAACCATTACTTTAGCTTGTGCAATAGATGGCGCAGCAGGCAACATGCAAACCGTAACTTGGAGTGATGCAACTACTCCAAATGCAGGTGGTGGTGGTCAATCTGTATATTATCCTTTAGATGGAACAGGCCCTATTGAAGGTGCACCAACCCCAGGTTCAGGCGATTGTGTGGCCTGTGCCAATACACCGTACGAATGTACAGATGTGGTTGGAGTGTGTTCCATCACGCCAGACCCTGCTATAAATATTGTTTGTGATGATAACGGAACACCTGGTGACCCAAGTGATGATACGTATACTTTTGATGTGTTAGTAAATGGTATGAATACAGATGCCGCTGCTAGCAATACTTTTAACGATGATCAAGGTAATGCGGGCTTTGCTTACGGCACAACGGTTTCTTATGGTCCATTTCCAATTGCCGGTGGAAATATTACCGTTACTTATACAGATGTGGATGATGCTATGTGTGCCAACACAGTTATCGCTGCAGCTCCGGCAACTTGTTCAACGGATGCCTGTGAAATTACTTCTGCAACAGTTAGTAATGTCGTTTGTAATGATGGCGGAACACCAGAAGATCCAAGTGATGATACTTATACTTTTGATGTTACGGTAAATGGAAACAATCCCGCTGCAGGAGCAAGTAACACTTTTAATGATGATCAAGGAAATACAGGCATAGCCTATGGCACATCGGTATCTTATGGTCCTTTCCCAATAAGTGGCGGAGATATTACTGTTAATTATACAGATGCTGATGATATGACTTGTACCGCAGTGGCAACAGCACCGGCTCCTGCTCCATGTTCATCTCCCGTTTGCGATATTAGCAATGTAGTTTTTACACAAGCATGCACCGGCAATGGCGATGAATATGAATTATGTTTAAGTTTCGATTATGTGAATGCCGGTGCAACCGGACAATTTAATGTTTATTTAGATCCGGCGGGAACTTTGACTCCAACTACTATTGTTGCCGGTCCATTTAATTATGCGGACTATGATGCAGCAATAATGGGTGGTGCAACTTGTTTCACATTGGCTGGTTACACAGGTGATGCAGCAGATTTAGAAGCTGGTTTAGAAGTTTGTGTAGGTGATGTTGATGCACCGGCTCCCGGTACTGGTTTGCCTCCTGGTTCAACACCACCACCTGCAGGAATACCAACTTTTGCTTGCCCTCAAATTTACGGGATATTACACAACGCCTGCGCACCTGTGGGTGGCGATGAAGGACCAAATGAATTTGTAGTTATTGTAAATGGTGCTGATCCTACTGATGTAAGTTCAATTGTAGTAGATACGCCTTCTGGTAGTGATTATGACGATTTTAATACGGTTACACCACCAGCAAGTTGGACTTGCCCTTGTTGTGTTTATTTAGATGAAACAGGATCAGTTCCGGCTGGTGGCGTAATAGTAGCTACATCAGCTGCTAATGTTTCTACATTAGATTTCACCAGCTTATGTGCAACAGCAGGCACCATTTATGTTTTACAAGATGATGGAGTTGGCTCAACCGGACACTTTAGTAATAGTGGACCGCGCGCTACTTTATTAGACTTAACGGGAACGCCTTCTTGCGATGGCATAACCAGTTACTCTTATACCAACGCCGATGGTAATGATGGTGATTACACCACATTTGCCGGACCAGATAACCCGGGTGTAACTACTGCAGGAAGCACTATTGGAACACCTGATTCTGGTAACATTGATTCTACCGGTGAATGTACTCCGCAAATTGCTCCGGCATCAGAGGTAGAATGTTTTGGCTGTGCTACTTTAGATGAAATGGCTTGTATGCAAATGGTCACTTGTCCGGTAGCTGCGCCGGTTAGCAATAACCAAACGCTTTGTTCAGGCGATGCTACAACAGCATTATCAGATTGGCAAGCCGCTGTTGATGCTGCGAATCCTTTAGATATGACACAAGACCCGGATGGCTTAGGTTCAATCTTATATTCATCTATACCTGATGATATGAGTGGCACTTGGATGCCTGATGGCGATGTTTCAGGAATTACAGGCGTTCATAGCGGTGCGGACGTTTGTGTATTAGAAGATCAAATTGTATATGCTTATTTATTCTGTTCTGATGATAATACGTATCAAGAAATTGGTTTACTAACTCTAACGGTTTATCCATTAATTGAAGATGCAGTTGAATTGAATAATGATGGAACATGTTGCCCATCTGTAACAGTTGTTTGCCCAGGATACTTAGTTTCAAATACATATGATGCCAATGGTGCTATACCAGATTGTTCGGCGGAAACAAGTTCTGGAAGTATTACTTTCACTATTGAATTACCGGTAGACCCAATTGGAGGGGCTTGTCTTTCATACGAAGTTTCAGGAGCTTATGATTGTAGTGTTCCCACATGCCAAATAACTCCAGAAATGGCAACTAATATTGTTTGTAACGATAACGGCACACCAGGTGACCCAAGTGACGATACTTATACTTTTGACATCACAGTAAATGGCAGCAGTACTTTTCCAGGTGCAACCAATACCTTTAGTGACGATCAAGGCAATACAGGTATTGCTTACGGTACAACTGTTTCTTATGGCCCATTCCCAATTTCAGGTGGAGATGTAATGGTTAATTTTACTGATACCGAGCAGCAAGCGGATTGTGCAGGTATGATGATGGCTGCTGCCCCGGCTCCTTGTTCTGGAGCTATGTGTTCTATTACACCAGATATGGCAATCAATATTGTTTGTAACGATAATGGCACACCGGCTGATGCGAGTGATGATACTTATACTTTTGATATAACCGTAAATGGAAATAACACTTTCCCTGGAGCAACCAATACCTTTAGCGACGATCAAGGAAATGCTGGTGTAGCTTATGGTACAACCGTTTCGTATGGACCTTTCCCAATTGCTGGCGGAAATGTAGTAGTTAATTTTACCGATACAGAACAAGCGGATTGTACGGGTATGATGATGGCTGCAGTTCCGGCAATTTGCTCTGATCCAATGAGTATGTGTTCTATAGTACCAGATATGGCTACCAACATAATTTGTAATGATAATGGCACACCGGCTGACCCAAGTGATGATACTTATACTTTTGATATAACTGTAAACGGCAACAGTACTTTACCTGGTGCAACCAATACTTTTAATGATGATCAAGGCAATACTGGTATTGCTTATGGATCAACGGTTTCTTATGGTCCTTTTCCAATATCAGGCGGAAACGTTACCGTTGTATTTACAGATGCAGATGATGCTACTTGTGTAGGTATGATGATGGCTACTGCGCCGGCAACTTGTTCTAATGGTGTTTGTGAAGATGAAATTTCTGGAACCGTATTTGCTCCAGCCGGTTGCGATGTTAGTGGTATTGAAGTTACGGTATTTGATAATATGGGCAATATAGTAGCTACTTTTATTACAGATGCCATGGGTGTGTATGATTCAAGCCCAACCACCTATCCATGTGGAAGCTACACGGTTGAATTAACTAATAACATTCCACAGTGTTATGAAGATGCTGATGGAGATACCGGACCAAAACCATTTGTTATTGATGGAGATGATAATAATACCGATACTGACGGACAAGACTTTATGCCGAGTGGCGTACCTACTTTATCACAATGGGGTTTAATTTGTTTGGCACTCTTACTAATGGTGTATGGGGCATTAATGATAGCTGCCAGAACTACTGCCTTTGAACAATACAAATGATAATACATTTCAGTCATAATTGAAATTAAGCCTATCTTCAATTTTTTTGAAGATGGGTTTTTTTATTAAGCGTAAGTAGATTAACATTAGTTGGAGAATTGTTCAAATTTTTTAAAATAGTAAAGTAGAAAGTGCTTCCCTTTCCAAAATCTGATTCAACCCATATTCTGCCGTTATATTTCTCAACGATCTTTTTGCATAATGCCAAGCCCACGCCGTTTCCCACTAATTTTGCATCGCTATGCAATCGATTAAATAGTTTAAATATCTTATCAAAGTATTGTTCTTCAATACCTATTCCATTATCCGACACATAAAATTTATAATATTGATTAGTTTTTATGCAACCAATTTTAACTATTGGGTACGGGTTGGTATTATATTGCATAGCATTATACAGTAAGTTCGAAAACAACAATTTTGCATCAGAATAGTTAAACAAAAATAAGGGCAAGGTTGATTCTACCTTAATTTCAACATTACGATTGCTAATTAACTCTTTGTGCTTTAGTTTATATTCCTGAAGTAACTTTATGGTATTAATCCATTGCAATCTTTTATTATTGTTAATTTTAGTATGTTCAATCAAATCATCAATAACTTGATACATTTTTATTATTCCAGATTCTATAAAATTATAAAACTCAACATCATTTTCATCAAATGTAGGTTTATGCTTTTTGTACAATAAAGTTGAAAAGCTATTAATATTTCGAAGTGGTGTTTTCAAATCGTGCGAACAAACATTGGCGAAATCTACTAAATCTTGATTGGACTGTTTTAACCGGGCGTTGGTTTGAGCAAGTTCATTAATTTTAGTTTGTAACATTTGGGTTTTTTCCTTAACCATTTTTTTAAGTATAGACTTTTCACGAAAATTAAATATAAAATAAAGGCAACCGATCAATCCAAAAAGGTATATAATTTTCATACCTCTACTTTCTACAAAGTGTGGCTTAATTTTAAAATCAATACTTTTAATTGGGTCAACACTGTCTTCATTTAGTGCTTTAATGCCTATTTCTAATTTATACGCACCTTTGTGTAAATTATGAAAAGTAAGTTCCGAATCCAGAACTTCCCAATCTTGACTAATTCCATTTAATTGATAGACATAGCTATAATTTGGGTTTTGAGAATAGTTAAACAAGGCAAACTTAAATTTTAGGTTGTTTTCGTTATAGTTGAGGCTTTTCAGTTTAGTGGTATCTGTTTCAATTTTGTTTACAAGTACATGTTCAATTTTTATGTTTTTGTTTAGCTTTTCAATTTTTAAATCATTTTTTAATGATAGAAACTGATACCCATTTTGTCCTACTAAATGCACCCCACTGCTATCCACAATAAGGTCTTTAATATTATTATAAATTAATCCATTCCCTTTGTTAAAATTTTGAATTTGAATTTTTGATTGGATATCTGCAAAATTTTTGATAATACTCAATCCCTTATTTGTTCCTGCATATAAATTATGCTCAAAACTATATAATGAATTTACAGTATTACTTATTAAATCATCGTTTACATTTATATTAATAAAATTGTGAGTAATAGTATTAATAATGAAAATGCCGTTACCAACTGAGGCGAGTGCAATAAAATGTTCATTTAATTGTATAATATCAACAAAGTTGGTAATAAACAAAGGATGAATATCATTAAAAAAAATAGTATCATTGTTTTCAATTTTAATTAAACCTTGTGCACTTACACTCAACCAATAATTGTTTTGATGGTCAATTAAAGATGTATATACTCTTTCATTTATTAAAATATTTTTTAAACATGCCAGTTCTCGTAATTCAAACAGATCTTTAGCTATAAAATTGGAATTTAATATTTCATCATTATTTATTTCTACAGTAGCAAAAATCGTGTTTAATAAAATACGATCATCTTTAATAAAAATTTTCTTTGCAGTAACACTAACTTTATGTAGAAATTGATCATTTTGAAAAACAAAGTAACCCTTGTCAGTTGAAAATAATACTGCATTTTTGTTTATTGGTGCGATATCAACAATGCGGTTGTTTTTATATTTACCAATTGAAGGTAAAGTATATATTAGCGTATCGGTAGAGCCAAATCGCGCAATTTTGTTTTCCCTACTCGCAACCCAAATTTCGCCATTATTTTTTTTAACAACATGCAATGGTTTGTTTTCTAAACCTTTCATGATAACATTAACCGATTTTTTTTTAAAATATCCCGGATACAGGAAAAGACCATTATCAAATGAGCAAACCCATAAGTTGCTATCTTTATCAACAAATAAATTTGATATCTTTCTATTAGTTAATTCCTTTTTTTGAGCGGTAATTTGATTCTTATCATCAAGCACTAAATGCGTAAAGCCATAAGATTCGTTTTTTAACACTAAACCATCATCTACCTTTATTAACTTACTTTTGCCTTTCTTTATATTATCCAACATTTGATGGTGCTTTTTGTTTTTGATATTAAGTAGGTTAAGTGTGGAGCCGGTAATATAAAATAAGTTCGGATAATCAAAACAAAAACTGAGCCGATGATAATATTTTGAATCTTCTAATGTTTTAATTGGTATAGAGTCAACAATAGTTTCTTGATGTGTAAAAAGTAAATGATTATTCATGTACATAAGGCAGGTGTCATTAAATACATCAACTAACTGTACAGCTAAGTTTTTTTGTTTTGTAAGATTATGTTGTATAAATTTATTTTTATCTTTATTAATAAGATAAAGTTTGTTTTTGGAACTTATCCAGGTATTACCCTGGCTGTTTACCAAAGTTTCAAAATTCCAACTAATATCATTTAAAGTATTTGGTACGGTAAAAAATTTACCATTTCTAAAATAACTAAAGGGACCCGATAGATTTAACCAAACGTTACCATATCCATCGTCTTTTAATGCTACTACTTCGTTTCTTGGCAAACCATTTTCAATATTTAAATTTGAAAATTCGCTGCCATTAAAACGACTTAGCCCGGCTTCTGTAGCTATCCATAAGTAACCTTCGCTATCTTGTTCTACATCAAAAATGTTCTCTGATGGCAAGCCATTATCTAAACCATAATGAATAAAGGCACTTTCTGGTGAACTGTAAAGACTAAATGGTAATATGACAAGCAAAACGATTGTGAACTGTTTTACTATGTTCATCAGTTGATATACGTAAATGAGGAGAATAGGTTTGCATTTTATACATAAATGTAAGGTTTAATACATTTATGGTTGTTTTTGCTGTGGTTCCATTTGTTTTGCAAGTGTAACAACCTTAATTATAAATACACTAAGTAGTCAGTCAAGCTCATACTATCGGTTACTTTGGCAAAATTAGAATGATTACTTCGTTGGAGAACAGAGCTTAGGCTATGCTTGACAAGCTCCGCCTCCTACTCGTCCGAATTTTACTTAAATTAATCCGACACCATGAACTTGACTAATTACTAAGTAAAAAAAGTAAAAGTGCTTGTATCTTTACATTTTTATGAATGTATTTAGACTATTTATTGTTAGAAAATAGATTTTTCTTTAAGCCAACACTTCTTTACTTTTGCATCCATATGTACTACAACAATATTTTGGAAACTATTGGAAACACCCCATTGGTAAAAATAAATAAAATTACAAAAGACATACCGGGTACTTTTCTAGCCAAATTAGATTTTTTCAATCCAGGTAACAGCATTAAAGATCGCATTGCGGTTAAACTAATTGCTGATGCTGAAGCAAAAGGCTTGCTTAAACCGGGCGGAACTATAGTTGAAGGAACCAGCGGAAATACCGGTATGGGCTTGGCATTAGTGGCTATTGCCAAGGGTTATAAATGTATTTTCACTACTACTGATAAGCAATCCAAAGAAAAAATGGATATTTTAAAGGCAGTTGGTGCAGAGGTAATTGTATGCCCTACCAACGTGACGCCTGATGATCCACGCTCTTATTACTCGGTCGCTAAAAAGTTGGGAGAAGAAACCCAGAATGCCTTTTATGTGAACCAATATGAAAACCTGTCTAACCGGCAAGCGCACTACGAATCTACCGGACCAGAACTTTGGAAACAAACCGAGGGTAAAATAACTCACTTAATTGTTGGTGTTGGTACTGGTGGTACCATTTCTGGCACCGGGCAATATCTGAAAGAACAAAACCCCAATATTCAAATTATTGGGGTGGATACGTATGGTTCTGCTTTAAAAAAGTACCACGAAACCGGCAAGTTTGACGAAGATGAAGTTTATCCATATGTTACGGAAGGCATTGGCGAAGATATTATTCCTGCCAACATTAATTTCGACATCATTGACGAGTTTGTAAAAGTAAGTGATAAAGATGGTGCAATTTTTACCAGACGTTTGGCTAAAGAAGAAGGCATGTTTATTGGCAATTCTGGTGGATCAGCCATGAGTGCCTGTATACAGCTAAAAGATCTCTTTAAACCAGAAGATTTGGTAGTACTAATTTTTCACGATCACGGAAGCCGTTATATCGGTAAAATGTATAATGATGATTGGATGCGAGAATTAGGATGGTTAGAGGATTGATAGTTGCTGTAGTATAATAATAGTAAACAACAGATGGAGATTATATTAAAAGTCGGATATCTTCTTGTATTACCAACTTAAGTTTCGGCAGTAGTATTTATTTCATAATAACTTGAATATAAATTATTTATGGAAATTGAACTTCTCAATAAGGTTAAGTTAACTTAATTCAAAATATATGGCATAAAATCATCCAAGTGAACCTGTTCACTTGTTGTTGTAAAGTGGTTAAGCTTTTGTTGACACAATGGAACAGGTTCTATTGGAATAGCAATTATTTTACTACCGAAACTTAAGTTACTAACTACAGGGCTTTTTATCTATTATTGGAGTGCCGTATTAAAAAAAATGGGAGCTTCAACAATTGAGGAACTTAATGAACAAATTGATGACATGTTAACTGAATCTGAAGCCAAAGTGATCAACTATTTCGGCATCATCACATTTATGATAATCGGTATGATCATTTGGACATTAATAGCCATTGCCGTTTGAAAATTAGCATCAGATATAACCGAACACTATATGTTGAAATGGATCTTTTATTTTTTGATGTATTTCCTTTTTTTAAGAATTCCATTTGGTTTTGGAAATAAAATGATAAAGCGATCCTTTAATTTTGCAAGCTTTCATGAGAAAATCATATTATTTTTGGTAATGATGGTATTCTATATTTTATCAATTTGCTGTTTTGATAAATTACCGAAACTACTAACTTGGCATGTAGAATTTCTATTTTGAAGATGTTTTTTTATTGTTAGTCTTTGTCAAAAAATTTAAAATTCATACTATTCTGATGTCAATATAAATATCAAGCAAATGGAAACCGGAAATACGATATGCCAGCTCCTTTTATAGATGTTAGCAAAATTGAAGCGATGAAAGGGATTAATCCTTTGGATGAAAAATAGATACTTATAAAGATACATATCAGATTAAACTTCATTTCTGAACTTGTATTGGATTAGGTTGTTATAGGCAATTCAGTTACATTTACGGAATTAATACTTTATGTCAATATCAAAAACAGAGGATGTATTTAACCTGATAAAATCGCTGACTAAAGCCGAAAAGCGGGCGTTTAGGTTATATGCCGGTAGAATACAAGATGGGGATAATTTAAAGTATATTAAATTATTTGACATTTTAGAAAAAATGAAAAATTTGGATGAAAGCCAGATCAAACAAAAAATGGGTAAGATTGATTATACCCAATATTCAAATCTGAAAAGACATCTACACAAACAAATATTAAACAGCCTTAAACTGCTCCATAAAGAAAAACGTCCGAACCTGTTTATTCGTGAACAAATTGATTTTGCTTATGTGTTGTATGGAAAAGGTTTGTATATGCAAACGTTGAAAGTATTGGAAAAAGCAAAAAAAGCAGCTTATAAAAACCATACAGATTTTTCGTTGTTGACTATTATTGAAATGGAAAAAATGGTTCAATCGAGGCATATTACCCGAACCAAAACCGAGCCGATTACCAATTTGGTCAACGAAGCAGCACATTGTGCTAAAGCCTTATTTACACGAGTAACACTAAGTAACATTAGTGTTCGCTTACATCGATATTATATTTTGCATGGGCATTCGCAAAATGCCAAAGCCTATAAAAAAGTGGAAAAAGAGTTTAAAAAAGACTTAGATAAAGTAGACGTTGATAAATTAGGTATGATGGAATGTGTGTATTTGTATCAATCGTATGTTTGGTATTTTTACATTCAAAATGAATTTGAAGCCTGTAGTACTTACGCTCAAAAATGGATTGATTTATTTAAAGCAGATGAACATATGCCAACACGAGATATCAATCTTTTTTTTAGAGGCTATCATTACTTATTAACCAGTTTATATAATTTAAAAAAGTTACCCTTGCTTAAAATTAAACTGGCAGAATTAGATACTTTTAGAAAGAGCCATTACAAAAAATTTAACCCTAATACACAAATAATTGCTTTTTTGTATGTGCATACCGGAAGGTTAAATAAGCATTTTTTGGAAGGAACTTACCAACAAGGTTTAAAAACCATAATAAGTACGGTTGCACGAATTAAACGATATGGCAATAAATTAGATCCTCACAAAATATTGGTACTGTACTATAAAATTGCATGGATGTTTATTGCCGCCGGAAAACCACAACGCGCCGCTCGTTATTTAAATGAAATTATTTATATGCAAAGCCATAGCCTGAGAGAAGATATACAGAGCTATAGCCGTTTGCTTCATTTAATGATGCATTATGATTGTGAAGATTTTTATTTGTTGCCTCGTTTAGTAAAAGAGTATGATCGTTATTTCGAAAAAGTGAAAGAGCGCAATGCCGTTCAAATTAGAATTTTAGCCTTGTTTAAAGCCTTAGCAGATGCCCCAATTTTGGAACGAAAGGCAATATTTAATGAATATTATCATGAATTGTTAAAACTTAAAGAAGACCGCTTTGAGCAACGGGCTTTTTTATATTTGGCTATTTTGCCTTGGCTTCAGGCAAAAATTGAACGGAAACCAATTGGAGCAGTATGGTAGATTGGATATGTAAAGAAAATATGGCACCTCAAATAGAAATGCCATATCTGAACCCAATTTACCCTAATATTATTTGGTTTTCAGCATCACCATTTCGTTCATTACTATTTCTGTAATGTATCTTTTCTGCCCATCTTTGTCTTGCCAGCTTCGGGTCATTAATTTACCTTCTACCGCAATTTCGTTGCCTTTGGTTAAATAAGTTTCTACTAAGCCAGCCAGTTTGCCCCAAGCTACTAAGTTGTGCCATTGGGTTTCTTTAATCTTTTCACCCTTGTCGTTTTTATAACTTTCGGTGGTGGCTAAAGAAAATCGCGCCATTTTTTTGCCGCCGTCAAATTGCTTAATTTCTGGGTTAGCTCCGAGATTTCCAATTAACTGTACTCTGTTGCGTAATGTGTTCATGTTACTATTATTTATTTTTGATTTAATGATTTTGTGTAAACGATGAGGCAAAGATGATAGGATCCTGAAAAACGATTCGGTTTTTAAATATTTGTAGTCGTTTATAAGTAATTATTGTCGTTTACAAATGTTTATTGTATCTTAACGCAATGAAAATCAATAGACAAAGAAACGTGTGTTTATTTTGTGGAGAAACGGTAAAAGGCAGAATTGACAAGAAGTTTTGTGATGATAGTTGCCGAAACAGCTACAACAACAGCGCGAATAGAGATAGTAATAACTTTATGCGACGCATCAATCGCGTACTGCGAAAAAACCGGCGATTACTCAAAATATTCAACCCTAATGGAAAAGCGAAAGTAACCCGTGAAAAACTGTTAAGCGCCGGTTTCAATTTTAGTTATTATACCAATACTTACCAAACGAAAGCCGGTAAACAATATCGTTTTGTATACGACCAAGGTTATTTAAAAATTGGGGAAAACTTATATGCCTTGGTCGAAAAGTTGGAGTATGTGGATTAGGTTGGGTGCAAATGGCTGCCAGTACTCATATCGTGAAATTTACGAACAGAAAAGGTTACTACAATACCAAAAAATTACTTATTCATCACTAAATAAAATGGTCTTGAAACGGGGCGAACTTGGACGGTTAACCCCGATTGCAACGGTTATGCCATTTTGAATGGATTTGAAGCGCAGGCAAATGGCATTTGAGTGGAAAGCGGGCTGCCCCTTTTTAAATACTCTTTAGGTTTCGTTTCAAAAAAGAAGATGGTACTTTAATTGGTTTTACAACAGCAGTCGCCAATTGACATAAGCGGCTTTGTTTTTACAATTCCCCTAATTATGCCTTAGTATTGCCTTATGGCGCGGTCTCGTTTAAAATCGATAAAAGAGCAAAGTAAAACTAACTGGAAAGAATCGTTTCGGGCGCTTCAATTTATACCGGCTTTTTTTATAGAAATTAGAAAAAGTGCGAGATGGATGTTTAACATCAATGTGGGTTTCCGACTAATTAATGCCTTAACGCCTATAGTAATTTTATGGGTAGGTAAATTAATTATAGATGAAATTGTATTACAAACAACTGTAGAAATTTCCAATTACAATACCTTGTGGAAATATGTGGCGATAGAGTTTGGTGCAGTGGTGTTGGCTGATGTAATTAATCGTGTAGTGAACTTAACCGATGGCTTGTTGGGCGATTTATATTCTAATGCTTCATCCATAAAAATTATTCGAAAAACCAATGAACTGAATATTGCTCAATTAGAAGATGCGGAATTTTATGATAAGTTAGAACGGGCGCGAACGCAAACTTCCAGCAGGGTCAATTTAATGTCGAACACCTTGTTGCAAATACAAGATGTGTTGGTGATTGTATCGTTAATTACTGGTTTAATTTACTTTGAGCCTTGGCTAATTTTATTGCTCACCTTAAGTATTATACCCTCTTTTGTTAATGAGTTAAACTTTACCTCTTCCAGATATTCTATTGCCCGAAGCTGGACTGCCGAACGCCGTGAGTTAGATTACCTGCGCTATATTGGTGCCAATGCTAAAACCATACAAGAGGTGAAGTTGTTTAGCTTAACCGATTTTTTAACCGGGCGATTCAAAAAATTATCAGACGATTATTATAACGTAAATAAAAATTTGGCGGTGAAGCGGAGTGTTTGGGGAGCGGCTTTTAATGTGTTGGGTATTTTATCCTATTATGGTGCTTACGTTTTAATTATTTACAGGGTGTTAACGGGCTTACTGACGCTGGGCGATTTAACTTTTCTCGCTGGTTCTTTTAGCAGTTTGAGAGGTAGATTACAAGGTACTTTTTCGAGGTTTACCCGTATTTCGGAGAGTGCCTTAAACTTAAAAGATTATTTTGATTTTCTGAACATTCCGAAAAATATTGAAAATAAAGAAAAGATGGTATTGCCAGAAAATATTAAACAGGGTTTTGTGTTTGAACAAGTTAGTTTCGCCTATCCTGGAACAGACAAAGTGATTTTAAAAAATATTTCTTTTCAATTAAATGTAGGTGAAAAAATGGCTTTTGTGGGTGAGAATGGAGCCGGCAAAACCACTTTAATCAAATTGATCTTACGCTTTTACGAACCGGATACCGGAAGGATTTTATTAGATGGTATAGATATTCGCTCTTTTGATAAAGCCGCTTATCAAAAAATGTTTGGGGTTATTTTTCAAGATTTTATTAAGTACGAATTTATTGTAAAAGAAAACATTGCTATTGGCAACATTGAAGAATTGGATAACCTAACAAAAATTAATGCGGCTGCCGAAGCCAGTCTCGCCAATCAAGTAGTAGAACAATTAAAAGAAGGCTATGCACAACAATTGGGTAAGCGTTTTACCAGAGGTACAGACCTTTCGGGTGGACAATGGCAAAAGATTGCTTTAGCCAGAGCTTATATGAAAGATGCAGCGGTGATGATTTTAGATGAACCTACGTCTGCCTTAGATGCCCGAGCCGAGTATGAAGCTTTTCAACGCTTTATTGGATTAACTCAAGGCAAAACCAGTATTATTATTTCGCATCGGTTTAGTACCGTTCGTATGGCTAATCGAATTTTGGTTTTGAAAGATGGACAAATTTTGGAATTGGGTACACACGAAGAATTGATGAGCCGGCAACAATTGTATGCCGAGTTGTTTAGTTTACAGGCGGAGGGTTATCAGTAAGGTGAATCTTTTATTAATGTATGATTAATTATTGAATAACTTCATCATTCAGTATTCGATATTTTAAAGCAAGGAAATAAGTTATACAAACCGATAAATTATTAAAGCTTTAACAAAAAAACTACCGGCAAATAATATACAACTCTGGCGAAGTAACGATGTTACTCTCATTGCCGGCATTGTCCATTATTTGAATATCATACTGTACCGTATCGGTAATGGTGTTTACTTTTTTAAAGGGTAAGCATTCGGTTTCGGTTGGGTTTTTCCATTCTAACACACACAATTCAATTAAATCGGGTACGGCAATTACACCTGAAATATCATCGGTATTTCCGTTTTTTTTGATAGCTGGTATGGTATAAACATCGGTAAAACAGGTTCGGTTTTCGGTAATGAACAAGTTGTTTTCACCACCATCAAAATCGCCGTTGCCGTCTTGAAAAAAGATGCTGAGTTGAAATTTTTCGGTACCACTGCTGATGCCGGTTTTGTTAAATTCTACAGCGGTTATTTCGGGTATGTCGCTGTATTTCGGCGGTTCTATGCATGATGTAAAGCAGAATAAGAATAACAAGGCAAACGCGAAGCTAAAAAATTTATAAAACACACATATTTTATTCATCATGTTAAATGCCGATTTTTTAAATAGTTTCTTCAATTAAATTAACGAAATTTTTAAATTCTTTATTTCTCAACATTTTGGTAAAGTCTATTTCTCGTTTTTCAAATTGAATCGGTTTCTTCTTGTAACCCAATGCTTCAATTTTCTCCTGTTGATCTGCTTTATTCATTTTTGAAATATGATCTACTTTTTCCAGATGCCCATATAATAACCAAATTTCTAAAAATGGATTAACAGGAATTAAAGATACATTTTCTGTTACTCCTTGCTTTTCTAATTGTTTGTTTAGGTAATTTACATGTTGTTTTAATGGTAAATCATCAACTTCAAATATGGCAAAAATATGATCAACTCCTTTATTTAATAATGAAGAGGTAATTATTCTAAAGGATGATGTTAATGCAGCATTTCCAGATGTAGGAATAATCACTCCTTTAATTCTATTTTTAAAATATATTTTTAATAGGTATTCAATAAAATTCGCATTGCTTGCTCCTTCTACAATAAATCCAATTAATTTCTTCGATTGTTTATTTTTATCAAATTTACTCATTTTGCCTTATTTAACTTTTGCATTTGTAAGTGTGATATGTATTCATATAAAGTACTCCCATACAAAGCAGCATATCTTAGTTTAACATCTAAAAGTTCATTAAAATAATGCTTGTTAGAAAAAATAAAGTCCATATCTTCTTTAGTAAACAGAATGATATTTATACTTTTCCCTTTTTCCAAAGCTTTGGGTGCATCTGTCGAAAAATTACTCATCGAAATAAATACTCCTAAAGAACCGTCTAGTTTTCCATCTAATTTACCTTGTAATTGATAAATGCTTGATACTGATATTGCTTTGTCTTCCCATTTACATTCAAAATGAAAATATCTGTTTCTAAACTCGAACATTCCGTCTATTTGTTCTCCGGCAGCTTTATATGAATAAGAGGGATTTAAATTTTCAATCTCTAAGATTTCATTAACTAATTTTTCGAAAACAAATCCTCTTTGTATTCCTTTAATAGAACCATTTACTAAATTACCATAATCTTTTATAATATGCTTCTTTGCCCGCATAGGTCGTTGAATCAACATTCAAAGTTAACTATTCCCAAACAAAAGTGTCAATCAAATGCATCATATCTTCTTTTACAAATTTTACCACCGGTGCAATGCTATCGGCATTGGGGGTATTGCTAAAATATAGGGCACCTCTTAAAAAATGACGATTGGTATCGGTTAAAAAAAACTGTACGGAAGAAGCTGCATCGCCACCAACTTCGTATATAATGCCCCCTACTTTATTCGGGTTTTCTATTTGATATTCATCAATTGACTCGGCTTTTATGGTATGTTTAAAAGTGAGTTTGTGGGCATCATCTACATATTTGGCAAAGTCGTCTTTTTGTTGAATCGTTTTATAACTTAAATGTAACACCCCTTTAAAATCGTTGAACTTGATATCCATCCAACACGGGTTTTCCACCTTTTCATTAAAAAATAAAGAATCTTGTTCAATAGAAGTATAAGCAGGATATTCAAAAGAAAAAGGACAATTATTAGAATTGGAAGTTTGGTAGGCTTTTTCGGGGAAATTGATTTTGTGGTAGGCAACCGGTTTTGGCGTATACGAATCGTTACAAGCAGCTTGCACAATAACAAATACCGTAATGCCAAACTTTATTATCCATCCGGTAATAAAAATAAACTTGTACTTTTTTATACGTGTCCACAAATTGCTAAGTAACATGATCATTTTCTGCTATAGTTATTTTAACTTGCTCAATTCTATTATCACTCACCGATAAAACGTTAAAAACAAAGTTTTCATACACAATCTCTTGATTTTGTTTTGGTAATTTTCCGGTTAGTTCTAAAATTAAGCCTGCCAGCGAATCGGCATCTCCTTTTATTTCTTCAAAGGTGTCGTTATCAATCTCCATTACTTTTATTAAATCATTTATTAAAGTTTTGCCTTCAAAAGTATAATTGTGGTTATCTAATTTTTGATATTCTATTTCAATATTATCGTCGTATTCATCTTTAATTTCTCCCAAAACTTCTTCTAAAATATCTTCCATGGTAATTAAGCCCATAGTGCCTCCATATTCATCAATTACAATGGCTAAATGGGTTCGTTTTTTTTGAAATTCTCTTAGCAGATCATCAATTTTTTTGGTTTCTGGTACAAAAAATGGTTTTCGTAAGAGCTTTTGCCACTTAAAAGTTTTTTCGCGTTGCAAATATTCCAATACATCTTTAGCATATAAAATACCTTCAATATTGTCTAAGTCTTCTTTGTAAGCAGGTATTCTGGAGTAACCCGATTCAATTAACACGGCATGTACTTTGTCGAAAGGCAATTCTAAGTCTAAAGCAACCACATCCATACGGGGTTTCATAATTTGTTTGGCATTGGTGTTGCCAAAATTAATAATGCCTTTTAAAGTCCGGTTTTCATCTTTTAAATTATCGCTGTTAATAGTTAAATCGATGGCATCTTCAATTTCATCAATATCTACCTCGTTGTCTGCTCTTTGACTTAATCTGTTTTCAATTAAGGTTGTGCTGTTAACCAAAACATAGCCTAAAGGATGGGCAATTTTAGAGAAAAAGCTTAGTGGAGTAGAAGCTAAACGGGCAACTGTTTTTGAATTACTGCGTGCAAAAATTTTAGGTATGATCTCTCCAAACAATACCAAAATAAAGGTGATTAAAACCACATTTAATAAAAAATTAAGAATGGGGTAGGTGGAAAAATCTAATAGTTTTGTTAATGAGAAGTGCGATAAGATAATAATAGCCACATTAAATAAATTATTGCTGATTAAAATAGTGGCTAATAAATATTTATCATCTTTTAAAAGTTGAAGAATACGTTTATCTGATTTAAGATCGCTTTTTTCAAGATACTCTTCATCTTCCGCATTCAATGAAAAAAAAGCCACCTCTGAGCCAGATACTAAGGCAGACAAGCAAAGTAAAATTAGGATAGCCAATAAAGCAATCAGCAAGCCTCCGTTTAAGGCAGGCAGCCAAGTCGCTTCTGTTAAAAATGATAGTACTAACGGGTAATATTCTCCTTCAGGATTATTTTCCAAATTGTTCAGGTTTTTGTTAAACCAATTGGTTTATACCAATTGGATTATTTAAATATAGCATAAGTTTTAATATTAAAACAGAAAAGATTGCCGTAAAAAAAACGGGGATTGGTTAAGTGGCATAGCAATTTTGTAGTTAAAAATTTTTTAGCTAAAAGTCGTGTATAACAAAGCATCTTAATATTAAAACTGAAATTATAAAACATTTTATGATTAAATTGATATTTTAAAAAGGCAAATCATCTTCAATGTCTTGCACGGTTTCTGTTGGTGATGTTTCAATAAATTGTGGTTTTGGTGGCACTTCAGTTGGTGTATTGGCGGAAACTGTAGCTGCCGCTGCTGTAGTTGCTGCCGGAGTATTAGCTGTTGGTGCAGTAGCCGGTTGAACGTAAGAGCCTGAAGATGCGCCACTTTCAGCACTTCTTCTATTTAGCATAACCATATTACTTACTTCTATTTCGGTAATGTATTTTTTATTGCCATCGGCATCATCCCAACTGCGGTTTTTTATTTTACCCTCTACATAAATTGAATCTCCTTTTTTTAAATATTTTTCTGCTACTTCAGCCAAACCCCGCCACATTACAATATTGTGCCATTCGGTTGTATCAACGCGTTCTCCACTTTTTGAAGTATACGAATCTGAAGTAGCCAACGAAAAACTGGCTTTGGGCACCCCGCTTTCAAAGTATTTCATTTCAGGGTCTCTACCCAAGTTGCCAACTAAAATTACTTTATTTACTCCTCTCATATTTTATTATCAATGCTATTTCAAATTTAAAAATAACAACTTATCATTTAAAAAACAATCAATTATTTTCGGAAATGCAAAATTGTGGATTTCTTTTTCGTTAACAGCCATCCAATTTTTATGTTTTTTAAGTGCTTTTGTGAGCTTAACTTCAATGAAACGCGCATTAATTTTTTGATGAGTTAGTGTTTGTTTATAAATAGTAGAGACATTTTTTATGCCATAAGTTGCGTTCTTTAATAATAAATTAACTTGGTCTGAATATACAGACTCATCTACAAATGTGGTTTTATTCACTTCAATTAAAGGAAACTGGTATAAATGCAACCATATATCTTTTTCCATTCTTTTATGAAGGTACACTTTATTTTTATTTTTTATCTTACAATAAAGAAAATAGCGATCTTTTTTAATTATTTTATTAGTTTTTACTGGTAAAGTATCTACTTTTTTGTTTTGGTAAGCCCAACATTTTTTATTCAGTGGACAATTACTACAACTAGCTTTTTTGGGGCTACATACAGTCGCTCCAAAATCCATAATTGCTTGGTTATAAGTTGCAGAATCTTTGGTATATAAATTGGTTTTAGCTAATACGTTAAAATGTTTTTTTCCTAAGGTTGAGTTTATCGCAATATCCACCCCAAAATACCTGGAAAGCACTCTGTAAACGTTACCATCTACCACCGCACATTGTTCATTAAAGGCAAAAGATGCGATGGCAGCAGCCGTATATTCGCCAACACCTTTCAATTTCAACAAATCCTTATAATTGTCAGGAAACTGACTATTTAAATTTTCCACAATAAAGCGGGCGGTTTCATGCATATTTCTAGCTCTTGAATAATAGCCTAAACCTTGCCATAATTTCATCACTTCATCAAGCGGGGCAGCCGCTAAATCCTCTATTTCCGGGTATTTTTGCTTAAATTTCAAAAAGTAGGGAGTAGCCTGTTGAACACGGGTTTGTTGTAGTAAAACTTCTGATAACCAGATACTATACACATCAAAATATTGTTTCCAAGGTAATTTTCGGCTCGTTTTTTGATACCACTTTAGTAGATTATGTTGAAAGCTATTCATTTATATAAGTAAAAAAAGAAAAATTTATTTTATTTTGCGAATAAATTTAGCAGATTTGCGTTAATGAATGCTAAAAACATTAGAGAACAGATTAATTTTACCAATATAAATTTATGAGGAAAGCAGATTTAATAACTAGTATTGCCGAGAAGACCGGCGTACCAAAAGTGGATGTTTTAGTTTCACTTGAAGCTTTTTTTAAAGAAGTAAAAGTTTCATTGGAAAAGGGTGAAAATGTTTACATTAGGGGATTTGGCAGTTTTATAACCAAAAAACGAGCTAAAAAGATTGGCAGAAATATTAAAAAGAATATCGCCATCGAAATTCCTGAACATCACATTCCTTCGTTTAAACCGGCAAAGGTTTTTACGGAAATGGTGAAAAAAAGTAAGCAAATAAAATCCTAAGTTAAAACCCGTACACGTAGCGTTGAAATATCAAGTAGTTTTAATAATTAGTTCTATTACATTAGTCATTTTGCTATTCTTTTTCGGAAGAAACAAGCCCTTGAAAAAAAATAAAACGACAAATTTTATTACAGAAGGAAGCTTTAACATAAATGAATATTTAAGTATTAATAAAGATAAGCTCTTGATTATTCCCAAAGATTCGATCAATTTATTAGAATCTTTGGTGAGCAAACGAAAACCAGACTCTTTAAATATCAGCTATTTGAATCAAATAGCTGATATTTGGAAAAATAATCGTAAGTTTGCAGCCGCTTCGGAATATTATCGCCGTGTAGCCGTAATTGATTCTACCGCAACACGATGGGAAAATGCCGGAGACAGATTGTATGAAGCATTTGCTTTGGAACAAGATTCTGTTGTTACAGATTATTTATTGCAACAATCTATTGAGGCTTATCAAACTTCAATTGATATAGATACCACAAGATTTAGCCCTTCGGTTAAATTAGCTGAAGTTTTAGTGGATGGAACTAAAAATACAATGGCGGGTGTTACTATTTTATTAGATGTAATAAAAAAAGATCCTGACAATGTTCGAGCTGGGTTAACGCTTGGTAGACTTTCATTAGTATCCGGTCAATTTGAAAAAGCGATTCTAAGATTAGATCATATATTAAAGTTAGAACCCGATAACACCGAAGCCTTATTGTATTTGGCTGGCGTTTATGAGCAAACCAATCAAAAGCAAAAAGCGATACAATATTATGAACGTTGCAGAGATTTAAGTAAAAATCCTGAAACACGTCAGAAAATTGACATATATTTGCAAAAATTAAAATAATAGATCGATTTACATATGCCTTGCGGAAAAAAGAGAAAAAGACATAAAATTGCTACACACAAACGGAAAAAGCGATTAAGAAAAAACAGACACAAAAAGAAAACTAAATAGGTTTAATACATTTGCTTATCTATTTAAGCCTTCGTTTTTATTTTATTAAATTGTTTAGCCCACAATGAAACACCCGTTTATCCTTAATCTTGGTTTATTTATTAATCTTCCTTAAATAGATTAAGATTGACTAAAGATTTAATTATTAATGCTTCTAAAAAAGTAACAGAAATTGCTTTATTAGAAGATAAGAACTTAACGGAACTTCACCAGGAAACAGGAGGGAACAACTATCAGGTTGGTGATTTATATTTGGGCAAAATAAAAAAAATTATGCCCGGTTTGAATGCTGCATTTGTAGATGTTGGGCATAAAAAAGATGCTTTTTTACATTATACTGATCTTGGACCAAATATTCGTTCACTCAATAAATACGTTTGGGAAAGTCATGAGGGTAAAAAACCCAATCCATCATTAGATAATTTTGCTTATGAGCCGGAAATTATCAAAACCGGCAAAATTAATCAGGCACTGATTAAAAAGAAGCCTATTTTAGTGCAAATTTTAAAAGAGCCAATCTCAACCAAAGGTCCTCGCTTATCTTGCGAAATTAACCTTGCCGGTAGATATTTGGTTATCTCTCCATTCACTAAGCATATTAGTATTTCCAAAAAAATTAACTCAAGTGATGAACGCAAACGCCTTCAAAAATTAATTGAAAGTATTAAGCCCAAAAATTTTGGTGTAATTGTACGAACCATTGCTCAAGGAAAAAGAGTATCAGAATTGCATCATGATATGCAACAATTGCTCGAAAAATGGAATAAGGTACAATTGGAGTTAAGCTCTTCAATGCCACCTGAAAAAGTATTTTCAGAGGTAAGCAAAACCAGTTCGTTATTAAGAGATTTACTCAATAATTCATTCACAAAAATTTATGTAAACGATAAATTTTATGCCAACGATTTAAAAGCCTACGTTTCAAAGTTAGAACCCGGTAAAGAGAAAATTGTAAACTACGTTAATAGTAAACGAACTATTTTCGATCAATTTGGTGTAACCAAGCAAATTAAATCTTCTTTTGGCAAAACGGTTACTATGGCTAGCGGTGCCTATTTGGTAATTGAGCATACCGAAGCCATGCACGTTATTGATGTAAACAGTGGACATAAAGTAGGCGAACGTACCGACCAGGAAAGCCAAGCTTTAGTTGTTAATCTTGAATCTGCTGCCGAAATAGCCCGGCAACTGCGCTTAAGAGATATTGGTGGAATTATTATTATTGATTTTATTGATATGAAACAACCCGAAAACAAAAAAACTTTGTTGAAGCGGGTAAAAGAATGTATGCTGCATGATAGAGCAAAACATACTATTTTACCCTTAAGTCGCTTTGGCTTAATGCAAATTACCCGGCAACGTGATAAACCCGAAATAAAAATTAAAACACAGGAAGTATGTGCAACTTGTAATGGTACTGGAAATGTAAAACCCTCCATTTTATTGTTAGATGACATTGAAGATAACATCAGCTATCTCTTTAACGAAATGAATATGACGGGATTGAAACTTTATGTACATCCCTATATAGAAGGGTTTATAAAGCGCGGTTTATTTAACAAACAATGGCAGTGGTATAGAAAATACAAAAAATGGCTTAAAGTACACGCTAATAATGATTATGCCTTAACAGAATATCATTTCTTTGATAAGTTAGATGAGAAAATACAACTTAAATCGTAGCCTGATTAAAGATGTATTTTAGAAGAAAACAATAATTATCCGTTAACTACGAAGGTGTCTAGGTACTTTTTTAAAATACAATACAATGGTACCAATTATCACGGATGGCAATATCAACCCAATGCCATCAGTGTTCAAGAAACCATACAAAATCAACTATACAAACTATTCAAAAATCAGCAATCTATAGTTGGCTGTGGCAGAACAGATACTGGTGTACATGCCAGCCAATATTATTTTCATTTTGATATAGAAGAAGTTATCGACATCAATACGATTCAACACAAACTGAATGGTATGTTGCCTAAAGATATTTATGTGGAAAACATCATTCCTGTCAATGAAAAAGCCCATGCCCGTTTCGATGCTACTAAAAGGGCTTATACCTATATCATCTCAACCATAAAAAATCCTTTTTTGATCAACCGGGCGTGGATATATCCATACTATCCACTTGACCTATTACTCATGCAACAAGCCGCAACCGATTTTTTACAATACAACGACTTTCCTATGCTTTGCAAAACCGGCAGTGATGTTACCCATTTTCGGTGCACTATTTTTAAAAGCAAGTTGATCCATCAAACAGACAAACATCAAATTATTTATCAAATAGAAGCTAACCGCTTTTTACGAAATATGATTAGACGCTTAACAGGCTTATTAGTTCAAATTGGCAGAGGCAAACTTAGCATTGAAACCTTTAATGAAACGCTACAAAACAAAAGCCAATTTAAATATATTACCCTTGCCCCGCCAGAAGGTTTGTATTTGAGTGGAGTGGAGTACGATTTTATAGAAAAATAAAATCAACTCACCCCCCAATAGTAGACATCGATTCAAAGCTGTTGGAAACTAAGGTTCGTTTAGCTTCGGCTTCAAAGCCATTTGCCGGACGATTGTTAAAGGCTTTTAATAAGAGTTGTTTTATCTCCTCGTCATCAGTACCGCTGCGTATTATTTTTTTAAGATTTATAACGCCTTCATCGTACAAACAGGTTTTTAACATGCCTTGTGCTGTTAATCTGATGCGGTTGCAGGTGCCACAAAAAGTACGGCTAAAAGCAGGGATCACTCCAAAAGAACCTTTAAAACCTTTTACTCGATAATTTAAAGCGGTACTGTTTGCACCATCTTTCAATTTAAGTAGGCTATGATATTTAGTTTGAATACGTTCGATAATTTGTCGATAATTTAAAGCAAGCATTGGTTTTTGGCTATTGGAGCCATTAAAAGGCATTTCTTCAATAAAGCGCACCGCAACCGGATGATCTTTAGAAAGCTCCATCATCGGAATAATATCTTCTTCATTTTTATTAGCCATCACCACCATATTTATTTTTAAGGGCATGCCCATTTCCAACAGAGCATTGAAAGTTTCCATCACTTTATCAAACTCATTGCGGCGGGTAATTTCATAAAAACGTTTAGGGTTAATACTATCTAAACTTAAATTAATGGATTGGATGCCCATACGTTTTAAATTGGTTAAGTGAGGACCCACTAAAACCCCATTGGTAGTCATATGAATTTGCTCAATATGTTCCAATTGGTTAATTTGTTGAATGAACGTACTAATGTCTTTTCTTAAAAAGGGTTCACCACCGGTAATACGAATTTTTGAAATACCCATAGTAGAAAGCAATTGAACTATGCGATACATTTCTTCAAAACTGAGGAGTTCTTTTTTCTTTACATATTGAACATTTTCAGGCATACAATAAGTACACCGTAAGTTACATCTATCGGTAACAGCTAAGCGCAAATAATTTAGCGGACGGTTATGGTTATCGTATAATTTCAAATGAATCTTCTTGCTCTAATAGGCTCAATATAGTAAATATAATTAGAATGCGTGACAAATTTAGGTGCAACGTACTCCAAAACTCTCTAAAACCTACCGACGTCATAGCGGCTACCTGCATATGCCCGTACACAAGTAAAATTTAATGAGTTTATAACACGGAAGATACTGCGCCTACATAGCACATTTTTTTGTTTTGTTTTACTATCGAAACTTAAGTTAATTATACTTGAACCCCATTACTTGAAAGGGCTGATTATCTATTTTTTATGGGTATCTAACTGCTTAGAAGAAGCTTTTGAAGCAGGCTTGTACGTTTTATCAAACAACCATTTGCGCTGATACTTTTCTTCGCCCAAAAAAAGTTGAACTTCTAATTGTTTAATTTTTTGAAACATTTGTTCTTTGTAAGCGGCGTGAGGGTCTTTTTGCTGATGCTTATCCAACCAATTGAATTTGTTACTATAATATTGGTCTAACTTTCTAAAAATAAAAACCTCTGTATCGCTTAGGTTTAAAGGTTGTTGCAATTGATGATGGTAGGTGTTTTTTAACGGTGCGGGCGGCAATACAATATCTAAATCAACATAAAATTGACTGAGTTGATTTTTGGTTTGCTGCAAGTCCTCTTCACTTATTTCATCTGTATAAAAATAATTGATATAGGGCGTATGACTTAATATTTTATGTACCCAATCATAATTATGAATGGCGTATTTCAAATCATTATCCACTATTTTAATAAATTTAGAGGGCATAACAGCTTGCGTTTTCAACCCTAAAAATTGAAAAAGATCAGTTAATGTTTCTTGCTTATGATGAAGCAAATCTTCATAATAAACGGTTTTTATTTGGTCAAAGTCAGCATGTAATTTTTGTTGGAAGCGTTGGTTTTGCCGTTCCCGGAGTTCCATATAATTTATCGCATGCAAAGTGCCTAATCCTTGCAATTCTACATCCACCTTTTCTTTTATATTACTTACACCGGTTTGCTGTCTAATAGTCCGGTGATATTGATGAGAAACCGCTGCCTTCAACAGGTTTTTTCGCAACAAAAAAATGCATTTAAATTGGTTTTCTATAAGATAAGTATACACATCTAAATAATGGTCAAGCTGATTGGGATATTTAAACTTAAAGCCTTTTGATTTGATTTTGCTAAACAAACGTTTCTTTTCAAAATAAGATAAGGTAGTAGCAACTTGATTTTTATCGAGTTGACGAATTTGTTGCGTACGATTATTTACCTTAATATCTTTCGTATCAAAAATTTCCATTCTGCATTCAACTTGTGGATGCTGATTTAACAAATCAACCAACATGGTAGAGCCACTCCGTTCAAAAAAAGCAATGAAAAAATTGTTTCGCATATTTTCTTATAAAAATAAGACCACAAAATTGAGAAAAGCAACAGTCATATTATATATTCTACCAGAAAAATTCTTTTAAAATTATTTGTACCTTTAAAAACAAATGACATTAAGACCATCATTATTTTGGGATGTGGATGTAAAAACCATTGACTTACAAAAGCATCGAATTTCAGTTATTGAACGAATTACGCTTAGAGGGCGTTGGGAGGAATTTAAAACTATGCTTAATTTTTATGGAAAGGAAACCGTTAAAGAAACCTTATTGGAAGTTCGTTATTTAGATAAAGTAACGCTTGCTTTTTGTAGTACCATTTTTGAAATACCTAAAAGTGAATTTAGATGTTACAAACTCGCACAGTTGAACCCCGAACACTTGGATTAAAAGAAAAAATCCTTAGCCGCAATATTCATTCTAAAATGTATACCGGCATAATGCGTAAGTAAAGTTTTTTCGGGCAATAAATAATATTTTTCAGAGCGAAATTGATAAGTAAAATCTACAAAAATATTGTGCCATGGCATATAGCTTAAAATAAATTGATTATGTAAGATGGCTTTTTTGCTGCCTTGCAAAAGCTCATTTCCAAACTCTTGAAAATAGGTAGTTTGGTCTGCAAAAATATCGCCGCCAAAGTTGAGGCTATCGGTATTTTCCCCTTTTTCGGCATACATTAATTGATTGGTTAAGGCTATTTTAGGATGCGGTCTATAGCGTACAATACCCAAAAATTCCTGAAAATTACTGCCAAGTGGATGGGCTAAAGGTTGGTTGTAATGCGTATAATTGATGGTGGTATCAAAATGAGAATAAGTATAAGGGCGCGCCATATTATACTCTAACTGAATATCCAATTGAGTAATGTTAAACGCATCTATATATTTTATACCACTTTGAAAAGCATACTTATTGGCAAACCAACCGCGCCGTTCTATAAACAATTCAGAAGCTCTAAAATCATCTAATAAAAATTGACCGTATACCGAAAAGTGTTTTAAAAAAACGGCTTTCCAATCTATGCCTATCACCGAATTATCGGGGCTGCCTTGATGCCATTCAATCGCCTTATAAAATATAACCGGGTTTAAATAATTCAAATCAAAACCACCTTCTCTAAAAAAAATAACTGATTCAAACAAACCAATGTTTAACCAAGGTGTAGCATTAATGCTTAAATGATGGGTAGCAGCAAATTTTTTATTACGCAGTTGCGCACCATCTAAAATACTGTATTGCTGCACCAATTCCGACCAAATGGTTTGATAACTCAAGCGCCAAAATTGCGTTTGTACTTTGGCAAATAAATACGGTGCACCAAAGTTAGACAACAACATAGAGCGATAACCATTACCCAAAAAATGATGGTCGTGCCCAAACTGCACCTTAATTTTTTTAAACACCGGAAAAGACAGATAGCCTCTGTAGGTAAAAAAGTCTAAGGCTTCATTTTCGCCGAAAGCCGTCCAAGCTCCTTCGCCGGGTACGGCTTCGTCGCCACCGTATTTTTTAAATACCCGGTTTTGAACATAAGTAGGTGTAACGATTTGATTTTCGGTCAGTATAGAGTAAAAACCTACCTTATCAAACAAGCGACCTCGTACTTCAAAACCTCTGGTATTTTGATAATTTGTTTTTGCCGAGTTTGCTTCTATACCCAAACCAACATTCAATACCGGATTGATTTTTAACACAAAATCATCGCCTTCTTTTAAAAAAAAATCTGACCTATATTGATAAAAATATTTGAGCAAAGGCTTTTTGGTAGGGATGTGTCCTTTATCCGTCCATTCATTATTATCTATATAAACATAGCGATGGTTGTAGCGGTCTTTAGCACGAAATTTTAACGATAAGGTATCTAAATTACTATGTAAATTCGCTACTTGTTTTCTGCTGTAGGGCTTTTGGTTGGTAAATAGGGTATGATGCAACGTGTTGGACTGTATTTCAATTCTATCGGTAAAATGGTAAGCCGGGTTGTTGAAGGGCAGGTAAGTGCTTTGGGCAAATAACATATGGGGTACATTCAAAAAACAAAGCAAGCCTATTAGATTACAAAGATTGATATTGCTTTGATTATTCAAAAATAGAATTAAAGTATGGATAGGATTCATCATTTTATCTCAATTAATAAAAACGTCTTTAATAATAATTACTTAAGTTTCGGTAGTAGTATTTATTTCATAATAACTTGAATATATATTATTTATGGAAATTGAAGTACTCCATAAGTTTAAGTTAACTTAATTCAACATATAAATCATAAAATCATCCAAGTGAACCTGTTCACTTGTTTTAGTAAAGTGGCAGTGCTTTTGTTGACGCAATAGAACAGGTTCCATTGGAACAACAATTATTTTACTACCGAAACTTAAGTAATTATTTGAAAACTGAACTTAATTTGGTAATATTATGTATTAAATTTGTATTTTTTAAACTAAAGTTCACTTACTAAATCAATATCATTATCATGAAAAAAATTATTATCCTTTGCCTTTTGCTTCCTTTTTTGGCACAGAGCCAAAATACACCAATTAAAAAAACGGTTAAGCAAATTAAAATTGATGAAAAAGACCCGGTTCAATCGGTATTTAAATGGGTGGCGACCAATGTAAAATACGACGTAAAAAAGTTGAAAAAAATTACTAAAACCGGCAACCGGAGCACTACACAAACGGTTGATGAGCGCATAAATGATGTGTTGAGAACCAGAAGAGGGGTTTGCCAACATTATTCAGAGTTGTTTGCGGCTTTAATGACCGAGTTGGGTTATGAAGCCAAGGTGGTTACCGGCTTTACCAATAAAACCAATATTGCTGGAGAAAATACGAGTTTAGGGCATGCATGGAACGCAGTAAAAGTTGACGGTACATGGAAACTGTATGATGCTACTTGGGCTGCCGGCGGTGTTAGAGATGGTGAAAAATTCATTAAAAATTATAATCCACAATGGTATGATGTACACCCAAAAGAGATGATTAGAACCCACATTCCTTTCGACCCGATGTGGCAATTGTTAGAAAAGCCGGTTTCTTATCAACGTTTTTTAGAATTTCAATTTGTCTCCGATTATCCGGCAACGCTCAATTATAAAGAATTGATTGAAGCGCATCTTACAAAAAAAGAAGTAGACCAATATGAAGATGCGCTTAACCGGTCGAAAACTTTAGGTAAGGGTAATGCTTTGTTAGAACAATGGGCACAAATGATACATGCCAATGTAGTAATTATGAAGAAAAACGAGGTGATTTATGCCCAAAATGAGAAAGTAACTGCCCGGAATGAACAAATTAATGTATTGAACAAAGGAGTTACACTTATGAAATCGGTTACAGATTTATTCAATCAATATATTAAGGTTAAAAATAAGCAATTTAAAGATAAACGTTGGACAGAAAGTCGCTTAAAAAATACGATGGAGAAATTACAAAATCAATCGAAAGAAGCGCTGACCATTTATAACTCAATACAAACCGACGATGTTCAATTAAGAGCCATGATTAATGAAAGGATTAAACATGCTTCACAAACGATGAAACGAATAAATACCGAAGCACAATTCATTAATCAAAAATTTAGGTAACCAATAATCGAAGATTTTATACAACAGTTGTCCGCAGCTTTAAAACTGCCCTTACCGGGTTTATCCGCGCAACTAAAAATGGCGCCGCAGAGTAGGGGAGCGATTAACGAAAATGATGTGAAGGCAAATTTGCAGTTTGCTAAAAAAGCGGCGGTGATGTGTTTGTTCTATCCAAAAAATAATGAACCGCATTTTGTATTGATGAAACGGGTTAGTTATCCGGGCGTACATAGTGGGCAAATTAGTTTTCCGGGTGGGCGAATTGAAATGGATGAAAGCCCTTTAGAAGCGGCAATTAGAGAAACACAAGAAGAAATTGGGATTGAAGTTACCGAACAAGAAATTCTATCGGCTATCAGCGAAATTTATATTCCGCCAAGTAATTTTTATGTGTACCCTTTTATGGCTTGCTTAAAAAAAAATCCAATATTTAACGCCGATAAAACCGAAGTTGATTATGTAGTTGAAGTGCCGGTGAAGGAATTTACCAATCCTGCGAACATCAAACATAAACAACTACAATACAGTTATGGAAGTTTTGAAGCCCCCTATTTTCATTTACAAGATGAAACCGTTTGGGGTGCAACGGCGATGATGTTGGGCGAGGTTTTTGAGCTATTGAAATTTAATCGATTTTAGTTAAAAAGCTACTTGTTTTGTAATATTTCATAATCAAACAACTTTATCAAATCTAATTGAAAGTCTGGAAATATAATAGAATTTATAAAGCCATCTGCTGTTGTATAATGTTTGCTGCCAACATACTTTTCTTGATCATTTAACTCGTAAATTACCAACCATTTTTCATTAGGATATACAATCCAATATTCTTTTACGCCTTCTCGCTCATACAACCTAAATTTGGTTGTTAAATCACGATTGTTATTAGGTGATTTGATTTCAATAACCAGATCGGTTGCGCCTTTTATGCCTCTATCCTCAATTGTTGAAGTGTCACAAACAATGCATAAATCTGGCTGAACAATGGTATTGATTTTTGCTCCGTTTGGGTTTGGAAAATATACATCTATTGGGGCAGCGAAAAACTTCGCAACTTTTACCGTCTAAAAAATTACCCCACAACCCTGAAAAACGCATACTAACCCTTTGATGATTGGTTCTTGGAGCAGACATCAGTTGATAAGGCACCCCATCAATCAACTCAATGCGCTCAGGAAATTGCCAAGTGTAATATTCTTCATAAGTATACAATTTACTGAGATCTAACTGACTAATATCCGTTAGGTTTGTTCGTAAGGTTGAAGGAGTTGCTGTCGTATCTTCAAATATCATCATTTTAGTGTTTAATCGCAAATTAACTTTCCTACATAACCATTTCCGCTCTCAATTCTTAACTTGCCAACTTGTTTATATTTAGAACCATACATCTGTTTAATCTTTAAACATAGACCAAACCGATTGTTCCTAAATTCAGTAGTAAACCCTTCGCTTTTTCAGGCAATTTTGCCAGATACTATAAATCATAAAAAGCACTATAAAATATTGTTTCTTAAATTGTAACCAAAACCAATAAATTCTAATTATTTTCGCAGCATTGCTAAAATGATTGTTGTATCTCTATCTATAATTCAGATAAGAAGTTTCATTATATTATATAAATTATTGTTGATAAATTAATTTTTTTGGGATTATTCAATTTTTTCAAAAGCCGTTATTTTTGGTTATCTTTATTATGGATGTTGCTCATATCCGTATTACTATTTGCAGGTGTTGTTTACTATTTGCAGGTCTTTACTAAGCAAAATCAATCTATTGAAGTGCCTGATTTAACAAATATGAGTATAGCCGAAGTAGATCGTACCTTAACGGCAGAACAACTTCGCTATCGAATAATTGACTCAACTTATGTAGCCAACAAACAAGCCGGTGTGGTTATTATGCAATATCCTGCACCAAAGCATCAAGTTAAAGAAGACCGTCGCGTATTTTTAACCGTAAATGCCAAAAGTGCGCCTAAGGTAAAAATGCCTGATTTAATTGATAAATCAATACGAGTAGCTACCAGCCAATTAGAAAATATCGGTTTAAAAAGAGGAGAAGTAAAGCGAAAACCTGATTTAGCCAAAGATGCCGTTTTAGAACAACAACTAGAGGGTAAAAAAATTGAACCCGGCAAATTAATTGATAAAGGTACGGCTATAGATTTGGTAGTAGGCAGCGGCTTTGGATCGAGTAGATATAAATTACCTAACGTAAAAGGCTTAACCTTAGAGTCTGCGGTAAGTTCCTTAAAATCGAGCACCCTTAAAATGGGGGCTTTAGTAGCTGATAAAACCGTTATCGATACAGCTTCCTCTATTGTATACAAACAGTCTCCGGATTATGCCTCAGGCATATATATGAATACTGGACAATCGGTTGACTTGTTTGTAACTCATTTAGATAATTATGGTAAGATATTGGATAAAGAACGCGAATTAGAAATAGAAGCGCAAGAGGAGATAAGAGCAAAAGAGCAAAGGCGGTTGGATAGAATAAGCGGAAAAAATAAATCATCGGTACCAGGCTTCAACAAGCTGCCAGATTCAAATCCCTACGACCCCAATGAATGGGAAGGAGGAAGTTCTACAAGCCCTAATAATGATTCGCAGTCTAATCCATATGGAAATAAGCCGAATTCTACTATAGATCCTGATCAATAAAATTCAACTGCTTTGTTGATAATAGTAATATTTTAACGTTAAAAAATTTAGAATAATAATATGCTGGATATTTACCCGTTGTTAACCTCAATTAAAGTTTTTTAAATAAAACCCTAACAATAATATGAATATGAAAATTTGTTGTAATATTTCGGTCATCATAGCTACCTTTATTTTTTGTAGCATCGCAGCTTTTTCGCAAGAAAAATTAGTGCCTCTACAAAGCAACCCTGCTTACTCAACGGTAGAACAACCAACTTATACCGCAGCAAAAAAAGCCTTATCTTTACCATTTATTGATGACTTTTCAACCACCAATGTCCATCCTGATGAAAAACTTTGGTTAGATAATTATGTATATATTAACAACACCTTAGCAAATAATCCGCCAACCATGGGGGTAGCTACTTTTGATGGTTTAAACCAAGAAGGCAAACCCTGGAGCCCCGCAAACATAGGTGATCAAGATACCAGAGCCAGCCAACCTTGTGATACCTTAACCTCGCAAGCTATTGATTTATTGAGTGCGAATAATCCAGAAAATTTGTACTTGAGTTTTTATTATCAACCAGGTGGTAATGCCACAAGACCTGAAATGAAAGATTCTCTGTTTATACAAGCCAAAACCGAAAACGATGAGTGGGAAGTTATTTGGAGTATAGAAGGTTTGCCTAATCGAGATTTTAAAAGTGTTGTTATTCATTTAGGAGACTCTGCTCAATACATACACGATAATTTTCAATTTCGTTTTATTGCTAATGCTACGCCAACAGGGTATAACGATTTTTGGCATATTGATTATGTAGAACTAAGAGAGCGCAGTAATGTAACTAATCAAATTGTTCTTTTACCAGATAGTGTACCAAATAGTGCCTATACCATTTTGGTAGATGCAAAAAAACCAGACTGTAGGTCAATTAAAAAAATTGATTTAGATTTGAGTTTAAGTGGTTTTCAAAATTGTGATATCGATTCCATTGCTTTAGTAAATGAACGGGGCAATTTAATTGCTTACACCAAATTTAGTGTAGCAACAACAATTCCAGATGAAGGTCTTTATCTATCCACCCAAATAACTAATGAAAAAAATGATGATCCGCGAACCGGTAATTTAAGCGACGATTGTTATTTTATATACATTAACAATACCGATTCAACTAATGTTAATATTTTTAATTATAGCATATCAAATGATTGTTTAACCATTACAGCCCCTACTTTACCTACCAGAGATTTAGCTTTTGTTGAAAAGCCTACTTCAATTTTAAAAGACTATTCTCAGATGACTATAGGACAGTTTTTTAATTATCAAGATCAGGTGTTAAATGAACAACATAGCTTTACAATCAGTAATTTAGATAAAGATGTTTTTCCTACAGATTATTACTTTCAGATAGAAGTGCTCAATTCAAACGATATCATTTACGAATTAGAACCAGGTTCAATTTCAGTACCTGCCTATTCCAGATTTAAAAATGCACTAAAAACATTAAAATTTACCAATAATCCTAATGAGGTAGACGATAATACCATAGCAATTAGCGGTAGAGATCTTGCAGAAGAAACCCTTCAAATTGAAATGAAATATTTCATCACGCCAAATAATGACAATAGAAATGAAAACAACACCATTTCGAGAATATATACATTTGATAACCAATTGGCTTACGATGATGGCATATTAGATGTTGGCTACGGCGTTTCCGGCGAGTCGGCACAAATTGCCCAGAAGTATGAAATTTTTGAACGCGATTTTGTTTACGGTATTTTAATACATTTTGCTCAAATAACCCTCAATCAAACTGATCGCTTATTTACCTTAAAACTATGGGACAGTATTAAAGGCATAGATGGTGCAGAATCGACCGTTATAGCAGCTATGCGATCGGATTTAGAAGTAGTATACCCCAATGAAGATAATTACACCGGTTTTGTATTATACTGTTTTGAAGATGGTATACCCGTACAAGATCAATTTTATATTGGCATTCAACAAGAAGGCTCAGTAGAAATTCATTTGGGTTTTGACAATAATAATGATTCGAAAGATAAATTATATTTTAATACTTTCAATGAATGGATACCCTCTTCAGAAACCGGTAGTTTAATGATGCGACCAATTATTGGAAGAGCTTTAAGTTTAGAAGAAGATTGTGGAGTAGAAACGGTTTGTCCTGTATTAGGTCAAGAATGTACCGATGCCAACGGTAATGTTTCTATGTACGATGAAGATTGTACATGTATTTTAGTTGTAGTCGGTATTTTCGATCAACCAAGTCCGGTTTTAGATTTTACCATCTTACCAAATCCGGCAACTGATTTTATTGCTTTAGAAAACATAACACAAAACCAAGTGACCAATGCATCAATTCACATTATAAACGCTACCGGAAAGTTAATGAAATCATTTACGGGCATACAAGAATCTTATTATATTGGTGATATTTCACCAGGTATTTATTTTATTCGAGTTATAAATGAACAGCAACAATCTGGTATTAAAAAATTCATAAAAACGAAATAATACAGTATGGAAGATATAACGGTTAAAGAAGTAAAGGAACGTTTAGCGAATAATGAAAGTTTACATATAATTGATGTAAGAGAACAACACGAGTACGATGAATTTAATATTGGCGCTACTTTAATTCCATTAGGTGAAATACCCAACCGTTTGGAGGAGTTAACTCAGTATGTAAACGAAGAACTCATTATACATTGTCGTTCGGGTGGGCGAAGTGGAAAAGCAAAATTGTATTTACAAGATAAAGGGTTTACCAAAGTGCGAAATTTATTGGGTGGCATGTTGGAGTGGCAAGAGGAAGATTCAAATAATATCTAATATCATCGTAATAAATCGAAATTCATTATTCAATAATCGATATTCGTTATTCAGTGCTGTCGGCTTAAAACTTGGTGTTGCATTAATTCTAACCCTACAATCGTCTGTAAAATCTTTATAATATTAGGTAAATTTATATAAACAATAAAATAGTTTACACTAATGCATTAGTTTTTTTGAAGCGAATCTTTTTAACTTTCTAATAACGAGGGTCCCGCTTTCCGCTCAAATGCTATGGCTAAGCTCCAAAGCCAGCGCGACAATATAGCATAACCACTGCAATCGGGGCTAACAAGCAAACTTCGATCGGCTTCAGTAACGTTTCAAAAAGAAGAAGATAAAAAAGTGGGTGATACTGGATTCGAACCAGTGACCTCTGCCCTGTCAAGACAGCGCTCTAAACCAACTGAGCTAATCACCCCTTCAATATTTTTGTTATACAAAATGCTTATTTCAATCAAATATCTATAATTATAGCAACTTATCAGCAATAACTTGCAAAGTTTTTTCAATTAAATGTTCAATAGTTTGAGGAGCTTGTTGACTAAACTCGCCGGTTGCTCGGTTAGCAATCATTGCATTTAACGAAATGGCACGATGTCCCAAAAGTTTTGCTAAGCTGTACATACCGGCAGTTTCCATTTCGAGGTTGGTTATTTTTTTGCCTTGCCATTCAAACTGTTGCAGGGCTTTCATTAAATGCGGGTACTTTGGGCTTAATCTAATTGTACGGCTTTGTGGTCCGTAAAAACCGGGGTTAGTAATGGTTACACCCAACTCACCAATGGTGGCAAAGGTATCTAATAAAGTTTTATCGCCCTCTGCAACATATAATGATAGATTAATTCTATAGTCGATTAGCTCATCTTTTAAGTACGCACGTAAATCTTTCGCTTCTGTATAATCATAAAATTGCATTAAGGTATCAAAGCCAATGGCAAGCTCACTAATAATGGTGCCATCTAAAGGGAAGTAAGGTTGAATAGCCCCGCTCGTACCTATCCGTATAAAAGTCAACTCAGTTAATTGCTTTTTTATCATTCGAGTTTCAAAATCAATATTAAACAGTGCATCTACTTCGTTCATAAAAATATCAATATTATCAGTACCCATACCAGTTGAGCAAACTGAAACTTTTTTATTGCCCATTAATCCGGTATGGCTTACAAACTCTCGTTTCTGTTTTTCTAAAAGAATAACATCAAAATGTTTGCTGACTGATGCTACTCTTTCAGGATCGCCCACCGTAATAATGGTTGTTGAAAGATCGCCCGGTTTTAAATTTAAATGGTAAATGCTTCCTTCATCCGTAATAATTAATTCTGAATTTTTTATTGCTTGCATATAGGTTTGATCGTGAAAAAATTGCTGATTAGTTTATACTCTTCTTAAAGTAGGATAAGCCAATTCAATATCTTTATGTTGTTCAAATTGTAACAAAATTTCTTCCCAAATTTTTTGTTGCGAACCACGCCTCTTGTAAGGATCGCACAAATATCGTATGGTTAATAAAACGCCGCTATCTTTTACATCGGTGTACACAATGGGCGTTAAGTTTTTATAGTAAATCATATAGTTTTTAGAGGCTTTGTTTAATTTTTTACGGGCTTCGATGCTATGATCTTTGTAGTAAGTATCAGCAATTTCGGTTAATAGTTGTTTTGTTTTTTGCCAATCGCTTTCAAATGTAATTAGTACGGGTATTTCATTCCAAATATATTGAAAACCTTTGTTATACATGGCTTGCGATTCCGTAAATATTTTAGAATTCGGAACCTGAATAATTCTTCCGGTACTTTGGTCCGATTCAATCCAATTACCAATTTCATTAAGCGTAAAATAAAACAATCCCATATGAATAACATCGCCTTTTATATTCCCAATTTCAACACGATCACCCACATCAATAGGTCGCCAAAAGGTAAGAAAAACCCAACCGGCTATATCTACAATAGGATCTTTTAAAGCAATAGCAATACCAGCCGATAACAAACCAAAATAGGTTGCCATCGATTCGAAACCATTAAACCAAACTCTAAAAATACATAGTAAAGCTATTGCAACACTAAAATAGCTGGCAAAAGTACGTAAGCGATAACTGGTTTTTACATTAGATTTTAACCGGTTGATAACATAAAACAACAAACGGCGAAATAACCAGAAAAAAAGAATGATGAGTAAAGTCCATACTAAATTTTTTTGCAGGGCAATGCTTATACCCGTCCAGCTTTCAATATTAGTCAACAAGTTTTTCATAAACTAATTCTACAATATCTTCTCCAATAATTTTTCCAATCAACGCTTTGGCAATAGCCAAATCTTCTAACAAATATTTGAAAGCTACATCATCTATAGGATTAATTATTCGCATTTGCATCTTAAAAATATTATTATACATTGTAATAGGATCAAATATGCAAAGTACACCAAAACTGAATGATTAGCGAATACTTCTTGTTTAATATCTTTTAAAAAAAAGATATTCAAACTCAATGCATTACTTCTACCATCCAATTAAACCGGTCTTCTTCCCGCCCATATTTAATATTATCCAAACGGGTTTTAATTTTTTCGGAGATCGATTTATTTTCATTAATTGTTAAGGCTTTGCCGTTATAATTGATTTCGGCAATTGGAGAAACAGACGCTGCCGTGCCCGTTCCAAAAGCATCGTCTAATTTGCCTGCATCAAAAGCCTTTTCTATTTCTTGTATGGTAATGGCTTGTTCTTTTACGGTATAGCCTTCATCTTTTAGTAAAGTAATTACACTGGCACGTGTTACGCCTTCTAAAATTTGACCATCGGTGGGTGGCGTATAGGCAACACCATCTATAATACAAAAGAAATTCATGGTACCAATTTCTTGTACATATTTGTGCTCATATCCATCTGTCCATAATACTTGATCGAAACCTTCTTTACCTACTAAAAGTGCCGGGTAAAGGGTTGCTGCATAATTACCAGCAGCTTTGGCAAAACCTGTTCCTCCGCTAAAAGCTCTTACATATTTATCAGCTACTTTTACTTTAATACGCTTGGAATAATACTTTCCAACCGGACATGTAAATACAATAAATTTATAGTTGTTAGAAGTGCGAACACCAATATAGGGGTCATTGGCGAACATATAAGGTCTTAAATATAGTGAGTAGCCATCTTTAGCAGGTACCCATTTTTTATCTAACCCAACAATGGCATGTAAGGCTTGTAAAAAAAGTTCTTCTGGTACATCTGGCATCGACATTCTGTTCGCAGAAATATTAAAACGTTTGGCATTTTTTTCCGGTCTGAACAACATTATTTTATCATCAAATGTCCGGTAGGCTTTCATTCCTTCAAAAATAGCTTGCCCATAGTGCAAGGCAGAACAAGCGGGGCTTATCGTCATATTTTCATAAGGCTTAATAAATGCATCACCCCATGCTCCATTTTTATAATTCATTTCAAACATATGATCAGAAAAAGTGCTACCAAAAGCCAAATTATCTAAATCTACTTCTTTTAACCTGCTTTCGCTCACTTCTTTTACATTAATTGAAATATCTAATATAGTACTCATAGGCTTAATATACTTAATATTTTACAAAATTAAAAATCTTATGGCAAAAATATGTGGTTTTTCTTTCAGCTAAAAAATATTAGTATTTTTGCTCAATAACTATGCAAATAAATCAAGCCAATCTTATCCATTTATACAAAAATGATGAAGTAGTATGTTTACCTTTTGAAAAAAATGAGTTATTAAATAATAAGCACTCCAATTATAAGATAAAAGCTATAGGCAACAACCAAAAAAAGATATTAATTATGGTTAGCCATTCAATAAATGATTTAAATTCGGAAGAAAATGTATTATTGTTTAACATTTTAAAGGCTATTCATTTAACAATTGAAGATGTTAAATTAGTAGAATTTGCAGGACAACCGTTTAAGTTTATAAAAAACTCAATTGAATTTGAAAAGTGTATCCTTTTGGGCTTAGATGGCAGTCAAATTGGTTTGCAAATGGCTTTAAATCCATATCATATATTTAATTTTATGAATACTTTTTTTTTAACAAGTCATAGTGCCAATTTGTTAAATAAACATAAAAAATATAAAGAGAATTTGTGGAAAGCTTTACAAAAAATGTTTGCGGTAACTTAAAATTATTAATGAGATGAAGCGATTAGTTTTTGCAACAGGTAATCTAAATAAATTAAAAGAAATTCAATTGATTGTAGGCGATGAATATGAGCTGTTAAGTTTAAATGATATTGGACATACACAAGAAATAGAAGAACCTTATAATACTTTAGAAGAAAACGCTACACATAAAGCAAAAACTATATTTAAAGTGCATCAAATCAATTGTTTTGCAGAAGATACTGGTTTAATGATAGATGCTTTAAATGGAGAACCTGGAGTTTTTTCAGCACGATATGCTGGTACGCATAGATCGGCTGAAGATAATATGAATAAAGTTTTGCAACAGCTAAGTAATGTTGAACAAAAAAAACGTACTGCCAAGTTTAAAACAGTCATCTCGCTCATATTAAATGAAAAAGAATATAAATTTATTGGGGAGGTAAACGGCTTTATCAACTCGAAACCAATGGGTAATAACGGTTTTGGCTATGATCCTATTTTCTATTATCCAGAATTTGGCAAAACTTTTGCACAAATAACTGTAGACGAGAAAAACAAAATTAGCCACCGAAAAAAGGCTACCAAAAAATTAATAAATTTTCTTAAAAGCATCAATTAATTGAAATTAATTACAAATAATGACTACTTTGGATGTAAAATTAATTATGAAGCAACCAAAGTGATTGATTAACCATCTTAATATCAACCAGCATGAGAAAAAGTATTGACAAGTTACATGATTATGAATTAGTAAAGCAATGTATAAAGAAAGATAAAAAGGCTTACAAGAACTTGTACGATAAGTTTTCAGGCAAAATGTTTTCTATTTGTTTGCGGTATTCAAGTGATTATCATAGTGCAGAAGATATTTTGCAAGAAGGCTTTACTAAAGTATATAAAAACTTGGTGAAATTTAGGTTTGAAGGGTCTTTTGAGGGTTGGTTGCGCCGGATAATTGTTAATACGGCAATTGAACATTATCGCAAAAATGTTCATATGTATCCAATTATGGACGTGGGTAATACCGAACAGGAAAAAATACATGACTATGTATTAGAACAATTAGAAGCAAAAGACATTTTAGAAATGATTAAAAACCTTTCCCCAGGCTATCAAACAGTGTTTAACCTTTATGTTATTGAGGGTTATCCACATAAAGAAATTTCTAAAATGTTAGATATTAGCGAAGGAACATCAAAATCACAGTTAGCGCGCGCACGGTATCTGTTACAAAAAATGATATTAAACTTAGATCAAGGTTACCGGGAAGCTTATGCAAAATAATTACTCCAATATGGACAGATTGTTTCGTGAAAAAATACAAAATCACGAAGCTCAAGTTGATTCGTTTGTTTGGGAATCTTTACAAGATCAACTAAAGGACACTTCTTTTTTCAATAACAAATGGTTGACCTATTTAAGTTATGCTGCCATATTCTTTTTAACCATAGGTTTTACTATTGCAGGTTCACATCAATATTTTAATTACCTAAAAATCCAAAATCAAAATTTTGCTGATCAAGACGATCATCTAAATCAATATTATAAATACATTTCTAAAAATGCTACTGTTCAACCTCAAATTATTACTCAAAAAGTTGAAGTACCCGTTGAGGTGACCAAAATTGTAGAGGTTCCTATTGAAATTACTAAGTTTATTCCTTCACCTGGCATTGAGGATATTTTATCTAAATATGAATATTTTAACTATACAGAAGAAGAATTAGCACACATCAATGAAAAAATTGAGTTGATCAGAGGTTTTAACTTATCTGAATTACCTGAAAAATCAAAGGAAGAAATTGGCGCACTAAACAAAATTGAATTAGATAAGTTAGTTGTATACGGTTTAGAAAACTCGTTAACTGAAAAAGAGCGTGCAGAGGAAGAAATATTTTTATTTGAATCTTCCGGTTTGGGAATGGCTTTGGACGGAACTGGTATATATACTTATAAAAGCGAAACGTCTACTCAACAAATTGTAGACAATATCTTAAGAAAAAAAATGACTAACCTAAAAGGTTTTCAAATTGGTTTAGGTGGTACGTTTTTTAATTCCTGGATTTTAAATAAACGCCCTACCGAAATTTCAACCAATAGTCTCGAATATAAATTTACTACAGGTCAACAATATGGTTTTACACTAGGCTATAATTTTAATCCAAAATTGGGTTTAGAAATTGGATTGGCAAAAGCCAATCAGGGGCAACGTATTATTCAATATGCTAATGCTACACAAATTGAAAACGAAGTTCGTTTGGGTTATGTACATATTCCTTTGGCATTTAAATATAAATGGGAGCAGTATTCTAGCATAACCAAACATCCCATTGTTATGAATTACATGGTTGGTTTGCAATACAGCAAATTACTTTCTATTGATGGTATTATGAACAGTGATATTATTATGTTAGAAGATTTGCAAAGAACGCACGATATTGGTTTTCTGGTTGGATTAGATTATGATATCTTTTTAGGCAATAATTATTTTGTTACTATTGGAGCACGATCTACTTTTGGAACTGATTTAAACGCCGTTATGAATGCTTTTAATAATTCTTCTAATACAAAAACAGATAACTTTACGGTCGGTTTAAAAGCTTCTTTCAATTATTTGTTTAGAATGAACTAACCTTTTCGAAACGGATTTTATCCCTCATTTTTAATTCAATTATTTTTTCGATTTGATTTACGCAGTTGGAGCAGTATCGAAAAACTAATGAAGCTGCAAAACTGCAAAATTGTTATACCAATTAGCTGATATTAGCAGATGCTTACCAATTAAAGAGTGTATATAATTATCCAAAAGTTGAAGAGGCTGTTATTGCTACCGTTTTGAAATTTATGGCTGAGCATATTAAAGCGGTATTTTTTGTTTGCTATGATGCTGTGAATTATCAATTGTATAAAGAAATGTTAGAAGGTAGATATGATCAGAACTCCTGATCAAAACACGACACCTTTTCAAAACAGATGTCACCTCTACCTTGTCAGAGTCTCTTGAAGAGTAGGTTGATTAATCTGTTTTAAATAAAGCACGGTATTGAAGCCGGGTGAAGTTGGAAAGTTAACCCTGATAGGAACGGTTATGCTATGATGCAGCGTTGCCTTTTGAAGTATAGCCATAGCATTTGAGTGGATAGCAGGGAGCGCGTTCTTAAATACTGCTCCGGGTTCGTTTCTAAAAAATAAACAGATTAGATAGGTTAGTTCAAAGTAAAAATTATGAAGCCATCGTTTCTTCTTGCTTAGGTTGTGCACGTTTGGAAGATGATTTGCGATAACCCTTCCCTTCAATCATCAGTTTAGCTATGTTATGTGTGCATTTCTAACTTAACCACCCCACTAAAAACAAAGCCAACAGAACCTTGCAACCAAACTCCATCTTGTTTAAAATGAACCTGCAAAGCCCCGCCTGTAGTTTGAATCTGAACAGTAGAAGCATCCTTCAACTCCTCAAAATAACTACGGGCAACCATAGCTACCGCCACCGTACCCGTTCCGCAAGAAAGGGTTTCATTTTCAACACCACGTTCGTAGGTGCGCATATGTACGATACTATTGGAAAGGTGTTTGTTGACAAAATTGACATTGATGCCTTCGGCATTAAATGTTTCATTATAACGGATGGCATGGGCAGTTTCAATGATATTGATGTGCTCAATATCTTCTACAAATTGTACAAAATGGGGTGAACCGGTTTCGGCAACGTAGCCGTTTTCGTGTTTATCAATGTGTTCGTAAACCAGCAATTTTAAAGCGACTGTTCCATCGGGAAAAATGTTGGCTTTGTGCTCACCGTCAATAGCATAAAAAGTGGTTTCGTTTTCGATGATGCCTAAACTTTGGGCAAAATGGGTAATACATCGCCCGCCATTACCGCACATAGAGCTTTCTTTACCGTCAGCATTAAAATAGACCATTTCAAAAGCGTACTGATCGTGTTCTTGTAATAAAATTATGCCATCTGCGCCAATACCAAAATGCCGGTCGCATAAATATTGATACAATGCCGGATTGTCTTTCGGTAAAGTTTCTTGGCGGTTATCGATGATTACAAAGTCGTTACCCGTGCCTTGGTATTTGCTGAATTCGATTTTCATACATCGGTTGGTTTTACGGTTTCTATACTGTCCATAATGTCTTCAATTTCAGGTGGTTTGGCATCTTCTTTAAACGAGCCACTGAAATATAATAAAATACCGGTGAGTAAAATCACCACTAAACCGATGGCTATAAAACGGTTGCTAAATAATTTAGGTGGCGTTTGAAATTCGATCATTGTGCAAAGTTAGGGAATTCCGGTGGTATTGCACAAGAGCTACTAGTGCTTAAATAATCTTCCAGTAAAGTGATACTTGTCTCCACGAATTTGATACAATAGGATATGTGCATCTAAAGTAGATATATTGATTTGTTGTTTATTATTAATTAGAGGTTCAATCAACAATAGTTTTCCAAATACATCGTACAAGCGTAAATTATGAGACAACAAATTAGCATCTTTCTGTTCGACAAAAAAATGGGTTTGTGCTAGGTTTGGATAAATGGAAATGCTTTGACCAATACCAAAAGTTTCTACATCTGAAAAAGTTGGGCAGGTTAGATGAAGCGTATCTAACGCATAAACTAAATCGTCTTGATAATATAATTTGCATAAAACTTGGGTGTATTGATCAAAAAATCCAAATCCATAATTAGGTCCGATTCCTTCTATAAATTTTAATGGCGTATTTGTAAGATGATTTCTTGGGTTATCGAACTCAATAACTTTTCGATTACCAATACTATCTAATTTTGTGACTATTGCGTAGGTAGTGTCTCTATAGTTTCTTCTATAAATAATGCTATCACCTAGCAATAAATTAAAATCCATAATCAGAGTTTCAGTAGTGTCATTATTATGATCAATTTCCAAAAGCCACGTATTTCCATTTAAAAGATCTTCATGAATAAAATTTGAAAAATTATACGACGATTCTAATTCATAATATATTTTTCCATTGATTGTCTTTTCTTGTCCATTATAAGTAAATCTTTCATTAAATGCACCGTCAATAACCTCAATAGTTTGAACCCAAGTAATGGAATCAGTTGGAAAAATGGTTTTATATTGAGCAATGCTTTGAAGACAGCTAATTATAATAAGTGCCACAATAAAATATATCTTTCTCACGATGATTTTTGATCCAATATAAATATTTTTAATTAAAATAAATTCGTTGCTAACGTTCTTTAAGTATATTTAGAAAATACTGACCAACACTTGACGTTAATGAACTAAGTCTTTCAATTGCAAACCCGAAGTAAATATATAGTTAGCATAACCGCTGTTGTTTTTATTGTAGTCATCATCCTATTTGTGGTGCTACATCATGCTTGTCCTTTAAAACTTGATATACCGCATTCAACTATTATTACTGATCAGCAAGGAAAGATGCTTCATGCCTATCTCTCTGCCGATGAAAAGTGGCGGATGAAAACCGACCTGCACGAAATTTCTCCAACCTTAAAAAAAGCGATTATTCATAAGGAGGACAAATATTTTTATTATCACTTTGGCATTAATCCATTTGCCATTGTAAGAGCTTTGGGTAACAATCTTATAAAAGGCAAACGAACTAGTGGTGCTTCTACCATTACTATGCAAGTCGCACGTTTATTGAATCCTAAAGAGCGAACTTATCGTAATAAAATTATTGAAATGTTTCGCGCCCTTCAATTGGAGTTAGGGTTTAGTAAAGATGAAATTTTACAATTGTACTTAAACTTAGTGCCTTATGGTGGCAATATTGAAGGGGTAAAAGCCGCTGCTCATATTTATTGCAACAAAGCACCTAATCATTTAAGTTTGGCTGAAATTACTATTTTATCCATCATACCCAACAGACCAACAAGTTTACAGCCGGGCAAAAACGATGATTTTTTAATAAAAGAACGCGACAAATGGTTGAGGCGTTTTAAAGCCGATCATTTGTTTGATGAAGACTTTATTCAAGATGCCATAGATGAAGGATTTTTGGCGCAACGCTTTCCTATTCCTCGCCATGCCCCTCATTTTAGTCGTAAATTGAATGCAGAAAATAATAAAACATCTCAACAAAAACCATATATCACATCAAATAAAGCAGCCCATATAAAAAGCACATTAGATTTACAAGTACAACTACCTGTTGAAGACATCGTTCAAAATTATACACGCCGGTTAAATAGTTATCATATACATAACACAGCTGTTTTAGTTATTGACAATGCTACTGCTGAGGTAAGGGCTTATGTAGGAAGTTCCAATTTTTATAATGATAACGACGGTGGTCAAGTAGATGGCGTTCAAGCAATCCGTTCGCCGGGCAGTACTTTAAAACCACTAATTTATGCACAAGGTTTTGATGCAGGGTTAATTAGCCCCAAACTAAAAATTGCCGATTTACCGGTTGACTTTTCAGGTTATAGTCCAACCAATTACAGTGATACTTATAATGGTATGGTTACCGTTGAACAAGCCTTACAACAGTCGTTAAATATACCGGCAGTTAAAGTGCTTAACAACATTGGTATACCAACTTTAATGGAACAATTTAAAGCGATGCATTTTCAACAACTATTAAAAGATGAAAAAAAGTTAGGTCTATCTTTAGCTCTCGGAGGTTGTGGTGTTAGTTTGTTTGAGTTGACCGCCATGTATACTGCTTTTGCTAATCAGGGCATTTACCGTCCGTTGCAATATATGCAGTCTGCCGATAAGGAATTGTTTGACTATGAAATGGTGAGTCCTTCTGCTGCTTTTTTGATCACAGAAATTTTGACCGATTTAAACCGACCAGATTTTAGCAACAACTTAGGCAACATTGCCAACTTGCCTAAAATTGCCTGGAAAACCGGCACCTCATATGGTAGAAAAGATGCTTGGAGTATTGGCTATAACAAAGCCTATACCGTTGGTGTTTGGGTGGGTAACTTTTCTGCAAAAGGTGTACCCGAATTGACTGGGGCAGATATGGCAACACCTTTATTATTTAGTGTATTTAAACAAATTGCCAAGCGTAATGACGAATGGAATTTTCCAACTGCTGAGTTAAAACACACCTGGGTTTGTAGCGAGACCGGTTTACTACCTGCCGCAACTTGTGACCATCAAATCTTAGATTTTCATTTGCCTTTAATTACCCAACATAGGGTTTGCAATCATTTAATTGATGTTGCGGTTAATCATCAAGAAGACCTTAGTTATTGTAAACATTGTTTACCCAAAGCAGCTCAATTTAAAACAAAAACTTACCAAAATTATAGTCCTGAACAGTTGGCTTTTCATGAAAACTCTAGTCAGCCTTATGATAAAATACCCTTACACAACCCACAATGTGAACGCTTTTATGCGGATGAACAGCTTAAAATTGTATCACCTAAAGCCAATATCAATTATTACTTTTTAAAAGATGATAATGAAGAAATTTTGTTAGAAAGCCATCTTGCTGCCGATGTACAACAGGTGTATTGGTATATTAATGATGCCTATTACACTGCTGCAAAAAGAGATAAGCCTACCTTTTTTAAACCCATAGCCGGTAAAAATAAAATTACCTGCGTAGATGATAAAGGCAGGAAAAGCAGTTTGTTTATTGAGGTTAGTTATTTGTGATCTTTTCATAAAAAGAACATAAATCATTAATGTTGAACTTTTGAATAAAAATGATATATTTACCTTTAATTAAATGTATAAATTCAAATATTTATTAATGATTTAACTATAACAAATGAAAAATATTAAAATTGAAGATTCATTTAGGAAAGTCATTCCTACTGTGAGACTTGGTGTAATGCAAGGCAAAGTTATTTTCGAGAAAAAAAATGAAGACTTATGGTTAGAAATAAACAACTACACAAACAGCCTTTTCCTAGAAATGACTAAAGAAGAAATTAAATTAATTCCAAGAATTAGTGACTCAAGATTGGCTTATAAAAAACTTGGTAAAAAGTCAAGTGATGGATATGACATTTCATCAGAGGCACTTTTAAAAAGAGTATTTTCAGGCAAAAATCTATTCAATATTAATAACATTGTTGATACATCTCAACTTCTTTCAATAATGAGCAGGCTATCAATAGGAATATACGATTTAGACAAAATTGAAGGCGATATAACATTTAAAATTGGTAGTAATGAAGACACCTATAAATCATTAGGTAAAGGAATGCTAAAGTCAGAGAAATTGCCGATTCTCGTCGACCAAACCGGAGGATTCGGTAGTCCCACCTCAGATTCTGTAAGAACTTGTATTAGTGAAAATACTAAAAGAGTAATTATGATTATGATGGTATTTTCTGTAATAAATTTGGATAATATACTTACTATTAGCAAAAATTACTATAAGCGATACGCAAATTTATTGGAAGGACAAATAGACATAATCCAATGACGACATTTAATGAAAAGAATGATTTGAAAATCTTACTGTCCCAAAGCTTAACTGCAACAGTTATAAAACTTGGGTCTATTACAAACAACACTAATTTTTATAAAGAATATAAATTCCTTCAAAAAGAATTTGTAAATCTCGAGTTAGAACTAATAAAAGAAAAAATTGATAGAGAGTCTTATGAAAATTTTTTTGATAATTTAAGAATTAAAGTGTTAGATTTAATTGAAAAGCTTCCAATTGGAATTTTAAGATCAAATTTATATTTGAATGAAGTTGGATTAGATGATATAAAAAGAAAGTTTGAAAACAATTTGGTAGAACTTGGGTTGCTAAGCAATATTAAATTATATGGAAAAGACCTTGCATTAGAAAGCTATATAAATGGTATAAAAAAATGCAATAAAAGATTTCTCACTACAAGTTTTTTAGATTCCAATTTCTGGTATGACGAAAATTGGAATATAGTTCATGAGAATAATCAACTTCAGACAAGAATATCAAATTCAAAAGACCCAGAGAGCGGTCTGTATAGATTGTTTATAATTCCTGAAAGCATTTCATCATACATTAGTAAACGAGTTGATTTTGCCTTATCTCAAGAAAAAGTTGGTAATGAAAAACCTTTAAAGCGAATTATGGATAGTAAGGAAAATCTGTCAAATTTTGTTGATAAAATAGAAATGAAAATTATTGAGGAGAATGAAATTCCAAAAAGCTTTAGAGATTTACATGGTTTAATTGGAAAAAGAGAATTAGCATTGTATGATGATTTTCGTTTTGACCAATTCAATCTAAATGAGAATAGACAAATTGAAGATATTGAAATATGTACGAAATTTGACGAAAAATTTTATACAAAAAAAGAACATTTTAATAAAAATTTCAAAAAAGTTTGGGAATCGGCATCAGCAGTATCTGTTAAGGAATATATAAAAATGATTAACGAAGAAATTGCAGAGCAAAAAACAGAAAAGATTGATTATGAATCAAATTGGTTGTTAAAATATGATGCTTATGTTGCCAATGACAATCATATACTAACTTCTGAAATAGGATCTGTAACTTCATATTTGGAAGTATATTTAAAAGCATATTGTAATGGGAAGCCATTTAAGAACTACTTAGACATAGGAGTCTGCACAGGAAGATACCCTATTGCATTAAGAAATGGAAAATTAGTGAAAAATATTTTAACTGTCGACTCCGATTCAGATGTTGAAATATTTATGAATACCTATCGAAAAGATATTCCTTTTATTAGACACGACATTAGACATAGTGATATACGTAATATGATAAAAAAGAAGTTTGACCTGATTACATGTATGCTTGGAACAATCTGTCATTTTGGATTAAATATAAAAAAAGATAAATATGCAAATAAAACAGGGCTTGAAAAAGCTTTAATAAATATCGATCATCTTTTAAATATAGATGGTCTTTTAATTATTTCGTCTTGGCAAGACTGGGATGTTTTAAAGAATGGCAAGTTAAAACTATATTCTGATAACCAAATTTCAATTTTAAAGGAAAACAATCCCAGTCAAGAAAAGCTTAAAAAAATTTTAGATAATGGAAATAGTATGTATAGTTTCATTGACAAACTATATGATCCATTTTTTGATATTTATGTAATAAAAAAAATTAAATAGGTTAAACAAAATCGAACAATTTCTATTTAGCTTTTAATGAACTATTTACTTAAAGCAATTCACTTTGTATAGAACTTAGTTCAAAGTTACGTTGCTTATTATCTTTGTTATTTAAAACAATATCCGTATTTTTATTCCAATCAAGTTGCATATGAATTTTAGTCGATTATTTGATTTACCGGATTACCAAAGGCAGGTTAATGCCTTAGACGATATGCTGGCTTCAAAGCAAAACGGCAAATGGACAAAGTATGCTACTAAGCAGGTTATCAACACTGTCAATCAGTTGAGTATTGCCTTATTGGAAATCAATATTCAGCCAGGCGATATGATTGCCTTAGTTAGCGATGGCAGACCGGAGTGGAATATCATTGATTTTGCGATTCAACAAACCGGTGCGATTGTGGTGCCTATTTATCCGACAATTTCGGTTAGTGAGTATAGCTATATTTTTAAGGATGCCAATATTAAATATGCCTTTGTTGAAACTGCAGATTTATTTAACAAAATAAAAACTGTAGGTGCAGATTGTAGTTCATTAGTAGATATTTTTACAATTGAACCGATAAAAGATGCCAAACATTGGAAGACCTTAATCAATACACAGATAGACAAAAACGATTTAAGTTTATTAGAAGGTAGAAAAGGTACAATTAAAGCCAATGACTTGGCAACTATTTTATATACTTCTGGCACTACCGGCAACCCTAAAGGGGTAATGCTGTCGCATCAAAATATTATTAGTAATATTAAAGCAACTATTTCTATAGTACCTTTTGAGTTAGGTCAGCGGGCGTTTAGTTTTTTACCACTTTCGCATATATTTGAACGAATGGTGACTTACTGTTACATGGCTGCGGGTTCACCTATTTATTATGCAACTAATTTAGATAGTATTGGAGAAGAATTGAAAGAAGTAAAACCGTTCTTTTTTTCCGCAGTACCCCGTTTGTTAGAAAAAGTATATGAATCGATTTTAACGAAGGGAGAAAGCCTGACCGGTTTTAAAAAAACCTTATTTGATTGGTCGATTAAACTAGCCAATAACTACACCGAGCAAGATGAAAACAGCTTACAGTTAAAAATAGCAAGATGGCTAGTTTTTAAAAAGTGGAAAGATGCATTAGGCGGCAATGTACTTGGTATTGTTACGGGGGCTGCCGCCCTTAATCCGGTATTGGGTAAAATATTTACGGCAGCCGGCATTGTTATTAGAGAGGGTTATGGTTTAACAGAAACTGCACCGGTAATATCTAGTAACCGCTTTGAGCCCGGTGGTTTTAAATTTGGAACGGTTGGTTTACCAATTCCGGGTGTAGAAGTTAAGTTGGCAGATGATGGGGAAATTTGCATTAAAGGGCCTAATGTGATGTTGGGTTATTACAACTTACCGGAAGAAACGAGTAAAGCCATTGATGAGGAAGGTTGGTTTCATACCGGCGACATTGGTTGTTGGGAAGATAATCGTTTTTTAAAAATAACGGACCGGAAGAAAGCACTCTTTAAAACATCGGGTGGCAAATATGTGGCACCGCAAGTAATAGAAAACAAGTTAAAGGAGTCGCCTTTAATTGAACAAGTGATGGTGTTGGGCAACAACCGTAAATTTGTATCAGCTTTAATTGTGCCTAATAAAAAATTGTTACACTCCAACTTTTCAAATGATGCGCGTGTAATTAAAAACATCGATGTCCGTGAAAAAATAGAGGCAGTTATTGAAGAAAAAAATGCATTTTTTGGTCAAACAGAAAAGGTTAAAAAATTTGTTATATTAAACAATGAATGGACGATTGACTCTGGTGAATTGACACCTTCGATGAAAGTAAAACGAAAAATAGTTGCTGAAAACAATAAGTATATAATAGAGGGGATGTACGAATAATAATTATTAATTTTGGCATTTTGAATTATGAGTGAGGAATTACAAGAATTACAAAAAGAACTCTGGAGAACCTATCAGATTGTGAAAAGTATTAATGCGGTAGCAGAAACCCGTGCTTTGGAAGAAGAAGAAAAGGATAAACTTCATTTTTTAATTAAGCAAATACGATCGATACAAGCTGAGATTAAAGAAGAGAAAGCGAAATTAAATTAATACACGGGGTCTTACTTTAAATAATTCTTCTAAATCAGGCGGTACTCCACCTAAAAAGTCGGTAAAATCGTCAAAATTATCTCTTGTTTTTTTAGAGATGAGATCTTGCATGTTTTCAATGATTTGCGTTGATACACAAACAGGCGGCATGCTTGAACTTATTTTATTACCCCTAAAATAGGCGATTATATTACAGCTTTCATAACTAATATAAGGTTGTTTTTGGCTTAATGCTTTTTTAATATTCTCAATATTTAAATCTAAGTATTTGTCAATTACCTGAAAACCTTTGTTCATTTCGCCTTGCTGAAAATTTTGCATTTTTTCCATTGATTCTTCGGAAATTTCTTTGTATAACTGCTCAATACAATATTGACAAATGGCAAATTCGTGCAGCACATCATTTGGTATACAAACCTTTTCAACCAAGTATTCAATAGAACTATCTAACAAAAAACGGTCGCATTTTGAGCAATTGGAAAAAGGTAAATCTTTAACTGTATTATAAAAAACGGGGGGAATATCCATTAAATTTCAATCTTATCTTTAATCAAAAATACTATTTTTATTGATAAAAGATAATTAGAGTAGCAAAAGTTAATTACTTAAGTTTCGGTAGTAAAATAATTGCTGTTCCAATGGAACCTGTTCCATTGTGTTAACAAAAGCATGGCAACTTTACTACAACAAGTGAACAGGTTCACTTGGATGATTTTATGCTTTATATGTTGAATTATTCTTTAACCTTATTGTGTACTTCAATTTCCGTAAATAATTTATATTCAAGTTACTATTAAATAAATTCTACTACCGAAACTTAAGTTAATTACAACTATTCTCTATTGGTTCAGTTACAATTTCTTCAATTACTTCATCTACAATTTCGGCAGAGAAATTGGCACTTTTTTTTACATCAAAACCATTAGTTAAAGTGATGGCATTAACGGCTTTAAAAACCACCTTTGACGAGAAAAAGATAAAACTGTTCGATTCAATTTCGAAATTGGAATTAAATGTTTTTGTACCGGTTATAGTTCGATTATTAATATATTGTACCTCAGGGTCGGGTGGTATTACTTCGGTATTACAGTCTTTGTAAATTTCATCAGCTGAATTGCAATTGGGTCCATTATTTACAATTTCGTGGTTTATTCTATCCTCAATAACATTGCAAACCATCGTGTTATTGCATATAGTTAATGCAGGATTATCTATAATTATTAATTTCCACAAAGGAAAATGATTGACATTTTTAAAGCCCTTTATCGAGTTAAGTTGTTCATTCGATTCTAGCCTTAAAAACTTCCCAATTTTTTTTAGATTGAACAAACCATCTACATTTTTAAGCCGTTTGTTTTCTATTATAGAAAAAGTTACGCTAACCAATTCTAAACTATTTAATCCACAAGCATTAGAAAGTTTATTATTATAGTTGATACTTACACTGCCGTTAGATGTTTTTAGTTGATTTAATCCATCTAAATTTTCCATAGCATCATTATGGCTAACTTCTAAACTACCCACTTCTTTTAAGTTATCTAAGCCAATCAAATTTATCATATTGTTATTATAACGAATATTTACGGAGCCTTCTACAATTTGAAGATTGTCTAATCCTATACAATTTTGTAAACGCCTATTTTCATTAATGAACAATTTGCCGGTTAAGGAAGTTATTTTTTCTAATCCTTCAAAATTTCTAAATGAGGGGTTAATATCTACTTTTAAACCACCAATTTTTCGAAGACTTTTTAATGCTTTAAAGTTTTCAATTTTTTCATTTTTAAAAAGAAATAATTCTCCACCTATGGCTTCCAAATTTTCTAAACCTTTTAGTTCTACTAATTCGTTGCAATTTCTAATTTGTAAATTGCCACCCACCGATTTAATGTTTGAAAAAGGACTTAAATTAGTTACGAAACTTTCAATAACCACATTACCTTCTATACGGGTACAATTAGGATTATCTGCTTTAAACTGATTTAATTCACCTTGAGACCTAAAAAAATGATTGCCTTGTAAACAACTCTGAGCACCTACATTACTTATGCCAATAAATAATATAATAAAAGACAATATCAGTGTGTGTTTTAGCTTTCCACTTGACTTTTGCAAAATTGATTAATTAAAATGTTAAAAAATATGTGAATAGCCTGAGGTTGTAAAAATGGTTGGTTTATTCAACACAAGAATTAGATGAAATATAATTCCATCTCATCCATTATATTAATGAGCATTATTTGATATAAAATACAGTCTATAATTTTGTGAATAGATTATAGAGATACATTTTGATTACAAAGATACAAAAAAGATTGTAACAAATCTAAAATTAGTGATAATAAATGTATACACGTTAATAAAATCTGTTTTTAATCCTTTTTAAAACAGCTCATTTAACAAAGTCTACTCTTCTAAAGCCTTTGAACTATACAGCATCAAGGTTGCTAACAAACCCATCATTAAAAGTATAGAACAAGCCGTAATCATCGCCCATTTAAAATTATATATATCCAACATCCATCCAACAAAAGGACCAAATAGCGCAAACATTCCTCTTATCAAAAAGCTTTTTATAGAAAGTACTGTAGCTCTTATTTCAGATGCCGTATAACGATTAATGTAATCTGTTAAAATGGGTTCTTTTACTCCTCTTATAAAATTAATCAAAAAGAAAAACACCATACCATACACTGCCATTACCCAACCTGCAATAACCATGCTGAGCATAATGAGCACAAGCATAACCGGCACTAATAACTTAATGTTGATGTTTTTATGAATTTTATCTGATAAAAATGCACCTAATGCAACGGTTAGATTTAGCGCAGTCCACCAAAACCCAAAATATTTTAAATCAATTCCTATGTCCAATAAATAGGGTTGAATAATCCAAGCTGTGGTTAAAGTTGCCGTGCCAATTATAGCGGTATACCACAACCACCATTTTACTTTGGTATGATGTTGAACAAATCGTAATACCTTTTTAAAGTTTTTAGTAGTTTCATTGGCTTTCATTTTAACCCGTTGCGGTTCTTTTAAACTTAATGCTAGTGCTAAACCAATTAATAAAATAACACTATGCAAAAACACCGGGCTGCGTATCCACCAAGCTGCTAATAAACCCCCAATAATGGCAGCAATGGCTTCTGATATACTTCCGAGTGAGCTTAACCTTCCTTGAAATTTGATAAATTGGTCTTCTTTTTTATCGTTTAAAAGGCTATCGTACAATAAAGCACTATCTGCACCAGAAACAAAACTCGCACCAATACCCAAACATATTTCTGTAAAAGCAAAACCCCAAAAACTGTTTACAAAACCCATATTCAGCATCCCTAAAAAACCGAAAAACACACCTAATACGATAGACCATTTTCTGCCAAACAAATCACTTAAATAACCCGAAGGGATTTCCATAACTACTATACTAACCGCCATAATGCTTTGCAACAACATAATCTCCTTCATGTTTAAGCCGCAGCTTTTAAAAAAGGGTACTATAACTGGCATAATCAACAAAAACCAACGGATGGCTTTTATTGCATAAAGTTTCCAGATGTTACTTTGGTAAGTCATTGTTGAATTATTGATGATTAATAATTAATTTCATTCTCATTAGAATTTTTATTATCAGAATTTGGAATTTGTATATTGGAATTTGGTTTTTGTTTTTTGGAATTTAAAAATAGAAGATTGCGTTTCAGTCCACTGTACTTGGTTCTTTTTACAGCAGATTTTTTGAATAGCTCATTAAAAATTTCTTGAGTTAATTCTTCCCATTCGTTAGCTTTCATCTTTAACAATTCCGGGTGGGGTTCAAACAGAGGTTCCTGATGGTTTTCTGCAAATCGATTCCAGGGACATACGGCTTGGCAAACATCGCAACCAAACATCCAATTGTCCATGCTGTGTTTAAACTCCTTGGGGATGGCTTCTTTCAATTCTATGGTTAAATACGAAATACACTTGCTCCCATTAACCACATAGGGTTCAACGATGGCATCGGTTGGGCAGGCATCTATGCAGCGGGTACAAGTTCCACAATAATCTTTAATTGGTCCGTCAGTCTCCAAGTCTAAATCAACAATTAGTTCGGCAATAAAAAAGTACGACCCTTTTTTTTTATTGATCAAATTGCTGTGTTTGCCTATCCAACCTAAACCGGCGCGTTTTGCCCAATGCTTATCTAACACAGGTGCCGAATCAACAAAAACTCGTCCATGCACCTCGCCAATTTGTTGTTGTATTTCATAAAAAAATAATTTCAATTTATCTTTTATAACGAAATGATAATCTTTACCATAAGCATAAGTAGATATTTTAGGTGCATGTTCATCGGTTTGTTTTTTTGTGGTATGATAATTATACAATAAACTGATGACTGATTTGGCACCGGGTACCAATTTGGTAGGATCAACACGTTTGTCAAAATGGTTTTCCATATAAGTCATTTTCCCTTGGTAATCTTTGTTTAACCACTTTTCTAACTGCCGTGCTTCTGCTTGCATTTGTTCTGCTTTGGCAATGCCACAAAAGTCAAAACCAAGTTGACTTGCAATTGTCTTTACAATTGTTGTATTTTTAACCGATAGCAAAACTTATTTATTAATGGAACAATGTAAACTATATTTACTAATTGCCTTAATGGTTAGCATAAATTATTTTAATCCATTAAAAGCCAACCATACACAAGCCAATAAACAATTAAAGGTATTAACGTGGAATATTTATTCGTTGCCCTTTATTATTAACACCACCAATAGAATGGATAGAGCCAAAGGCGTAGTAGATGTATTAAAACGAACAGATTATGATGTGATTGTTTTTCAAGAAACCTTTCATAAAAAATCATTTCAAATTTTAGAAAAGGGTTTGGCTGAAACCTTTCCTTATGCCTTAAAGGTTGAGCGACATACTGGTTTTTTAAAGTATCATCATGGTATTTATATAGTCAGTAAATATCCATTAGAACTGTTGGGCACTATAGCATTTAAACGTTGTGAAGGTGGGGATTGTTTATCTAAAAAAGGCGCCATTTTAGTTGAATTGGAAAAAGAAGGACAAGTGTTTCAAGTATTGGGCACGCATTTACAATCTGGCAATAAAAATACACGAGAAAAAATTAGAGCAACCCAAAGGTATCAGTTGAATGAATTTTTAGCAATTCACCGGCAACCCAATATTCCACAATTGTTGTGTGGCGATTTTAATACGGATTTTAACAATACTAAACGCCGTAAAGCGATGCTAAGCGATTTAGAAATTGAACCTTTGGAAATTCCTTATCATCACACGTGGCCTAATGTTTACGAGCAATCGAAAAATGAAAAAACCTATGTATTAGATTATATTTTCGTAAGAAAAAATGGTTTCCAATTGAAGTCAAAAATGTATCAGGCACTTAGTTTTTTTAATAAGAAAAAGAACATGGCATTATCTGACCATAAGGCGGTTGAGTTGATTTTGGATTGGTAAGTGCTAAAGCCTCGAAAAACAAAATTCCAATTATCAATTTCCAATTGGTGAAATCATACAAGCAATGTAATAAATTTAACATAAAAACAAACATCATAAGAATATAATTAATATTTGACTTTATTAATGTGCTTATATCAATTAAGAAATTCTGAGTAAATTGAAAGTATGTCTAAAAGTTAAAGTATGTGCAATACTGCTTTTTATGGATATACATCAGTTTTCTAAAAAAACCTTACAAAAAAATCAGTTTTTCGCCAACCTTTTTTATCAGTTGATCAGTCTACATTATTAAATGCATCAAATTATTAGCTGAAAATCGATTTTTATTACAAATCATCTTAACAAAAAATAAATTATAAATAAAATAAATAATCAAAAAATGACTTATAAATTTCAAAAAATATGCCTTTTAACCCTAATAGTGGGGATGGTATTATCCTTACAATCTTGCTTAAAAGATTCTTGTGAAGCTAATCAAATTTATTTGAGGATGGCACCTGTTTTTCTATCGGTTGATGACATAAAAAAAGATATTAAAGCAACCGAGCCCAGAGCCCTCAAAAAGCCTGGCAGACTTTATTTTTACAACGATTTTATTTTAATTAATGAACAACGGGAAGGCATACACGTTATTGATAATACCGACAGTAGCAATCCTAAAAACATTAAGTTTATTGAAATTGAAGGAAATGTAGATATGGCAGTAAAAAACGGTATTTTATATGCTGACAATGTAACGGACTTATTAGCTATTGACATTAGCAACCCTACTGCACCCATTTTAAGCAGCCGAACCGAAAATATTTTCGACGTAACTTTTGTAGAAGAAGAAGATGCCTACCTCGCTTATTATAAAGAGACCGAAGAAACCTTAGCTATAGATTGTACCGACCCACGTTTTGGTAGTCAGGCAATTAATGTTGGCAATGATATTTTTGTGCCACAACCGGGTTTCCCTGTAGATCCTTGGTTTGGTGAAGCTGATGATATCGATTTTGGACCTGTTGGCGCGCCCGGTGCACCGGGTGCCGGTGGAGCACCCGGACCACCAAGCCAAACTACTACAGGTAATACAACCGGCATTGCGGGTTCTATGGCAAGTTTTGCATTGTATGATTGTTATTTATACATAATTGACGGTGCACAGGTAGATGTAATTGATGTTAAAGACAATATCAATCCTGTTTTTGCCAATACCTTTAGAGTAAGTTGGGATATTGAAACTCTTTTTCCATATAAAGATAAACTATTTATTGGGTCGGCAGCCGGTATGTTTATATACGATAATGCCAACCCGATTGAACCTGTTTTATTAAGTAATTTTCGCCATGCCCGAGCTTGCGACCCTGTTGTAGTAAAAGACAATTATGCTTTTGTTACCTTAAGAGATGGCACTTGGTGTCAGGGTTTTAATAACCAATTAGATGTTGTTGATATAACCGACCTTGAAAACCCTCAATTGGTGGCAACTTACCCAATGGATAATCCGCATGGTTTATCTGTAAAAAACAATGAATTGTATTTATGTGATGGAGCCAGCGGTTTAAAAGTGTTTGATATTGAAGATGTAAAAACAATTAGTGAAAATCAATTAGACCATATAATGGGTATAGATACTTATGATGCTATTGCCTTACCCAACAAAGATGTAGTGTTGGTAATTGGTGCCGATGGTTTTTACCAGTATGATATTAGTAACCCAGCCGAATTAAAACAATTGAGCTTAATTGCTATTGCTAATTAAACCTTGTTTATCAATTAACATTTTAAACTAAAAACTATGTTTATCAAAAAATCAATTGTTTTATGCTTGCTCCAAGTGCTTTTTTTAGCCGTTATGGCGCAGCAACTAAAAAATGAACAAACCCACACCATTACTTTAAAAGATGGTTCAGTTTATCAAGGTGTAATTAAGCAATATGTTGAGGGAGAAAAATTAATCCTTCAATTAGGTCCTAATATCATCAAAACAATAAAAGATAAAGACATCAAAATGCTGATTCAAGATGGAGCGGTTGCGCAAACATCCGGATCAAATCAAGTAACCTTATCTACACCGCATAAGGCATATCAATTTCAAGAAAAAGGCTTGTATTTTGAATCAAATGCACAGCTCATGTTGGGCAGCAGTGCTTTTTTCAGTACCGCCGAAAATGGAACACGCATTAATAAAATTGATCCGGGTATTGGTGCACAATTAATTGGTGGGTATCAAGTCAACCGGTTTATTGGCGTAGGTGCTGGTATTGGGTTAGATTATTATTATCTAAATAGTGGAGAAACCCTAATGCCTGTTTTTGCAGATGTACGCGGTTATTTATTGAAACGAAATGTGAGCCCTATGTACAAATTACAAGCCGGTTATGGTATTGCTTTTTTAGATGAAGACAGAGGTATGGAAAGTGCAACGGGCGGTATGATGTGGTATCCGGCTATTGGAGTTCGTTTAGGTGCTTCAAAATCAGCTAATTTTATGTTAGATTTTGGAGTGAAAATTCAAAAAGCCGATTATGTTTTTAAAGCTACCAATGCTCAAACATGGTGGAATATTAGAGAACCAAGAGTAGTGAATGATATGGTTTATAGACGATTTGTTGTTAGAACTGCCATCTTATTCTAATTAAGACTATGCTAGAAAAATTGAGATTAAGCGGTGTATCAATCATTTTGGCAGTTGGGCTGCTACTGTGCAGTTGTGAAAAATCTGTTGAAATGGTTGATTGTGTGACAATTGAAAATGGTCTGTTAGCTTTTGATGAAACCCTTCAAAATAAAGTAGTATTGGACGAGCTTAATAAGCTTCGTATTGATTTAAAACCTGAAGTAACTGCTGATGATGCATTTGGTCATAAAGAAAATTTTAACAAACTTATTAGCCGGTTGAATAAAAGTTGTACTAATTTTAATGTTGAATTAGTTACTTATGCAACCATCAAAACAAATCCTGTACAATCAGAAATACGAATGACTCTTTTGAAAAACAATGTACATTACATTATTGATATTCATACACCGGAAGATGATGTACTAAAAGCAGTTAACATTCATAAATAAATTAGCCACAACATACAAATTGAAAATTATGAGGTTTATAATTATTGTGTTGATTACTTTTTTGCTGAGCTTTACCGCTTACGGTTGTAGTTGTGGGGGACCTGAAACATTTTGTGAGACATTAGATTTTCAACCTATAGAATATATTACAGTAAAGGCAGTAATGTTAGATGCTGTAGATCATGGGATGGATGTAAAAATAATCAGTTTGTATAATGGGGAATTGCCAATGGATACTATTAGAGTATGGGGAGATAATGGAATTTTGTGCAGAGTTTATACTGATCGATTTGAAATTAAAGATACCATCATTATGAAGCTCTATACCATAAATGAAATATTTGACGAATTTAATGGTATAGGAGAAAAGGTTGGCGATTATGAATTAAGTATTTGCGGACTACATTATTTATGGGTTAGAGATAATAAAGTATTGGGTAAGATTACCGCACAAACACAAGAAATGGAATTAGACCAATTTGAAGAGTTAATGAGCAACGAAAAACTATCTGAAGTATGTATTGAAACAAATGAAGAGGAAGAAGAAACCGATACAGAAATAGAGCAAGAAACAGACATAGTAGAAACAGATTCGTTTTATGATATATTGTTGTATCCAAATCCTGTCGGTGAAAAATTAAGCATACGTTCAAATGAAAAAATTAGTGACATTCAAATATATAATAGTTTAGGGCAAAATGTGTATAGTCAGAAAGACATCCGCAACAATGAGTTAGGTATAAATTTCAATGAGTTTAAGCAAGGCTTGTATTTTGTAGAGCTTGTAAATAGTAGTAAAAAATTAGTAACAAAAAAAATATATAAAAAATAAAAATCGTGTTTACAACATCCACATTTATAAATAATTATAATATTATCCTATAGAACAATAAACGAAATAAAATCATTTAAAAAATAAGTAGCCTATAGGAATTTAATGCAAAAAATAAAACAATATAGCGATGAGCAATTAGTTGCCGGCTGTTTACAAAACGACCGGTATTATCAAGAAAAATTGTATAAAAAATATTTTTCTAGCATGATGCGTATGTGTTTAAAATATACTAGCGATAAAGAGATAGCGATGGACATTGTTAACAATGGTATGCTGCGTGTATTTAAAAAGATAGATAAATATTCTTTTAAAGGCTCTTTAGAAGGTTGGATGCGCAAGTTGGTTTATCATAGTTTGTCAGACTATTTTAAAAAGCACAACAACTATGTAAACTTTATGGTGTTTCAAGAAAAAGAAGATATAACCCAAGCTGAGCCCTTAAACAATTTATATTGGGATGATTTGATTGCTATGGTTGAACGTTTGCCTGATAATACCAAGCGTGTTTTTCAACTGTATGCTATTGAAGGATATGCACATCGTGAAATTGCCACTACCTTAGCAATTAGTGAAGGTACTTCAAAGTGGCATCTATCAAACGCTAGAAAACAATTAAGAGATATGATTTATTCAAGCAATAGAACAACAGTACAGTATGCCAAGTAGTTTTAATAAATATGATATGGATGATCAGTTTACAGAAAAAGCATGGAAAGATATGCAAGGTAGGCTGGACAAGGCATTACCCGTAAAAAAACCATTTTTTTTAACCCGCTGGTTAAGTCTGGCTGCTTTATTTTGTGTGCTTGGTGTTGGAGCTTATTGGTTGGTCAATCAACACAACATAAAAAACTTCACTAATAGCAAAACGATTACCAAAAATGAATTAGACTATACGCTAAATAGAGAAGCTAATGCTTCTAATATTGTTTCTAAAGTAAATGAGGAGATGAATCCTAAAGCTAAAAAAGATCAAATCTCAACTATCCTTAAAAATGACCAAGCCAATCTTTCAAACACTGCAGCATCTAAAAACTCAACAAGCCCAACTGAATTCGTTCAACAAACATCTAACAATAAAGAAAAACAATTAGCTAAGGTATTGACCAAAAATATCGACAAGAAAAACTCAAATAGTATTGTTAGGGCAAACATTAATACCTCTAAAAATCAGAAAACATCTAACAAAATACCATTAACAAACACTAGTAATAATTTATCTAATTTAACCTCAAGCACAAAAAAAACAGACAATACTTCTAATCTTACAAATATAGTTAAATACAAAAAACAAGTTGACCAAACGAACGAGCCAACACTTTACCCAAGCAATAAAATTATTGTAACCAAACAATTAGAGACCAACGAAATTTTTACGGAAGCACCAACACCCAACTTTAAAACAGTTCAAAATTTAGCAACTATAAATAAATATTTAGACAACACCCCAAACACCCCAAACACCCCAAACACCCCAAACACCCAAAAATGGATAGAAGATGCACTAACAATAAATCAATCAAGTACCGGTTTGTGGAAGAATCAAGAGTTAATTACACAAAAAAACGAAGATGAATGGTTGCATCCCAAAACTGTACATTATGGTATTAAACAAGGACTTTCATCTGATTTAACTTCTGAATCTAAAATTTTTGCCGGTGCTTTGGTTGATTTTAATTTGAGTAAACGTTGGTTTATTGAGCTGGTTCCAACCTATCAATTTGGTGCTATTAATAAAAAAGTTAAGGTGCAATACGATGTTGAAGTTCCAATTGAGGATTTTAGAGACAATACAGAAGACGCCGGTTTAGGTGGTGATTCTCCTTCAATGCCTCAAGGTTCTCCCGCCGAAAATCCTATTAATGTAGTATCTGTTTACGAGGAATCAAGGGATACTACTTCGGGTAGCCTAAAAGCCAATAATCACTATGCAGCAGCAGACCTACTGCTCGGTTACCGGTTGTCTCCAAGAGTTGAAACATTATTTGGCTTCTCTGTATCACGTCGATTTAATAAACGTGATGAGCATACCGATATTACCGATAAGATAAAGCAAAATGAATTTAATATTTTAACCGATTTAGATTCATTATCTTATAATAATTGGAACCTTACACCCAAAATTGCCTTCCGTTTCGCTTTAAAACCTAAATTAAGTATTGAAACTTTTTATGCCCATCATTTAATACCTATTGTAAAAAAAGAATTTCAAGTCGAAAACAATGCTTTCAGTTCTGCTGACTCTAACTTTAATAACCATTTTTCTGGAAATTTTGGTTTAGCTTTCGTATACCGGTTTAAATAAATTGTCAAAACATAGAAGAGACAAAAGCTATTCTAAAAACCTATCCATACTTACAATTTTGAGCAGATACTTCAATTCAAAATTTTTGAATATATTGCATTGTAAATGAATAAATGCAATTATCAGTCATAATATACCGGCTTCTTTTCCTAATTATATTTTTGCCTTCTTGCGAGGGGCAAAAAAAGTTAGATACACTTAAAGAAAATCAGCAGCAGTTAACTGTGGAGGAAGACACGTCTCTTCCGATAGCGCAATATGTAGTGGACCTATTTGAAGATTCAAAAGGAAACTTATGGTTTGGTACCATGGAAAAAGGTGTCGCTAAATTTAATGGACAAAAGCTGAACTATTTTTCCTTTGCCGATGGATTGTGCGGGAAAACAATATCGAGCATTGCCGAAGATAAAGAAGGGAATATATGGTTTGGTTCGCATACCGGACTTTGTAAATTTGATGGACAAACGTTTTCTACTATATGGCTCTCAGAAGGGATACACAACAAAGGAACGGGTTGGATTAATGTACAAGCCGATAAAAAGGGCAATATTTGGGCAAGCTCAAACAAAGGTATTTTTCGCTATGTTGATAGCGTTTTTGTAGCATTCAATCTTCCAATCAATACAGAAGAAATTGCTACTTATAGTATAACCGCAGGCAAAGCTAGTTTGCAGTTAGAAGACCGGAAAGGCAACCTTTGGTTTGGCACCGATGGTTATGGCGCTTTTAAATTTGATGGACATTCATTTACCCGCTTTAGTAAAAAAGATGGACTTTGCTCCAATAATATTACTAGTATTATTGAAGATCAACAGCACAATATTTGGTTTGCTTGTATGCAATCGTATCAACCAGAAATGACTAATGATGGTGGTGTTTGTAAATACAATGGAGAAACGTTTACTCAATTTACCGCAATGAAAGGCTTAAGCGAAAATGACATTTATACGATATATGAAGATAATAAAGGGAGTATTTGGATTGGAGCAACCGGACTTGGTGTATATCGATATTATATGGGTACTTTTACTCTTTATAACAAAACAGACCGAATGGACTTGACCTACAGTTTAGGGCTTCAAGATGCTTTAGAAGATAGCCAAGGCAGACTTTGGTTTGGTTTTTCTGGTGGATTATTTCGAATGCATCGTAAGTTGATTGTTCACGTTTCTGAAAATGGGATCTATAAGTTATAGAATAAATTGAAACAAATGAACTGTAAATCCCATCGTACAAAAGCTGGTGCACTTTACAATATGCAATTGGTCAATAAAAAGATTAATCACCAAATTTTAATGTAGTGACGGTTAAAGTAAAATCAATTGGATTGGCATTATAACAGCGAACATCAGTTAAAGTTTTATTTTGTTCTTGTTTAAATTTTAGGTCAAATACATTACCCGTTTTACCGCTTGTATAGTTTTAGCTGCATCAGGCAAATAAGCAGCTACTAAATTAGGGGCATAGGGTAGTGGTGTATCAGCGGCAGTTACCCGTAATACCGGTGCATCTAAATGATCAAAAGCATCAGAAGAAATTTTAAAAGCAATTTCAGCACCAATACCACCGAGGGGCCAAGTCTCCTCAACAACAACCAACCGGTTCGTTTTTTTAACAGAGTTAATAATCGTTTCATAATCTAATGGACGAATGGTCCGCAAATCGATTACTTCTGCTTGTATACTTTCTTTTTGTAATTCATCGGCGGCTGCCAAAGCTACTTTCATCATTTTGTTGAAAGATACAATGGTTACATCGGTACCGGGTTTTTTAATATCGGCTTTGCCAATGGGTATCAAATATTCTTCTTCCGGTACTTCGCTCATATCGCTGTACATTACTTCCGACTCCATAAAAACGATCGGATCATCATCTCGAATGGCAGACTTTAACAAACCTTTTGCATCATATCCATTAGAAACAGAAATTACTTTTAAACCCGGAAAATTGGCATACAAACTTTCGAAAGACTGAGAGTGAGTAGCCGCCAACTGACCGGCAGAGCCATTTGGTCCTCTAAAAACAACCGGAGCCCCATACTGACCACCCGACATTTGAAGCATTTTTGCCGCACTGTTAATGATTTGATCGGTAGCCAACAGGGCAAAGTTCCAAGTCATAAATTCAACTATAGGACGCAAACCATTCATAGCCGCACCAACGGCAATACCGGCAAAACCTAATTCGGCTATGGGCGTATCAATTATTCGATCTTCCCCAAACTCGGCTAACATACCTTGACTAACTTTATAGGCTCCATTATATTCAGCCACTTCCTCGCCCATTAAAAATACGTTTTTATCTCTGCGCATTTCTTCGCTCATCGCCTCTCGTACTGCCTCTCGAAATCTGATTTGTCTTACTGCCATTTTTGATTAACTATGTTTTGAATGATGTATTACTACAAATGATTAGCAAAAGTAACCTTTCTTGTTTAAATTTTGATGATTAATTCTGGAGAACGATATAAAAATATATTGATCAACTCTGATAAAGCCATTTTTTGATAGACGAGTTGAAAAACGCAGGCTTAGTGGGGAACCAAGTCGAGGCTTTTTAAGGAAGTATATCGGAAAATGGCAAAGACAGAAATGTAGATTTATTTTTGTAACACTTAGATGGTCAATTTATTTTTTTATCGTTCTTGACTAAAGTATTGTCTTTTTATTTTGCCAGATTGGGTTCGTTCAAATTTAGGAAGTACCTTGATTTCCTTAGGCATATATTTATCTTCTAAAACCCTACTCATCTGTTTTTTTAAAACACCTAAATCAATTGAAGTTTCAGATTCAATTACCAGAATCATCCGTTGACCTAGCAATTCATCTTTACTTGAAGTAATGTAAAAAGGCTGGCTAATAAAATCCTGAATTTGTGTTTCTATTTTTTCTGGAATTATTTTAATACCACCAGAGTTAATCACATTATCATATCTGCCTAACCATTCAAATTGATGCTCATTTTTAAGTTTGATGAGATCATTTGTAATTAACGGATGGTCAGCAAATTCCGGTGCCTCTATAATTAAACAATCTCTGCTATCTTTTGAAATGTTAATATGTTCTAACACTTTAAAATACTTTGAAGAAGGATGGTTTAGTTTTTTTATGGCAATGTGCGAAAGCGTTTCAGTCATTCCATAACTATGATAATATTGGTTTGGAAGGGTTTTAATGGTTTCTGCTAGAGCGGAATCTACCGGAGCACCGCCAAGTAAAACGTGTTTAATGTTTTTTAATTTTTTTGCAGAGGAAGAATTGTTTAAACTGACTTTTGCTTGCATTGGAGTAATAGGGCAAAAATAAAACCGTTCTTCATCACTTACATTTTTTAGAAAATCTGCTTTAGGTTCGTAATACACCAAATTTAATTGATGTTCAAAGGCTCGTACAATCATCATTTTTCCAGCAATATAGTCAACAGGTAACACCAATAATACATCTTGCCCTTTTTTAAAATTAAAATACTTAGCTGTTTTAGCAGCAGATAATTGCATTTTCTTTTTAGCTACATTCCATTTTTTTGGCTTGCCGGTTGTACCGGAAGATTGAACTTCAATAGTTGGTTCATCTGATAAATAGTCAGCCATGAAACGGAAAATTTTTTCTTTCCAAACCGGCAAATTTAAAAAGGGGAGTACTTCAACATAATGTTGCAATTCGGCTTTAGTATAACTGTTATCGTTAATTAAATAATTCATTTATAGTAAGTTAGCAAAATCCCATTCTTTTTCTTTTGAAAAATATAAATTACCATTTTCTATATATAATGGACTGTCAATATTATTATTAAATAATGTACCCGTACCTAAACCTTGAAATGTATTGGTGTTTAAGGTTGCTGTCCATTGTGCAATGCCATTTAAACCAATGTTGCTTTCTAATGCCGAAGTAACCCACCAACCAATGTTGCGCTTGTCCGCTATTTTAATCCATTCTTCCGTTGCTTTAAAGCCACCCAATAAAGAAGGTTTCAAAATAATATATTGAGGTTTTATATCATCTAATAATTTTTCTTTTAGAGTTGTATTGAAGATACCGATTAATTCTTCATCTAATGCTATGGGTAGGGGAGTGGCAGCACATAAAGAAGCCATTTCATTAATTTGTTTGGGTTTAATAGGTTGCTCAATAGAATGAATGTTCAATTTAGATAAAATATCTAATTTAGTTAAAGCCTCATCACCTGGCTGAAAAGCTCCATTGGCATCTACTCTAATCATCATATCATCTGCTGTATATTGTTGCCTTATCTTTTTTAGTAAAGCTATTTCATCTTCAAAATTAATAGCACCAATTTTTAATTTAATGCATTGAAAACCTTGTTCAATTTTCTCTAAAATTTGTTGTTGCATATGCTCATAAGTGTCCATCCAAATTAAGCCATTTATCGGAATTGGTGCATTATTATCAATAAAGTCAGAAGGAAAAAGTAGACAAGTTTGGTTTTGTTGCATATCTAAGTAAGCCATTTCCAAAGCAAAGCGTATTGCCGGATATTCAGTTAAATGTGTATCATCTAAGTTCTTTTGTTGATTAATTTGTGCAATCACTTTATTGATCGCTGTTTCAAAATTGGAATTGGCATCATAACTTAATCCTTTAATTAAACTGGCTTCACCATAGCCGGTAATCTTTCCATTATTCAGTTTTATAATATAACTTAGTTTGTCATTTAATATTCCTCTGGAAGTACCCGCAGCCTTATTAAACTGCAGAATAATTTTTTTTATGGTAGAATTTATTAACATTGTATAGTTGAAAGTGCTTAATCTAACACTTTGTTTAGAATTACGTATTTAATAGTAAGTATTTTATACCAAATTGATTATACAATGTCACGAACCATAGCAGTGTAACATCTTATAATGAAATTGGTATTACTTGTTAAAAATAGAATACTTGATTAATTTTATAAGTATTGTGCAGAAAATTAGATGTACTTTTATGTTAAGGAATGAGAAAAAAATAACTTTACATTTTGACTTTGCAATTTTCTGATATACTTGGATGAAAAGCCTTGTCTTAGCCCAGCTAAGCCTGCGTTTTTCGCCTCGTTTATCAAAAAATTGCTTTATTATAGATAGTAAATTTATTTTTTCATTATTCTTAAAACCATTTTTGTTAGAAAAGGGGAAAATTATATTATAATATACATTTAAGTAAAATATATCGAAAAGTAGTAAAAACAGTTTGTAAATTTATTTTGTAGCAATACTAAAAACAAAACTTAAAATAAATGGGGAAAGAGTCAAACGTACGGCAGGATGATACTTCAAGTGTCGAGCAAATTAAGAATTTAATTTTTGGTGCTGAGATTAGAGTGTTTAATGAACAATTTACAGCATTGGAAAAACAATTAAATGATCATAAACGTCTATTTGATAAAAAAATTCAATTGTTAAGTGAAGAAATAGCTGGAAATTTAGCTAATTTAGATGGAATAATACAAACTAAGTTAGATGCTAATCAAAAGCAACTTCAAAAAGAAATAGAAAAATTGAACGATGACAAAGTTGACCGGGAAAAATTGAAAGAAGTATTACTAAAAATAATAGAGGGGGTTTAAATGACATTTAATGAGTTAAAGGCAAATTCTATGAAAGACGATGAAATTATGTTTCAATTAAAAGAAATTTTAGTTGGAGACGAAAAAAAAAGGCAAGAGGAGTTTCATTCTGAGCTAAAAAAAATTGAGAAAACGCTGTATGACAAAAAGGAGTTAAAGGCAGAAATTGACCCCATTATAGATGAACGTATTGAAGATTTACGAAATCAGTTTGATCAGTTGTTTGGTGATAAAGTTCAACAGCAAATAAAAAACTCAGAAGAAGAATTAATTGTTGCCCTTACTCCTGTAATGGGAAAATTGATTCAAAAATGGATTGCCTATGAATTTAATGAATTTAATAGCAGTATAAATGAATATATTAAAAATTCAACCTCTATTCCAGAAATAATATATTGGAAACTGCGGTCATTTATTCTGCCGAGAGGTACTGCCGGAAAAATATTGATGGAAGCCATCGACACGGCTAAAATTATAGATATTTTTATTATTCAAAAAGAAACGGGTTTTATGATGGCTAAATATTCTGATAAAGAAACCATGAATCAAAATCAAATTGCCGGTATGATGACAGCATTGATTAACTTTGGGCAAGATGCCTTAAAAGTTGGCGTCCGCGAAAAAATTGAACAAATTAAATATGAACTATATACCGTAAATATCTATAATGATTTTAATTATTATGCCGCAATTTTGTTTGAACATGGTATTCAAGGTAACTTAAAATATGTTGAACCGGTAAAAAAATCGGTTGCTCGATTTATCCAACAAGAAATTATTCCAAAAAATTATACCGATAGTGTAGATGTAGACACTTTATCAAAACAGCTTAAAGATTTTTTAAGAAAGGATGCAGTATGTTAAGAAAAAAGATAATTATTTTAGGTGGCTTTGCAGTAGGAAAAACATCATTACTTAAGCGATATGTTTCAAATGAGTTTAATAATGACTATTTGCCTACTATTGGAGTTAATATCAAAACTAAAATTATTACCTGTAAAAATATAGAAATTGAATTTGTTATATGGGACATTGCAGATGTGGTAACCCATAAAACTATTCCGGTTGCTTATTTACGAGGCACGCATGCGGCAGTTTTAGTATTTGATGTTGCTCGCGAAAGCAGTTATCAAAGGATATCGGAAGACTTACAGGGGATGAAAAAAATTGATCCTTCTATCGAAATTGTAGTAGTGGGTAACAAAAGTGATTTAGTTGAAAAACAACAATTACAAAAAATAGAAGCCGATGTAGATTTTAAAATTAGCTTATTTACAAGTGCGTTAATAAATGAAAACGTAGAAGATATATTTTTACTATTAGCCGAAAAATTTATTTCAAAATGAAGAAAGGTTTGATATGGATAAAAATAATAGAAATAGCGACAAAAAAAAACAAATTAGTTTACAACAACAAAACCAAAGTTTATTAAATGCCCTTGAGTATAGAAATGTTCAACTACATTCTTTATTTAGATCTTTACCTGATCAATATTATCTGTTTTCGAGTGAAGGTATTTGTAAAGAATTTTTAACTAATGATCTATCTGAACTAATTATTAATCCGGAAAGGATGGGGGATAATGTTGTCGATTTATTTGATGATGTAACAACAGGAGAATTGATAGAAGAATATATAAAAAACGCTGCGTCAACAGGCTTGTTTTTAACCTGCAAAATCAATATGATCGATTTGCTTAATCAAAAAAGGTATTATGAGTGTCGTTTTTCGGCTACTAATAAAACTGAAGTTATGATGATTGTGCGTGATATTACTAATGAAGAATTGTATAAAGATAAACTAAAAGTTAAAGTTGATGAACTGAAAAAAACGAATGTAAAATTAAATAAATATATAAAATCGAATGAAGAACTTGAAAAATTCGCTTATATTGCCTCACATGATTTGAAAGAACCCATTAGAAATATTTCATTTTATGCTCAATATTTAAAGAAAGAATTACAAGATTATTCAGCTAATAGTAAAGAATATACCGATGAAATTATAAAGCGAACTTTTCTTATGGAAAGTTTAATTGATAATCTTTTATTGTATTCAAGTGTTGATAATCAAGACCTAATAATAGAAAAAATAGATTTGTCGAAACTACTGATAGATGTAAAAAGCAGTTTGAATGTATTAATTAAACAAAATAATGTATCTTTCAAGATAGAAAAAAATGTAACTATTGATGGAGATCTCTTTATGTTTCATCGTTTGTTTTATAATTTAATTCAAAATGCTATTAAGTATAGAAGCGAAAAAACTCCTGAAATTACTATTAGCAGTAACGAAACTAAAAACTCCATATTAGTAAAGTTAATTGATAATGGCATAGGTATTTCTAAGCAATATGTTGAATATGTTTTCGGTTTGTTTAAGAAAATAAAAAATAACCAAACTGAAGGGGCAGGTTTAGGCTTATCAATTTGTAGAAGAATTGTAGAACGACATTTTGGTGAAATATATATAGAATCGGATTTAGGAAGCGGAACTACAATAAACATAAAATTACCTAAAAACGTATAATAATTTATTATGAAAAAAATATTGCTAATAGAGGATAATGAGTTAGATGTAAAAGTATTTACAAACATTGTAAAAAATTCAGAATTTAAACATTCGGAAATTAAAGTAATTAAAGATGGGGCTGAAGCCCTTGATTTTGTAATTAATACTATTGAAAAGAATCAAACATTTTGGCCCGATATTGTTTTTTTAGATCATCATTTACCTTTTAAAAATGGCGATATTGTCTTAAGATATATAAAATCTAAACATTTGCTAAAAACTATACCGGTAATTATAATTTCTAATTCTGTACATCAAAAAGACATTTCAGAAGCGTATCATTTTCATGTAAATGCTTATATTAACAAAGCCATGGATTTGGATGTTTTTGAATATCGAATTATAAAATCTTTAGATTATTGGTTTCGGGTAGTTGAACCTGCCGATCAATATGTTATTAAGCAAGCCAGCCAATTTGAAGATCATTGAAACTAATTATCGTCAACTCAATATTTCTGTTTGAAGCCACTTTTACAATTATCGGACAAAGGTATTTATTGCGCTTTAGGAGATTTTTTTATTGACCCATGGCAACCGGTAAAAAAAGCCTTAATTACCCATGCCCATAGCGATCATTTAAAGGCAGGTCATCAATTTTACTTGCTTCACAATAATGGAGTGAACATCGCTAAATACCGGTTAAACAATATTGGTAAAGTAGAAGGTATTGGTTTTAATCAGCCTATTGCTATTAATGGTGTGGAGGTAACTTATTTTCCTGCCGGACATATTATTGGTTCTGCACAAATTAGGGTGGCGGCAAATAATCAAACATGGGTAGTTAGTGGCGATTACAAAACAGAACCAGATGGTTTAACAACACCTTTTGAGCCGGTTAAATGCACGCACTTTGTAACTGAGTCTACATTTGGTTTACCTATTTTTAGGTGGAAAGCTCAGCAACATATCTTTCAACAAATTAATAATTGGTGGTTAGAAAATAAAGCGCAAGGAAAGACCACTATTTTGGCAGGCTATGCCTTGGGAAAAGCTCAACGGCTTTTAAGTGGCTTAAATACAAATATTGGTAAAATTTATACACACGGAGCTATTGAAAATGTAGTAGATATTTTTAGAAACAGTAACTTCCAATTTCCTGATACAATACGGGTGACCCCTGAAATTGCTAAAAAAGACTATGTTGGCAATTTGGTATTAACCACGCCATCGTCTTTAAACAGCAGTTGGATGAAAAAATTTCAACCCTATAGCACCGGCATAGCTTCTGGTTGGATGAATTTAAGAGGAGCCAAGCGAAGGCGATCGGTAGATAGGGGCTTTGTATTGTCCGATCATTGCGATTGGGCACAATTGAACGACTCTATAAAAGCAACCTGTGCCGAGTTTATTTATGTTACCCATGGATACACTCAAATTTTTACGAAATGGTTAAACGAACAAGGTTATAAAGCTAAGGTGTTGGAAACCGAGTTTGGAGAAGTTAATGAAACGGAAGATGTAGAATGATTTATGATAAGAAACACAGTGGAGACTTACAAACCCTCAATAAACTTCTGCTTGTTAAAGTTGTTTATAAATTCTTTTTTATCTAAAATAAATCCATTGCCAGGATGCCGCATGCTTAAGCTATCCATATAATTGAGAGAAGCTACTCTGCCTTCAGTAAAAAACTTTAAAAAGGCAATATTCACTTTGTTTTTAAAAACATCTTGCTTTTGCTGTACACGTAATTTACACGCTTGAATGGCTTTTTGATAATATTGTTGAGCAGTGGCGGTGTTGCCTGCTTTTTCGTTGAGGTAACCTTCAAATGAATAGGCTTCTGAATTATTTGGTTTTAATTGATGCAATTTTTTTAAGAAAACCAAACAACTATCATACTGTTCACTCAAAAGTAATAGGTTAAATTTGGTCGCATAAAAATCGTAGTTTTTAGGTTGTAGCGCAATGGCTTTATCAATACAAGTCAAGGCTTTTTCAAATTGCTGATTCGCAGCTTCTTGCATGGCACAATCTGTAAACTCTGTCGACTTATTTACAGAGTTATGGTTGTTTTGTTGGCAAGCTGCTAAAAAAATCAGCATAACCATCATACTAACCGAGTATTGTATTGAAGCGTGCATTAGCTTAAATTTAGTTTGAAATGTTGATAAGCTTCACTTAATTCTTTAAACAAATGTACATCTTTTTTTTGCTCTAAAACAGATAAACCTTTTTGATAAACTGAATCAGCGTCAGTAGTTTTATTCAATACTTGCAATAATTGTGCATAATGATAGTAAGTACCACCATATGCCGGATGCTCATCAATTAAAGTTTGATAATACTGCTCTGCTTTGTCAAAATGCTTGTTTTTTACATATTCCATCGCCAAAGCATACAAAATAAGTGGATCATTTGGATTTTCATTTTTAAAATCCAACAGTTGTTCAATTTTGGAATTCACTTTACTAAAATTATTGGCACGTGTTCAAAATTCATTCATCTAATATCAAGGTTAATTTAGTAAGAAAGCTGCGAATATAAACTTTATTCTTTACTTGAAGTTCATAGTGTGCAATTGCCTCGTTTTTTGCGTATTGAATATTAGCGATTTCTAGTTTACAAATTTTAGGAAATATATTTTACCATTCATTTGGCTTTATATTTTGTATATTTGTTACCGTTAATTAGTAATTCAAATGAAAAATATTACCATAGTCATTATAGCATTGCTTCTATTTGTAGGTGAAGTAGCGTTTGCTCAACAGGCAAAAAAAATAGTGTTATTAGAACAATTTACCAATACGCTATGCCCTTCTTGTGGTTATCGAAACCCTGAGTTATACGATATGATTTTGACAAAATACGATACCGAAATTATTCATATAGCTTATCATAACAATCGTCCTTTACCACCCGATCCTTTTTACCAAGCAAATCCTGAACCGGCAAACATTAGAACGGACTATTATGAAATTACCGCATCACCAAGTATAGTTGTAAATGGCGATAAGCAAGCAGCCGCTAAACCACTATTAACAGCCGAACAGTTGGAAAAACAGTTAAACCAAACAAACCCACTTCATCTAACAATTGAAGAGAAAATTCAACCTGATAAAGAAAGGCAACTGCAAATATCGGCAAAGACTTCAGCAGCACTTCCTAATGCCAATTATAAATTGTTTGTAGCTGTTATTGAAAAAGACATATTTTTCTGCACTTATTTCGAATATATTTTTGATAATGTATTTAGAACGTTTTTAAGTGATGATCTTGGTGATGATATTAGTCTTTCAAACAATGAAAAAAATTATACCTATCAATATAAACCGAATACAGATTGGAATGAAGAACAACTTTTTGTTGTGGCTTTTGTTCAAAATATAGAAACTAAAGAAATTATAAATGCTTCGGCAACAAAGCCACTCAACACCAATAAAACAACCCGTTTTGCCAATGATGACTTTTCATTATTAAGCACTATTGCTGATGATGTTTGTGGAGAAAATGCCGGTGCTATTGAAATAGATATTTGTGTAGATACCGCACCAATGGAAGACCCGGTTAACCTTTCATTTACTTGGAGCAATGGAGCAACAACCCAAAATATTTACAATTTACCCGCAGGAAACTATGCTGTAAATATTACCAATAATATCCTTCAAACAAGTACAGAACAATTTTATGAAATAAAGGGAAATGAGCAAATTAAGGTTGCTGTAAATACCCAAGCAGATACGGGTACTAATAATGGCAGCATTCAAGTACAAGCAACTGGAGGAAGTGGAAATTTGCTAATTAACTGGAATAATGGAGAGGCTACTTTTAATGTAGAAAATTTACAATCAGGTGTTTATGCTTTTACAATTACGGACGAAAATGGCTGTGCAGTTCAGCAATCTGTTGAAGTAAAAAGCGAACTGGTTATCAATATTGGTGAAGCTGTTGTAGAAGTTCAATCTGTTTCTTGTGCAGGCAAAAGTGACGGTTCGGTCAATATCAATAGTTCTGGTGATGTGCCAATCCATAAAATTATATGGCTTTTAGCTGATAAAACCGGAGACGAACTGACCGGTTTAGCTGCAGGTGATTATACCTTTTTTACTTTAGATGAAGCCGGTAATCAAATGCACGAAGGTAGTTTTACTATAGAAGAGCCTGCACCAATAGAATTAGTAATTCAACGTGCCAACGGATTTGAAGAACCTTACATTAACATTGAAAGTGTGCTTGGTGGAACTCCACCCTATCAATATAGTTGGAGTAATAGCGCGACAACTCCGTTAATTGACAATATTGAATTTGGCGAATACAGTGTTAAAGTAACTGATGTTAATAAATGCTTGCAAATGGAAACAATTACCATCAAACAAAATACTTATCATATTCAGCAAATTTCTTGCCACGGTGCAAACGATGGAGCAATTGAAATACGCATCCATGATGGATTAACCTATAATTTTAACTGGACTAATGGTGAAAATGAATCTAATATAAAAAATTTATCAGCGGGTAGGCATGGACTGACGGTAAGTAACGATGTAAGTTCGCATTTTTTAAGTTTTGATATTACCGAACCTTTTCCTTTAATGCTATCTTTACGATATGATAGCCTAACCACATCCATTCAACCGGCAATTAGTGGCGGTACCCCACCTTACCAATTTTTATGGAATACTGGACTAACTCAACCCGTATTAGAAAATCCTGAAAATGAACGCTATGTCTTATCTCTAAGAGATAACAATGGCTGTATCAATGAAGCTGCTATTGAGGTTAAGGTTTTGTCTTCTATTTACAATACTTCTACGCGTAATTTAACGGTTTATCCTAATCCAGTAAAATCGTTTGCTTATATTAATTTGCCAGTATCTTTTAGGCATGCCAATAATATAGAATTATATAATGCAAAAGGAGCCAAACAATATTTGCCTAAGTCAATTGCCAATAATCAATTGCAGATTAATGTTGCCCACCTTTCCAATGGAGTTTATTTTTTGCAAATAGAGCAAAATCGACTTACATATATTGCGAAAACTTTGGTTTGGCGGTAAAAATTTTTCATTTGGCTAAATAGTTTGCATTTATGATCTCGGTTAAACTATCCAAACAATAAAATAGTTGACACTTTTGATTTATTTTTATTTGAAGCGAAACCAGGAAACATTATAAAAACGTGGGTCCCGCTTTCCGCTCAAATGCCGTTTGCTAACGCACAAAAGCCAACGCTTCAACGGCATAACCGCTGCAATCGGGGCTAGTTTAAAAACGTCGGTTCTTCGTAGAAAAAAAACGCAGCACTCGAAAACAGAAAAGTATCAACCACATTGATAAACTTGTCAAAATTTGAAACTAATATTACATTCAGAAGTCTTGACCCCACGTAAAATGAACAGCTCGGTAAATTGTAAGTTTGTAGTATGATTTGGCAAGACCTCTCCCTTCAGTCGACGTGACAGAAACTTTGTCATTTCGACCAAAGGGAGCAATCTTCTAACAAATACGGCTAAAGCTGAATGCTGAATTAACAGGAATTGAATACCAAAACTGTACGTTGTCATTTTACGAATCGACAAGCTGGAAGTACTAAATTTAGGAATTGGAGTCAGGAGTTCTGACATTGAAAATTTCAGCTATTTCTTACATAAAAACATACTTACATATTACATATAATTTATGAGATGTTTTTTAAAAAATATATTTAACAATAGTTTTGAAAGCTAAATAAATGTCTAAAAAAAAGTTAAAATATTTTAACAAGTATGTTTACATTTGCGGCGTTTTAGTTAGGAAAAGTTAACAGATTAATGGATTTATTTGACAAATTGCTACAAGACAGAGGTCCACTTGGAAAGTATGCCAATATGGGACACGAGTATTACATCTTTCCCAAATTGGAAGGCGAACTTAGCAGCCGGATGACCTTTAGAGGTAAAGAAAAAATTATATGGAGTATTAATAACTACTTAGGTTTAGGTAATCACCCCGAAGTACGAAAAGTAGATGAACAAGCCGCGAAAGATTGGGGTTTAGCCTATCCGATGGGTTCACGTTTAATGTCTGGCAATACCGATTATCACGATTTATTAGAAGAAAAACTATCTGAATTTGTCAAAAAGGAAGATACCGTACTGCTTAATTTCGGATATCAAGGCATTATGTCGGCAATTGATGCATTGGTTGACCGAAGAGATGTAATTGTATATGATGCAGAATCTCATGCCTGCATTTTAGATGGTGTTCGCCTGCATATGGGCAAACGCTACGTTTTTACCCATAACAATATTGAAAGTTTAGAAAAGCAATTGAAAAGAGCTACTAAATGGGTGGAAGATACTGGTGGAGCCATCTTGGTGATTTCAGAAGGAGTTTTCGGTATGGCTGGAGATCAGGGTAATTTAAAAGACATTGTTGCCTTGAAAGAGCAATTCGATTTTAGATTATTAGTAGATGATGCACATGGCTTTGGTACACTTGGCAAAACTGGTGCCGGTACGGGAGAAGAACAAGGCGTACAAGATGAAATTGATTTGTACTTTAGTACGTTCGCTAAATCCATGGGCAGCATTGGTGCTTTTATTTCTTCTGATAAACAAGTAGTAGAATATTTAAAATACAATACCCGGTCGCAGGTTTTTGCCAAATCATTACCTATGCCCATTGTAATTGGTAACCTAAAACGTTTAGAACTTTTACAAACTAAACCAGAGTTAAAAGCCAAACTTTGGGAAAATGTAGATTTATTACAAAGTGGCTTAAAAGAAAGTGGCTTTAATATTGGCAATACCAACTCTTGTGTAACGCCGGTTTACTTAAAAGGTTCGGTAAAAGTTGCGACAGGCTTAACATACGACCTGAGAGAAAATTATAATATATTTTGTTCAATCGTAGTGTATCCGGTAGTTCCGAAAGATGTTATATTAATCCGTTTAATACCAACTGCTTCACATACCAAAGAAGATGTTGAAATAACCATTGAGGCATTTAAACGTGTCCGCTCTAAAGTAGAGTCTGGCGAATATGAAGAACAAGATTTTTTGGTGGGCTAGGGTAATTTAAGGCTCTACTAGTTATAAATATAATACAGACTTAGTGGAGGCTAAGGCGAGGCTTTTCAAGGTAGTATACCAGAAAATGGTAAAGTAACATGGTAATTTGATTTTTTTCTCGTTCCTTAATGAAAAAGCACATGCAGCATAACTAAAGAAGCCAACATCCCTAAACCAATTAGCGAAATATTTCTCGATTCAGAATGAAAAAATTCATGCCACTTTTTATAACGGGTTTTATATAAACTGATACTTGAAATGGCTAAACCCAAAACGATTACCCAACCTGCACGGACAAAGTAGTTCATATCTGGAAAAAATTGCTTTAACAAAATATTAGTAGGTATAGTCAATAAGAAAGCCAATAATACCAACCGATAATTTGGAGCTAAAATAAAAGCCGCAGAACAAATTAATACCACTATACCACAGTTAATGTAATACCGAAATTCGTTTAAGGTATGAGTAAAGGCAACTTCAGGGTTTTTAAATTTTACGTACAATAAAATCAAACCCATCAAAATACCGGTAAATAAGGTAACTAAAATAGTTTTTCTACCGGCATTAACTATTTGGGTGTCTGTTGCATTTTTATTGATGTATTCTTTATAAATATCAATAGACCATAAAGTAGCCAGTGAGTTAAAGGTAGAATCTACGGTGCTCATTAATGAAGCAAATAGTGCGCACAAAATAATGCCTTTTACACCTATGGGTAAATAATCAGATACTAAGCGCGGAAAGGTCATATCCGGGTCGCTCAAACTGCTATCAATACCAAACAAAGCGATACCAGGTATTACAATAATTGCAGCCATTATATACTTAGTAGCACCACCAACCATTAAACCAATTTGTGCTTCTCTTAAATTTCGCGCTGCTAACGACCGTTGTATAACCGTTTGGTTGGCACACCAATAATTAATGTTTAAAAAAAACAAGCCGAACATATGTGTCCATGGTAATTTTTCGTGACTGGCATCCAAATGTAAATGCATCAATTGAGGTGTTTTTTCATACAACATACGCCAACCACCAAGATGATGAACGGCAACAAACATCACTACCAACCCACCAATTAATAAGATGCTGAATTGTATGATATCCGTTTTTACCACTGCCCCGAGACCACCCAAATATGTATAAATAGCTGAAAATACGCCCAAACCAATAACTAAAACTGCCATACGTATTACGCGGTCTTCTTCGTGAATCCAAAGTAAATAGTCTGAAAAAACCATATCGGCTGCATAGGCTCCCCAAAACAATGCCGAACCTAAAGTTAAGGTAGAAAAAATTGTAATATTTGCCAGCGAATAAAACAGTGCGACGGTTTTACCCAATCGTTTTTTTATAAATTGGGTAATGGTGGTAATTTTTTCGCTGAGGTACATCGGTACAAAAATGAATACCGCCAGCAAAATACCTTGTACCGCATTAATTTCTAAACTTGCCTGCGCTAAACCGTACAGGTAAGCCGAACCCATCATACCCAAAAACTGATAGCCATGAATATTAGTAGCTATAGTTGACAATGCCACTGAGGGCCAGCGTAAATTGCGGTTGCTTAAAAAATATTGATCTGTGGTAACCTCTTTACCGCTCGTTCTGCCGCTAATAGCAACCAAAAAAATGGTAGAAAAATAAAGTAATACGATTATCAGATCAATCATAGAAAAATTATTAATTGGTGATTTTTTTTAATTTATAATTCGACAGGTTTATCTAAGCCATAAATGTAGTTAACACCTTTTTCAATTTTTTTTTGAAGCGAAACTTTGTAGCATTGTAATAACGTAGGTCCCGCTTTTCGCTCAAATGCAATTGCTATGCTTCAAAACCTGCGCTGCAAAATTGCATAACCGCTGCAATCGGGGCTAATTTAAAAACTTCGGCGCTTCGTACAACAAAAAAAAAGATGACAATCCAAAACAAGAACGTACGTATCAACCACTTCGCTAAACTTGACGATAATTTTAAAATTTAAAAGGCAAACCGAACGCCAACGTTAATACCAATGGCACTATAAGCGCCGTCGCTGGCAAGAATTTTATGGGTTGTTTCTGGAGTTGAACCATAAGTTGTACCTAAAGGTAAGGTAAGTCCGTTTGGTAAATCAACCATAACATTATTGCTACTTTCATTAATGGCATTATCAATTTCAATTAGGTCAATTACATCTACAAATTCAGTATGCTTGTAAACACTACCTAAAGAAAGTAAGGGCAAAATGTCATATATTTCTCCATCGCTCATGGTAGCAATTCCTATTTTTACCTCACTGGTTGCTCTTCGAATACGGAGGGCTGTAAAGGCTACTTCACCATATATAGATAGGTTGTCGTTAAGTGCATAATCAATACCTGCTACCGATTCAAAACCCACACTAAATTGTCCTTTAAATTCGGCTTCCAGATCAAAGCGGTCAGCCGTTATCATGTCACCATTATCATTGATGTAATTTAAAATAGCAAATTGTTCATTCACCAAAAGCGGGTCATTTGCTTCTCTCCGTGCGGTTACCGAACCTGCTACCGGAATACATAAACCTACTTTGGCATAGGGTGTAATATCTCCGGTGCCTGCCTTAAAAAGCAAAGCTGGTGTTAAGCGCAAATGCCAGGCGTTCGTATAAGTTTTATAAAAACCATCTCCACTTATGGTGTCTTGAACTAAAATTTCTGGTGAAGCGAAGTAATACACACCTAATTCAAAACCAAAATTTTCATTAAACATAAAACCGGGTTGTACAGAGGCTCTAAAACCTTGACCAGCGTTACTGTATTGATTAGTTATATTTTGTTGTGTAAAATTATTACCATCTTTTACAAAATCGTAGGTTAAACCAAAAGGTTCAGGAGTAATAGGAACGCCATAACCAACATTAGCACCCACATAAAATTGGGCAGATAGTTGAGTACTAATTAAAAAACCGGAGATTAATAGACTGATTAAAAAAGTTTTTTTCATAATTTTTGCTTAATGTTTTGATATAAAAATTGCAATATACAAACTAATTAGAATTGATTAAATTTGGAAATTGATTTAACGGAGTTTTTATGAAAAGTAACAACCGTATATTAGAACCAACGGCGCGAAAGAGCCAGAACTTTTTCGAGAGTGATTTGATTTTACATCATTTTTTAAAAAAGTATTATTCTGAGGATGGCTTTTCTTACATGGAGAAAAAACTTAGTCGATTAGGTTTAAAGGCAGCCACAATAATGGATAAACTCTCTCAATTAGCTGATAAAAATCCGCCCATCTTACACAAAAGAAATGCTTTAGGAGAAGATATTAATGAAATTGAATTTCACCCGGCTTACGAAAGTTTAAAAGCAATTGCTGTTGAATCGGAGATGTTTCGAGTAAAGTGGGAGCCGAAATTAAAAGAACAATTTAAAGCAGAACGACATGCGCTCGGCTTTGGAGCAGGCTATTTATTTGCGATGGCAGAATGTGGCTTGTTTTGCCCCTTGTGTATGACGGACGGTGTTGCCCGAATTATCAGTCGGTTTGCTAATGAAGAAGACCAAAAACGCTTGTTACCAAAAATTGCCACTTTGTATGCCAACGATTTATTTACTGGTGCCATGTTTTTAAC